>DATFTB010000206.1:0-13592 GCA_035262325.1 Candidatus Acidiferrum sp.
ACCACCAGGACCACCACGAGCTTCGGCCGTGTCGCCGTCCGGGCCTTAACGACCGCCGTAGTTTTCGGCGCTTGGGCGCTGATTGCCGCGGTGGCTCCGAGAAGCAGCAGAGCAGCTCCTACGAGGGTTCGCACGGCACGACGACAGGCGCGCATCGAACAAAGTTGCAAGGCTTTTTCCCCCAATGGATCTTGCGGAGTCTACCACGCTCGGCGTGAACTCCCCGTGACAGCCCGCGTTTTTTCGCGCGCGTCACGTGAAACGTTTCTCTCAGGAAGTTATGCTACGATTACGCGAGCATGCGCCTCATCGAAAAGCAGCAGTTGATGTCCGCAGCGGAAATTGACCGGACATTGCAGCGCCTGGCCCACCAGATCGTCGAAAAGAGCGGCGGGACGCGCCATCTGGCGCTGATTGGCATTCGCCGCCGCGGCGTACCCCTGGCCCAGCGGATCGCCCGGGCCATGCGGGGCATCGATGGGGTGGACGTTCCGGTTGGAACTCTGGACATTACCCTTTACCGCGACGACCTTTCGAAGGTGGCGCCGCAGGCCGTGCTGCAGTCATCGCATATCGCATTCCCCGTGGACAGCCTCGACCTCGTGCTTGTTGACGACGTTCTCTATACCGGCCGCACCATTCGCGCGGCCATGAACGGGCTGTTCGATCTCGGCCGGCCGAAGCGCGTATCTCTGTGCGTGCTGATCGATCGCGGGCACCGCGAAATGCCGATCGAAGCGCAATACGTCGGGCGCACCATTCAGACGAGCACAACCGAAATCATCGAGGTTCGCCTCCAGGAGGTCGACAACGAGGAACGCGTTGTGCTCGTCGACCGTGTGGATTCCTGATGCCCGAGCGCCAAAGCTTTTGCGTCCCGCTGCCTCGCCGCGTAAAATATGGTCGAGGAGAATCCTGATTCCCGTCCTCGCCGAGAGATGCGGCTTAGCTTCGGATGAGTGGAAATTTGAACTATCGCTTCCGTGACCTGTTGGCGCTCGAACCGCTTGCCGCGGACGAAATCACCTTCATTTTAGATCAGGCCAAGCCGTTCCAGGAGATTCAGCGCAATCCCCTGAAAAAACTCGCCACGCTTCGCGGGAAGACCGTGGTGCTGGCTTTCTTTGAAAACTCCACGCGTACGCGGCTCAGTTTCGGGACGGCCGCCTCACGGCTCGGCGCCGACACCATGAACCTGCAGGCCGAAGCCTCCAGCCTCAAGAAGGGCGAGACGCTTCTTGACACCGCCAACAACCTGAATGCGATGAAGCCGGATTGTTTCGTGATGCGCCACTCCTCGTCGGGCGCGGCCGATTTTGTGGCGCGGCATCTCGAAATTCCCGTGGTGAATGCGGGAGACGGCACGCACGAGCATCCTTCGCAGGGACTGCTCGACGCCCTCACGATCCGCGACCGCAAAGGCACGCTGAACGGCTTGAATGTCACCATCCTTGGCGATATCGCGCATTCCCGCGTGGCCCGGTCCAACATCCATCTGCTTGGAAAATTCGGCTGCCGCTTCACGCTCTGCGGGCCCGCCATGTGGGTTCCCCGGGAGCTCGAGCGCATCGGCCCTCCCGGCACGCCCATTCGCTGCGTCTACCGCGTCGAGGAGGCCCTCGAGGATGCCGACGTGATCATCGTGCTTCGCGTGCAGACCGAGCGCCTCTACGAACCTTCCCTGTCGCAAAACGACTACATCCTTCTCTACCAGCTGAACTCCGAGCGCATGAAACTTGCCAAGCCCGACGCCCTGATTCTTCATCCCGGCCCCATCAACCGCGGTACGGAAATCACCCCGGACGTCGCCGACGGGCCGCACTCGGCCGTTCTCGAGCAGGTCACCAACGGGGTCAGCGTACGCATGGCCATCCTCTACCTGCTGATGGTGGGCGCTTCCGAAGGAACTCATCCGGCCCTCGCTAGCAAGACAGAAGCCTCGCCCAAGGAATCGGCTCATGCTTCTGATTAAGAATGGCCGCATGCTCGATCCTGCGTCCGGAACCGATGCGCCGCGCGATATTCTGCTCGACGGCGACCGCATCGCGGAAATCGCTCCGACAGGAAAAATCGCGGACACCAACGGAGCCGCGGCATTCGATGCCAGCGGCTTCATCGTGGCGCCTGGTTTTATCGATCTGCACGTGCACCTGCGCGAGCCGGGCCAGGAGAATTCCGAAACCATTGAAACCGGGACGCGCGCTGCGGCGCGTGGCGGCTTCACGGTTGTATGTTCGATGCCCAACACCCAGCCGGTGAACGACAACGCTTCGATCACCCGGTTCATCGTCGACCGCGCCAAGGCCCATGGGCACGTTCGCGTCTGGCCGATCGGCGCGGCCAGCATGGGCAGCAAGGGCGAAGCCATCGCCGAGATTGCCGCCATGCGGGATGCCGGAATCGTTGCCGTCTCCGACGACGGCAAGCCCATTTCGAGCGCAAAGCTGGCCCGGCAGATCATGGACTACTGCCGCACGCTTGACCTGCCGGTCATTGAACACGCGGAAGACGTTTCGCTGGCTGCGGGCGCGGTGATGCGTGAGGGTGTCGCCTCGACGCGACTCGGCCTGCCCGGCATGCCCGCGGCGGCGGAGTCTGTCTGTGTGGCGCGCGACGTGCAAGTCGCCGAACTCACCGGGGCGCGGCTGCACATTGCTCACCTTTCCGCAAAGGCTTCTCTCGCGCAGGTGCGCTTTGCAAAGCAGAGCGGCTTGCGTGTCACCTGCGAGGTTACCCCGCACCACTTCACCCTGATCGACGAGGACGTTACCTACGACTCGCGCTACAAAATGAATCCGCCGCTCGCGGCTCGGGAAGACCGCCAGGCGCTATGGGAAGGCCTGGCCGACGGCACGATCGACGCCATCGCCACCGATCACGCGCCGCACGAGCCGGCTTTGAAGGACGTCGAGTTCGACAAAGCGCCCTTCGGCATTCTCGGGTTCGAGACCGCTGTCGCTCTGGCCCTCGACGAGCTCGTCCATACGGGCCGCATTTCCGTCATGCGCCTGGTGGAGCTTTTCACGACCGGCCCGGCGCGCGTTTTGGGCAAAGACCGGCGCATCGCGATCGGCGATCCGGGAGACCTCACGATCTTCGCGCTCGACCGGCCGTGGACCTATCAGGTCGAGCGAAGCGCCAGCAAATCGCGCAACTCCCCATTCGACGGGCGAAGCTTCAAAGGGGGGCCGGTCGCCACGATTGTGGCCGGCAAAATCGCTTACGAGGTCTGACGGTCGGTTCCCGCCGCGTGCTTTCCCAAGTACCACCTAATCGCTTCTTCGTCGGCGGCGCCGGGCTCGGGCGGTCGGGGCGGCGGAGGTTCGGGGGGCGGAGGAGACGGCGGAGGCGGTCGAGGTCGGGAGCGGGTCAATGGGAACTTCGGTCGAACCTGGTCTCTAGCGTGTTGCGATTCTTTGCACCCGGAAAGGGTCTCCTCGCGGCCAAGTCACCCGGTTCTTCATTTTGCAGTAGGGGCAGATGGCCTTGCGCTGGACCTCCTTTCCGAGCCCGGTGGATCCCACGATCCTCATTCCGCGCTGACAGTCTTTGCAACGAACGATTTTTTGCATACTCCCTCCTCGCGGGTAGGCTTGCTTGGAAGGTCGTTCCCTCCGGAATAGAAATTTCCTCCTTTCTTCGCTTAGTGTGCGGCCGGCTCGGCAGCCGGATGTAACCCGTGCTGCGGCACTTCATGCGTGCCGCGGGCCAGCGGTTCTATTTTCATACGATAAAAGTGGTCGAGCGGCAAGCGCCCTTTGCCGACCGGATAGGCTCTCTCAATCGCTTTCATGACGTAGGCCTTGGCGAGCGTGGTGGCTTCGAGAAGCGAGCGGCCCGCCGCGAGTTGCGCGGCGATGGCCGAGGCGAAGGTGCAACCGGTGCCGTGGGTGTGCTCGACCTTGACCTTGTCGCCGCCCAGTTGATGGATCTCGTTGCCGTCAAAGAGCACGTCGATGGCCTTCTCCATGTGCCCGCCCTTGACGATCACGGCGCGCGCGCCCATCTCCCCGATCTTGCGCGCGGCCGCTTCCATGTCCGCCACTTCCTTGATGCTCATGCCGGCGAGCACTTCCGCCTCGGCCACGTTGGGAGTGATGACGCTTGAGCGTTTCAACATTTCCGTCGAAAGGAACTTGATGCCGCCGGATTCGAGCAGCTCGGAATTGCTCGAAGACTTCAGCACCGGGTCGTGCACGACGTGAGCGAATTTGTGGGCGTCCAGGAATTCGGCCACCACCACGGCGTTCCCCCGGTTTCCGAGCATGCCCACCTTCACGGCCGAAATTTCGCAATCCTTGGCGAGGATGTCGAGTTGTTCGCGCAATTCCGCGCTCGGGGTGTTGTGCACGGCTTCGACGCCCTGCGTGTTCTGTACCGTCAATGAAGTGATCGCCGCCACGCCATAGCAGCCGTACGCCGCGAAGGTTTTGAGATCAGCGGCAATTCCGGCACCGCAACTGGGATCAAATCCAGCGACGGTCAAGAGAATGGGAGGCGCGGCTATCGGCTGCGAATGCAAATGGCTCATGATGGGTCGTTTTTCGCCTCGTTCGGTGAACAAAATAGCCGGACACGTTTTCACGGTGCGAGCTCTGGCCCCGTTCGCAGCGGAAAACGCCCGGCATCTGCGAATGTACGCGCACTGAATTTTCTCTGCAAGGAATTTTTGCGAAGAAAAAAACGACAGTTCTAGGCCTGGGTCGTTCGCGTCGTCAAGTTCTGAAGGCCGGATCGAATCTCGGGGAGTTTTTGCGGGCCGCGCGGCGCTCGGTTAGGAGCGCTTCAAGGGAACAGGCCGCGGACGAGCGTGGCCTCGGCGACGCGGCTGACCGCCACGGTCATGGCGGCGGCGCGCGGCGGAACGTGGTGTTTCCGCATGGCCTCGATCATATCGTGAAAGGCGCGCACCATGATTCTCTGCAGCCGGACGTTCACTTCATCGGAATCCCACAACAAGCCTTCCTGGTTCTGCACCCATTCGAAGTAACTCACGGTCACGCCGCCGGCGTTCGCCAGAATGTCGGGCAGCACGGTGATTCCCCGCCGCGCCAGGATTTCGTCCGCGTGCGGCGTGGTCGGGCCGTTGGCGGCCTCGGCCACCATGCGCGCTTTCACCGACTCTGCGTTCTGGAGCGTAATCATGTTTTCCAGCGCCGCGGGGATCAGGATGTCGCATTTCATGGTCAGCAGATCTTCATTCGAGATTCGCGAAGCTCCGGGCATGCCGACCACGGTGCCGGAACGCTCCTTGTAGCGTATGGCCTTGATCGGGTCGATGCCGCGCGAATTTGTCACGCCCCCGCGCGTATCGCTGAGCGCAACGATTTTCGCCTTTTTGTCGGCCAGGAGCCGTGCCGCCGTCGCTCCGGCATTTCCAAACCCCTGGATGGCCACGGTTGCGCCGCGCAACGAGATCTTTTTGACCTTGCAGGCCTCTTCCACGACGTAGACGAGGCCCTGGGCCGTCGCTTCGCCGCGTCCGAGCGAGCCTCCGATCGAAATCGGCTTGCCGGTGACCACGCCGGGTACGGTGTGGCCGACCATCATCGAATACGTGTCCATGATCCAGGCCATGGTCTGCGCATCGGTGTACACGTCGGGCGCGGGAATATCCTGGTCCGGGCCGATCAAGGGCAAAATCTCGCTCGCGTAGCGTCGCGTCAGCCGCTCGAGCTCGCTCTTCGACATGCGCTTCGGCTCGCAAATCACGCCACCCTTCGCGCCGCCGAACGGAACATTCACGAGCGCGGTTTTCCAGGTCATCCACGCCGCGAGGGCCTTTACCTCGTCGAGCGTCACGTTCGGATGAAAACGAACGCCGCCCTTGCCGGGACCGCGCGCCACGTTGTGCTGCACGCGGTAACCGGTCAGCACCTTCACTTGCCCGTTGTCCATCTTGGTCGGCAAGGACACTTCGAGAATGCGCTTCGGCGTGCGCAACACCTGGCGCAAGCTCGGGTCCAGCTTCAACGCTTCCGCGGCCATATCGAATTGAATCTGCGCGATGCGAAAGGGATTCAGTTCCTCGCGCGGGGCGATGCGCGGCACCATCGGGGGAGCTGGCACCGTACGGCTCGGGACTGGGGGTTTTGCCACCGTGGCCATTAGCTTCGGTCCTTTCCGTTGCGCTCAAATTTCCCTAACTGCATACAACCGGGCCCGACCTCGTAAACCTGGAACAAGGTGATTTCGTCCTAACCGTTCGCGGCGAACCTCTTGGCTCCGCTCAGGTATTTGTCGCGACACGCGGCGGAGCAGAAATGCACAACCTCTGTGCCTTCGCGCAAAGGCACGGCAAGACCTTCGGCCACGTGCATCCCGCAAATCGGATCGCGCAGCAATTTCTCGGCGGCCTCGTCGCCCGGCCGATCCGTGCCCCCTCGGGCTTCGTCCGCTCCTTCTCCCATCTGGGCCACAATGCGGCGCAGGATCGAAGTGGTCCCCGAGACGATCAGCAGCCAAAACACGAAGCGCAACATGCGAGCAAAAAATGCCATCAAGTTTACTGGACTCGGTCGACAGCCATGGTGCCTTTCTAGTGCTCCAAACCAGATGAGCCGAGTGTATGCAGGGCCTTTCGGGGAGTCAAACGAAAAGCTGTAATTTCAATGGGTTGCGCAACCTAAGGAGTCACCGAGGGGAGTCCCTCCAGGCGTCCTCGTTACGACCTAAGTTAAACATTCAAAACGCCTTAACACTGCCGATGGGCGGAGCCCTCAGGCGGGCTCGCGGGAGTTTTGTGCCGGAATGCGGTCGATGCCCATATAGGGGCGGAGAACCTCGGGAATGAGGATCGAGCCATCGGCCTGCTGGCCGTTTTCGATGATGGCGATCCAGGTGCGCCCGACGGCCAGTCCCGAACCGTTTAGCGTGTGCACAAACTCGCTTCGTCCGCCGCTCTTCGGCTTGAATCGTATACCCGCGCGGCGGGCCTGAAACGCTTCGCAATTCGAGCACGAGGAGATTTCGCGAAATTCGTTCGTCGAAGGCAGCCAGACCTCGAGATCGTAGGTTTTCGCGGAAGCGAAGCCCAGGTCTCCACTACACAGCAGCACGGTGCGGTAGTGCAGCCCCAGTTTCTCGAGAATCGCTTCGGCGTTCCGCACCAGAGCCTCGTGCTCCTCGTAGCTTTTGTCCGGATGGGTGAATTTGAAGAGCTCCACCTTCTGGAACTGGTGTTGCCTCAAGATCCCGCGCGTGTCCTTGCCCGCCGCGCCCGCTTCGGAACGGAAGCAAGCCGTCCACGCCGTGACGTGGATCGGAAGTTCGTCTTCGCCGAGCGTTTTGTCGCGGTGAAGATTGTGCAACTCCACTTCCGAGGTAGGCGTCAGCCAGAAGTCCGTGTCGCGGACCTTGAAAAGGTCGGCGGCGAATTTCGGCAATTGGCCGGCGCCGAGGAGGGATGCGGAGTTGACCAGAAATGGCGGCAGAATCTCCGTGTAGCCGTGCTCCCGCGTATGCACGTCCAGAAAGAAGTTGGCCAGCGCCCGCTCGAGACGCGCGCCCCAGCCCCGATAGACCGCAAAGCGCGCCCCGGTGATGCGCGCGGCGGCTTCGAGGTCCAAAATGCCCGCTTTTTCGCCGACTTCCCAATGCGGCTTGGGCTCGAAATCAAATTTCGGGGGTTGGCCCCAGCGGCGCACCTCCTGATTGCCTTCCGAACCCTTGCCGTACGGAACGCTGCTGTGCGGAATATTCGGAATCGTGAGCAAAACTTCGCGCTGCCTCGCGTCCAAAGCCTCGATGCGTTCGTCGGTCTGCTTGATGACCTCGGACAGGTGCTTCATTTCGCCGAGCAGCGAGTCGGCGTTTTTCTTCTCTTTCTTCAGGCGGCCGATTTCTTCGCTGGCCTTGTTGCGCTGAGCCTTGCGTTTCTCGTTTTCGGTAATCAGTTCGCGGCGTTCCTTATCGAGCGCCCGGAAAGCGTCGAGGTCCAGCGCCATGTTTCGCCGCTTGGCCATGTCGGCGAATACTTCCGGGTGGTCACGAAAATAGTTCAAGTCATGCATGGTGCTAGAAGAATAGCGTAGGCGAGCGGCCAGGAGCCAGACGGGATCGGACGTCCCGAAAGAGCTAGGGGAGCCGTCCGTCTCGTACCAATCGGAAGTACCAAGGCGTTCAAGCTTCGGTACTGCTCGCCATAGCCCGATCAGACTAGTGACTCCGGGCCTTCAAACAGGCACACTCGCTAGCGTTGTCGGGAGTTAGGTTCTCCTCGAAGTGGGCGGAATGATCGTCACGATCTTGCTCCTGTAGGTTCGTCCGCTGCTCGCGAGTGCAGTGGAAGAACCAGCCCTTGGCGAAGAGAGTTGAGCTTCCGACAAGTAGTCCCTCCATCCCCCACGCCAGAGCGGCCGGCACCCCCACCGGCCGCTCATTTTTTTGGAGCCCGCTTTTTGTTTTTGAGGGTGCCGCCCGCCAGGTTCTCGAACCTTCGGGAAGACGCAAAAGGGGGAAAACTACGCGGTAGGAGACAAAAAAAAGGGGGCCGGTGCAAGCCCCCTTCTATTTATTGATCTGACCCCCCAATAACCGAGAACTCAGTCGAGGTTGAGTTTCGGCCACCCCGGGAAGCCAATCTCATGGATTGTAAATTTAGATTGCACGACCTTTGCCAAGAAATGGGCGGAGGGGCTGGTACTAGTAATAGACTGATATAAATGCACTTAGGCACAAAAGTGTGTTGTAACAAAGCCCCTGTAACATGGAAATCTACAAAATCCCACAGACTCCTCCCCCCTTCCTACAGACTTTGGAACAAATTGGCGTGACCTGTGGAAAGATGTGAACAGGAAGTGACGTTATTTCGTCCGGCGGTCCCGCGGTCGGCAACGGATCAGGCACCTACTTCCCTGCGCAGCGCGTTGGCAATGGACTCCGAAAACCGCTCGACATCGGCGCGGCGCTCGGCTTCCACCATCACCCGAGCCAAGGGCTCGGTGCCGGAATAGCGCAACACCACCCGCCCATTCGCTCCCAGAGTCGTTCTGGCTTCTTCGAGTGCGCGCGACACCTCCGGAAGCGAATCGAGAGGCGGTTTGGATTTCACCTTTACGTTTACGATTACCTGCGGATAGTCCTTCAGTCCTTCGATCAGCGATTCGAGCGAGCCTTTCGCGGACACGAGCGAGGCGATCTTGACGGCGGTCAGCAGCCCATCGCCGGCCGGGCTGTCGTCGAGAAATATGATGTGCCCCGACTGCTCTCCGCCCAGGTTGTCTCCCGACTTCAGCATCTCTTCAAGGACGTAGCGATCACCGACGGCTGCCCGGACGAGCGAGATTCCTTCGCGGGCGAGCACCCGTTCGAGTCCCAGGTTGGACATAGACGTGGCTACCACTCTTCCGCTTTTCAGTGCACCTTGGGCCTTGAGGTAGCGGGCGGAGGCCAGCAACACTCCGTCTCCGTTCACCACCTGGCCGCGGCTTGAAACAAAGAGCGAGCGGTCGGCATCGCCGTCAAAGGCCACGCCCATGACGGCTCGTTCGGCAACCACGCGCTTCTGCAACTCATCGAGATAGAGCGATCCACAGCCCGCGTTGATGTTACGACCATCCGGATCGACGCCCATGGCCACCACGTCGGCTCCAAGCGACCGGAACAGTTCCGGCCCCAACTGGTAAGCGGCACCATTGGCGCAATCGAGAACGATGCGAAGACCGCTAAGCTGGGCCTCCGGAAGGGCGTGGCCGCGAAGGAACTCGAGGTACTCCCTGTGAAAGGCCTGACTCGCGGCCAGCGCCGGGCGGGCAGACGGTACGCTCATCGGGCGCTTACGGAGAATCTCCGCTTCGATGATCTCTTCCTCCGCGTCAGGGAATTTCATCCCGGCATGCGAGAAGAGTTTTACTCCATTGTCGTGATAAGGATTGTGCGAAGCCGAAATCACCACGCCGGCCTCGAAGTCATTTTGCCGCACGAGGCAGGCCACGCCCGGTGTCGTGATCACTCCCGCGAATTCGGCGCTCGAGCCCGCGGAGGCCAGTCCCGCAGCCAAAAGCGCCGCGATGTGCGGCCCCGATTCGCGCGTATCCATCCCGATCAAAACGTGCGCCGCCCCGTGTTCGCGCTTCAGATATTCGCCGAGCGCGCGCCCGGTCGAGTACAACGTCCGGTCATCGAGCGGCGGGGTGCCCGGAACGCCGCGAATACCGTCTGTGCCGAAAAGCTCTTTGGCCATGATTTTCCGGTCAACGAATGACCTCCGGGCAGTCTAGCACACGCAAAATCCCCGCCCGGGGATGGAGTTCTCCGGGGAAGACTATTTCCGACCAAATATGAACGGCCCATGACACACGTTGCGCTGGCCACGCCCGGAAAGCCCGCGAGTGTGTTACTTTGAAAGCTAAGAAGGTGACGCTTGGCCACGACGGAAACGCCCCCGACAGTCTTGCGGATCCCGGGCTGGACTTTCAGCCTGAGGATCCTGGCGGCAGCCATCATTCTTTTGTTTTTCTACTATGCGGCCGGCGTCGTCATTACCCTGTTGCTTTCCGTCCTCCTGGCCTATTTCCTTGACCCTGCGGTCGAGCTGCTCGAGCGATTCCGCGTTCCGAGGACGATCGGTGCGCTGGTCATGGTGCTGATCCTCATTGCGGTCATTGCGGCGGTGGTCTACGGCTTATGGACGCGCACGGCCGACTTCGCTGCCAACTGGCAAACGTACCGCCACACTCTTCGCCAGGCCACCAGCGGACTGCAACAACAGCTCAGCGGTATCGAAGGAGGTGTAAACGACCTGTCCAATCCCGACGGAGCCCCCAAGGCCGCCACGCCGGCCGCCGATAGCGGCATGGTTCACACGCTTTTCCTGCGCGGTATCGGCTCGCTGTATGCGCTCGTGCTCGAAGGTACCTTCGTTCCGTTCCTGGTATTCTTCATGTTGGCCGGAAAGCGCGAGGCCTGGCACTCCACCTTGCAGCTCTTCCCGATTTCGCGCCGCACGCAGGTGAAAGAAACCCTGGACGATTTGCGCGACGTTCTGCGCGACTATCTGATTGGCATGTGCGTTGTGACGCTGGTGGTGGTCGCCTGCAGCAGCATCTTCTTTCTGGCGCTGGGACTCGACTACCCGGTGCTCGCGGGCATCGTTTCCGGCCTGTTCAACATGGTTCCCTACATCGGCGCCGTGCTGGCATGGCTTCCGGCTTTTCTGCTTGCCATCGTGAAATGGAAAGCGGTGAGCCACTTCTGGCTGATCGCGGTCGTGCTTACGGGAATTCACGTGTTGGCGCAAAACCTGATTGCGCCGCAGCTCGTGGGGCGGCAAGTGCAACTGAACGCCGTCGCCATAACGATCTCCTTGCTTTTCTGGGGGTGGGTGTGGGGCGGCATGGGCCTGATCCTGGCCATTCCCATCACAGCGGCGCTCCGCGTGATCTGCGAGCACACCCAGGCGTGGAAGCCGGTGGCCCGATGGTTGAGCGCTTGACCTGCTCGGGAACGCGGGCGTGTCTCTCGGACAGTAGAAATCCCGCTAAGGTTTCCTCGACGCATCCTCGCTCGCAGCCTCGGCGATCCCGAGCGACTTGATGTAACTCACCAACTGCCACCGCTGCGGCTCCGGCAATTTTGACCACACCGGCATTTTCTTGCGCACGACGCCGTTGGTCAGGATCCAGAAAATCGCGCCCGGCGTGGCGTTCTGTACTTCCGCCGCCCTGAGGCTCGGCGCCTTCTTGCCACCCATGCCTCGGTTGCCGTGGCATTCCTCGCAGTGTTCTTCGAACAGCACCTCACCGGCGGCAACCGCCTCGGCATCCTTTGCGAGCGGATTCGTCTTCTGCCGCTCTTTCTCCGGGACCCTTGCGAGTTCGGCGTAGACCGACTCCTTCTGTTCCGGCCCCTTGTTTCCGTCCTGGGCCCAGAGCGCGAGCCCTAGTCCGGCGAAGAGCAGCACACTCACGACGACATACAGACGAAATTTCATCGCTCTTGCCCCTTGAACATGCTCTGAACCATGCGTCCAAAACCCGAGATCTCGTAGGACACGCCCCAACGCAATAGAAACTGATGGCTGTTGCCGTTCAGCCCGAATGTCGGCGCGAGGCGAAAGGTCCAACCGGAAGGAAGATTCCACGCGAGGCCCGGCGCCAGATAGTGCGATGTGTCGTGCAAGCCGAAGCTCCAGCGGTCGCCGAGTCCGCCGTACATTTCGACGCCGGCAATGAAATGCTGCAGGCAGAAGTTGCAGCGGTGCGCCGCTCCCTTCAGCGCCAGCGGGCGGCTCGCGCCGAGCCCGTAGCCAAATTCCCACGGGTGGTTCGACAGATTTTTCGCCGCAATCGTGTTCTCGGTGAAATTCCATCCCTTGTAGTTGCTCGAAAGGATGAGTTTCAGCTCGATTTCGCGCACCACCTGTTGCCGGGCAATGGAGTTCGGCACCGCCTGATCGGCTTCGACATCGTGCCCTTCGATTTCCTTGAGGATCTTGTCGGCTTCGTTTTTGTTCTCGAACTCCATGTAGAGCACCGGGTTGATGAAATGTTCACGCTTCAAGGGTCGCACGCGGTTCTCCCAGCGGAAGCCGGTAAACACGGTGCTTTCGCCGAAGGTGCTTTGCGCGTCCAGGTAGAACTCGGTCGTCCACCAGGCCGTGGCACCGTATTCGAATTCGGCCCAGAACGCATGAAAGCCCGGACCGCCGCGTTGCGTTCCGAAGGTCGAGAAGTACTCAACCTCGAGGCTTCCGGGCTCTTCGAGGTTGTGGTCATAGACCACGATGTAGGGATTCTCCTGAGCAGCGAGCGGCGCGAAGCCCGCGAGACTCAGGCAGCTCGACAAGAGAAGCGTCGCAATCGATAGTCCGAACAAATAAAATGACTTACTCAGAAGCAAGGGCATCATATAAGACTAGCTTAGTCCGATATGATATGCAAATGATTTGCAACTGATGCTTTGAACGTTAAAGGCCTTGCTGGCGGAATGCTGGCAAAAGCAGTGCATGACGCCTCGTGGTCATCGTTCGTAACAAAACTGGCGTACAAAGCGGAAGAGGCTGGTCGCCTGTTTGCGAAGGTAGGCGCGAGGGGCACATCGCAACGTTGCCCGTGCGGTGCTAAGGTGCCAAGAAACTTTCGGACCGGGAGCACGTTTGCACGAAGTGTGGTCTCATCACAACTCGTGACCACGCAAGCGCAAGGGAAATACTAAGGCTCGGACTAAGCCTTCACACGCTAACGAAGTCCGAAGTAGGGACCTGCGTTGTGTGAGAAGCCCTCGCCTTCCGGTGAGGGAGTAAGTCATCTGTTTCGCGATGCCTGGCGCGCTCCCGGTTGGACCAACAAGCTGCGCTATGTTTTCGGCAATCCCGGCTGGCGGCACGAGCCCGGTCCGGGTCCGACCTTTGGGGCGCGGCAACCTACCTGACGCCGGGTCCTCGTGCGGTACCTTTCCTCTGCCGCAACGGCATCCAACTTCCCTCGGAGGTCCCGATGAACAAGCATTTGATTCTCGCGCTGCTCGACGAGGGCTATTCGAAAAAAACGTGGCACGGGCCGAACCTTCGCCAGTCGCTCAAAGGCGTGACGGTAAAGCAGGCGGCTTGGCGGCCGGGGTCCGGCCGCCACAACATCTGGGAACTGACCCTT
>DATFTB010000207.1:0-16519 GCA_035262325.1 Candidatus Acidiferrum sp.
AAAGTTCGATTCTTTTCATGTAACGCGGGAAGAGCAAATTGCATCAGGAGCGGTCAAAAAGCCGTTTCGGACAGGGACTTGAAGGAACGCCTCCGTTCCTTTCGTCAAGGCAAGCCCTCCGAAGCTCAAGACAAGCAGGAGGCGACCTCCAAGAAGGCCCAGGGCCCGCGCGACGTGCCGGTGCTGCGTTCAGTGAATGGTTCGTGTCTTGCGCTGCATGTAGTCCATCAGCAGATACTGGCCGAGGTTGTACGGTGTGGTGAAGTAGGCTTTTCCCTTGCACATTTGCGTGATCTTCTGGACGAACTGGACGAGGCTGTAGTCTGTCGCGAGCATGAAGGTGTTGATCATTATGCCGGCGCGCTTGCACTTGTTGACTTCCTCGAGCGTTTCGCCGACGACAAAGGGGTCAAGGCCAAAGGCGTTTTTGTAGATGCGGCCGTCCTCGAGCGTGAGGGCGGAGGGTTTGCCGTCCGTAATCATGACGATCTGACGCATGTCTTTGCGCTGGCGAAGAAGGATGCGTTGGGCCATGCGAAGGCCTTCGCGCGTGTTGGTGTAAAAAGGGCCGACCTGGACCCGGGCGAGTTGGCTGAGGGGAACTTCTTCGGCAGAATCGTGAAAGAGAACGAGGCTCAAAGTGTCGCCAGGATACTGCGTGCGGATCAAGTGGGAGAGAGCCATCGCGACACGCTTGGCAGGAGTAAAGCGATCTTCGCCGTAAAGAATCATGCTGTGACTGCAATCGAGCAGAAGGACCGTCGCACAAGAACTCTGGTATTCGCATTGGTGGACGGTGAGGTCGCGGTATTGCAGATCGATGGGAACTTTGACGCCGTCGCGGCGAATGGCATTCGAAAGCGTCTGGCTAATATCGAGATTGAGAACGTCGCCGAATTCATAGGGACGTGAAGCCCCGCCGGATTCGACGCCGGTCGAAAGGTCGCGGGTGTCATGGCGGCCGAAGCTGCTGCGTCCTAGAGACCCGAGCAGGTCCTGCAAGGTTTTGAATCCCAGAAAATCGATGGCCTTGTCCGTAATCTCAAAGCGCGCCTCGGTGTTTTGCGGCTGACCGAGGTGACCGCCGGGCGTGTGGTGGGGCGGAGGCGTCACTTGCGGCGGTTGTTGCGGGTTGATGTAGCCTTCCTGAGCGAGACGCTCCATGAGCTTATCGATGAGGTCGCGGACTTCGTCATTGTTCAGCGCCCCGGGATCGCGCAGCATTTCGCGGAGTTCTTCGCCGATGAGGCCTTCGGGAATGAGGTCGCCTTCCTGGATCGCGCGGAGAATCGCTTCACGCAGCGCTTCCATGGAATGAGCGGCGTCGAATTCGGAGAGGCCGTAATACTGGGATTCAAATCCGCTCTGGAGCAGGAAATCGCCCAAGCGCCTAAGCAGTTCGTCGAGGTCTACAGCGTCAGCTGGCTCGCCAACATACTTTCCGTATTTTACGACTTTCATAAGCCCTCAATTGTAATTACGCCGCGGACGGTTGGGGCTGTCGCGCTCGCGAGGCTCCGGGGGGCGCTGCGGTTTGTCGGCGTAAAATCCACGCTCTTCGCTCCGGCCAATTCGGCGGTGCGCCCAGAGCCCTTCGAGAATCATTTCGCCGGCAGCGGCGGTGGCAGCTTCGTCTTTGCGGTTGACGACACCGAGCCTCGCGACATGGTCGAGGAGGCACTGGATTTTGGCGAGTTGCTGGTAGCGTTGTGTCGTAGAGATGAGATCGGGGATCTTCAGTTCGCCGCCGGCCTCGAACCACTGAATCACGGCCTGGAAATTAACCTCGGAGAAGTGTTTGCTGAAGACCCGGCCAATCGCGGCACGGATCAGCTCGCGCGCGACGGTTTCAGCACCCTTCAGTTCGCCTTCGTACTCGAGTTCGAGTTTTCCGGTAACGGCGGGCAGCGCCGCATAGATGTCGGCCACTCGAGCGACAGCGGAAGCCTCTCCGATGCGCGCGGTTCGCTGTTCGGCGCTGCTCACAACGCTTTCGAGAGTCGTGATGGGCAGTCGCTGACTGACACCGGAGCGACGATCCACGCGCTTGTCTTCCCGCGCTTGGAACGCGATCTCCTCAATGACCTCGCGGAGGTAGTCCGGGACGTCCACCCTAATATCCGAGTCGCGCTCGATCCAGGCCTCCTGGCCGGTAATGGTCATGCCTTCCCGGATGCTCGTTGGATAGTGTGTGCGAATTTCGGCGCCGAGGCGGTCTTTCAGCGGAGTGATGATCTTGCCGCGTGCGGTGTAGTCCTCCGGATTCGCGGTGAACACGAGAAGCACGTCGAGCGGGAGCCGCAGCGGGTAGCCCTTAATCTGAATGTCCCCCTCCTGCATGATGTTGAAAAGACCCACCTGAATTTTGCCGGCGAGGTCGGGAAGTTCGTTGATGGCGAAGATGCCGCGATTGGCCCGAGGGAGAAGGCCGTAATGAATGGTGAGTTCGTCGGAAAGGTCGCGGCCGCCGCGAGCGGCGCGGATAGGGTCGACGTCGCCGATGATATCGGCAATGGTGACATCGGGGGTCGCCAGCTTTTCAACATAGCGCTGGTCGCGCGGCAGCCAGGCAATGGGAGTCTTGTCGCCCTCCGTGGCGACACGCTCGCGGCAAGAGCGGCAGATGGGGCGCAACGGGTTGTCGTTGATTTCACAACCCGCGATGACCGGAATTTCCGGGTCGAGAAGTTGAATGAGGCCGCGCAAAATGCGGCTCTTGGCCTGTCCACGCAAACCCAGAAGGATGAAATTGTGCCGCGAGAGCAGGGCATTGACGATTTGGGGGATGACGCTGTCCTCGTAGCCATGCACACCCGGGAAGAGTGTTTCGTCGCGTTCGACGAGGCGCAAAAGGTTGCGGCGAATTTCGTTTTTGACGGACAGCGTATTGGTGCGCGCGTCAAAGTCCGGGATGCTTTTCCATTCGCCGAGGGTGCGCGGCCTGGAATGACCTGCCGGGTAGTATGCGGGAGTTGATGTCATGGGGCCCCTATCCGCGGACGGCTCGAGGCAGTCCGCCGAAACCTAGTTTAATCCGTGACCATTGCCGCCGGCGCGACTCCGCAAACCGCTCACTTTTTGTAGATGCGGGGCCCACTCTCGGAGATACCCGAGCAGGCGATGCTGACGTTCAGCCTCGGAGCGAAGTTCGAGAATCTGCTGTTTCCAGAGTAAGTCGAGTGGTAGGGCCGCGGCAATCGTAAACGCGAGCTCTTCGTTAGCAAGGTGGTCGAGATCTTTGGGCATACTGGTGTAAAGGAGAGTGTGACAGGTCTCGTAAAGCTCGATCAACTGCTTGCGTTTCCCCGGTGCCGCGGAGGAATCATCGGAGTCGTCTTCGAGGTAGTCAACGTGACCCTCGAGAAGAGGATCTTCGGTGAAGAGATCCACAACGCGGAACGGACAGCGGCCCACGGTGACGATGTCCATGCGCCCGTCTTCGTAACGCTGGACGACTTCAAGAATTTCGGCCGTGCAGCCCACGCGGACTACCCCATTCGGGAGGGCAAGGAGCATGCCGAAGGGTGCTTTGGCGTCGAGGCACTCGCGGACCATTCGCCGGTAGCGCGGCTCGAAAATGTGCAGGGGGAGTTGTTCGCCGGGGAAAAGTACGACGTTAAGAGGGAAGAGCGGAATGCGTTCCGGCCGCATGGGTCCCATGGGGAATGATACCAGAGGGCGTGAGAAATGGCGCGTGCGGGGGAACCGAGCGGTGGTGGGGAAACTGGTATCAAGCCCCGATGGCGTAGGCACTGCCCACAGCCAAGCGCGAGCGCAGTGTGTAACAGATGTTGTAGAAAGGCGCAGCGGTAAGGACCGTCTGGAGGTCTGCGTCGTCGGCATAACGGCGCTTGGGAATGCGGCGAGCGAGAATCGCAAAATCGAGTGGATTGCGCCGGAACGGATAAGGGTCGACGGTGAACTGGTTGTGTCCGGCGGGACGAACAAACAGGTCGGCTTCCTTGCCCTCGTCGTTGATCGGCACGCCGTCGATCGCGGTC
Source organism: Candidatus Acidiferrum sp. (assembly GCA_035262325.1). Lineage (GTDB taxonomy): Bacteria > Acidobacteriota > Terriglobia > Acidiferrales > UBA7541 > Acidiferrum. The sequence continues at coordinate 4,002 of DATFTB010000207.1, forward strand.
TCGTCGGATGCGCCGAGGCAGAAAAACAGGGACAAGCGGTCCAAAGCATCAAGGCGCAGAGAATTTGCCTTGATCGAATTTTCGTCGACGAAGGGCTTGGTCGCCGGGTCGTTGCGCAAATCCACTTTCAAGCGTAATTGCTGCAAGCGAAGGCGCTGCACGAAATCATTGACCTTATGCTGCTCCTCGCTCCTTACATACTTGGCGGAATAACCCGGGATGGTGGCGCGGGTCCGGTCGTAGAGACCCATGCAGTGAGCAGCAACCAGGAGTCCGGCGTAGAGATCGACTTTGACGATGCGCTCGATGCCGCGCTGATAGAGGTCGATGTGCTCGCTTGTGGGTATGGTCATGAAGGTGTGCGGGGTGAAGCTTTTATGATCTACGCCAGGCTGCAACTCCCATTCTTGCCAACCATTGTCGTGTTCCGCGACAGCCAGGCAAAAGGATGCGGAAGGCTCGGGGCGCTTGAAGATCTCGTTGCCATACTCGCGAGCAAAGAATCCCGCCAAAAAAGCATGGTCCGTCTGGCGGATCGCCACCATGGGGTCGCTTTGCTGCTGGAGAATCATGAATCGCCCCTTGTCAGGAGTCGGAAGAATAGATGCGAGATATTATCGCTTTCTTGGCGAGTTGGTTCCAGCGTTACTCCCGGCCGTGGCGGACTGGCCAAGAGGCAAGACTTTGACAAAAGAGCGCGAAGTCGTTGGCGTCTGTGGCAGAGCCGCAAACTGTGCCGGAGTGCGAAACTGGCAGATGCTGAAGACCCAGGATGGGTATATAGGGAATAAACTAGTGTTTACGCGGTTTCTCAACGAGATGCGTTGGGCAGCTCCGGGCAATGCAGGGTCTTGCTTTGAGTCGTTGGCGGGAGTTTTGGTGAACGCGGTGCGACGCGCAGACGGTTGTTAGACGCTTCAACCGGCCCTAGCGCACCAAAGCCCAGGGGTACATGCCCACGTTGATCTTCATGATCATGTAACTGAAGCCACCGACATCCGGTTTTGGCTGGTGCGGGGTGTTGGGCGGGATCAGCAACCAGTCACCCGCCTTCACTTTGAATGTCTTGCCGCCGATGATTGGTTGTCCCCGGTACTCTCCCGGGATCACGCCATCTTTGTCGTGCAGGTTTTGCTGGTTGGCGATCTTGCCCCCGACGATCATCTCGCCCGTCCCTCCGGTAAACACGTAGAAATCGTAAACGCCGGCATGTTGTTCGGCATCGTCCCACAAACTATTGACCTTGGTCAGGCTCAGTACCGGTTGGTCACGGTGCTTGCGGTAAAGCATGAACATGCTGAAATTGCGCGTCTGCACACTTACCGGCCCACCGCCGAACGCCTGCGTGCTCCCGCTTCCGGCTTCCGTGGCCGCCTTCGCCGCAGTCGCCACCAGCTGTGCATGCGCAGCTTTCACTTCGTCAATGTCCCAATGAGTCGGCGGCGGGGCATCCGGTGCCAGCGTAGGATCCTCCGCAGAGCCGTAGCCAAATGGCAGAGCTTGTCTTTGTCCCTCCTGCGCGAAAGCCTTCTGCACCAAGGAAAGATCGCTCAGATGGCCAACGAGCGCCGGCTGCGACGTCGCTCTGCTCGCCCTTCCAACAAGGTAGCCTACCAACGCCGCGGCGATAACGACCACCAGAAATGTTCGCTTCATACCTCTACCTCCCTCCCGTGATTTGCAACTTCACGGTCGTCAAGGTTGTGACGGCCTGTTGCGCTCGGGCCTGCTTTCCTCAAATTTGATCAGTTTCAGCCACTCTGTTTGCTGCCGCAGTTCGTTTTTGCCCGCAGGAAACTTGTTAAAGCTAAGGATGTACGCCAGAATATCGGCCTTCTCTCGCCGCGTCAGCCGTTCCGGTTTGTCCTGCGGCATGGTTTTGCGGATACGCTCGAACAGGTCGCCTAACGTTAGCCCATTCCAATTGGCAAAGAACCGTCCCCCGCTGAGCGCCGGCGCCTCGCCGGTTCCGTTCAGCCGGTCACCATGACAGATTGAACAGTCCTTCTGATAGCTGCCCTGACCACGCTTGGCTTGCTCCTCGGTATAGACGCCGTCCCAGACAGATTGCGATTCTGACGTCTGTTGCTCTTCTTGCGCCGACGCGCGCGGCCCCAGCCAGCAAAAGACGTTAAACGCGCCAGCCATGGCAGAAATCACGAGAATCGGGATTGCGACTCTGCTGTTCATGATGACCGTCCGTCGTGCCCGGCACTCCTTCATTCGGTTGCCGAGGGCAAGGCAAAAGCAATGTATTCACCGGAATAAGCGCCTCCGCTGATTGCAATCACGATGTATTGCTTTCCGTTGACTATGTAGGTCATGGGCGAACCGCTTTCCGGCCCCGGCATGTAGACTGCACCCACTTCCTTGCCCGTCGCCTTGGCGTAGGCTCGCAGCATCGCTCCGCGCGGATGGTCAGCTGTTGTGGTGACCTGCGACTCACCCGCGATGACGAGCGTTTTCGTAACCAGTGTGCCCACGCCGTAACTTTCCTGCCCAGTGCGAGGAATATTCAGACCGTGCAAAGCTGGATGTTTTCGCACCAGATCGGGCGTCTCGCCGTGCGCGATCTGCCAAACGATTTCACCCTTGTCGAGATTGATTGCCGTGATGGTTCCGTAGGGTGGCTTGACCAGAGGCAGCCCGTCCACGTTGAGCTCAACGTATTCACTGGCAGCCTTTTTTTGCGGGGGCATGGGCGCGTCAGCCCCCGCATTCTCGCCCGGCCCGTGAACGGCCTTGACCTCTTGTCCGGCCGTTCCATAAACGTAACGCATATCCGACACTTCTTTAGGCGGCTGCACCAACCCGATAGGCTCCAGGCAAGCGTTGCAGGCGTAAATATACGCGATGTGGGTTTCGGGATCGTAGGACCCGCCCGGCCAATTGGTTCCTCCGGACGCCGTTCCCAGAGTGAGAGTTCCCAACGCTCCGTTGATCTGACTCACGACCGGTGGCGTGAAGACGGCACCTAACAGGTATTTGGCGGTTATGCCCTCGGCCTTTTTGCGAAGATCCGGCGTGAAGTCAATCAGGTCATCTACCGACACGCCGTTTCGGCTATAGGCGGGCGGCTTGCTCGGTATGGGTTGTGTCGGCGAGTACCATTCACCGGGCACACTCCCGACCGTCACCGGTTGTTCGGGGATGGGCCACACAGGCTTGCCTGTTACGCGGTCGAAAAGGTACAGGAACCCCTGCTTGCTCGGCTGGGCTACGGCCTTGATCGGTTTGCCGTCAACGGTGATGTCGGCGAGTATCGGAGCCGAAGAGATGTCCATGTCCCAAAGGGGATGATGCACCAACTGAAAATGCCATTTTCGCTGTCCGGTCCCCAGGTCCACACAGACCAGACTTTCACCAAAAAGATTATTACCGCGCCGATGCCCTCCGTAGAAGTCGCCTGTCGGCGATTCGACCGGAAGATAGACGAGACCCAGCTGCTCGTCCACGGTGATCTGCGTCCACACTCCCGTGTTGCCGGTATATTCCGCCGAACCATCGAGCCAGGTGTCGTACCCGAATTCTCCCTTCTTTGGAATGGTGTGGAAGATCCACAAGCGCTTGCCGGTGCGCACATCAAATCCGCGCACGTAGCCCTTGTTGTTGCGCATGCTTTTCGGGGTATAACCTTCGCGGAAGGCAGCGCCAATGATGATGGTGTCCCTGGCAATAACCGGAGCTGACTGTACTCCGATCTCGCCGGTGGTCAGGTCGGGCTCAATGATCTGATCGTCGTTGAGCTTCAGGTCTACGGCGCCGCCGTCGCCGAAAGTGGGAATACGGGAGCCGGTCTTGGCATCGAGACAGACGAGACGAAATCCCGGGGTTACGTATAAAATGCGCTCGTCCTTGCCGTCGGACCAATAAGCCAGACCGCGCCCAGAGAGTTGCCGCGGAGCGGCCGCCCCACGCGCTCCTTCGTGTTCACCGTGTACCCACAACAGTTCCCCGGTGGCCGCATCGAGCGCAATGGCAGCACGCCGCGAACCTGCGGTTGCATACAGGACTCCGTTGACCATTAGCGGCGTTCCCTCCAGCTTGTATTCCGGACGGTTGCCTAGGTTGTCTGTATTGAAACGCCAGGAGATCTCTAGCTCGTTGAAATTAGAAGCGTTGATCTGATCGAGGGGACGGTAGCGTGTACCGGCCAGGTCTGCGGCATAGCTTGGCCACTCTTTGTCCTTCGCGTGATTCTGGGCGCGCAGGGCGACCGGGACGCAAATGAGGACAACCGTAACCCACAACAACAGGCGATTCCGGCGGGCAAATTTTTGGTGATCCATAATTGGGATTTTGGAATCAAATTCTCCGGCAAACGTCGAGCATGCGCGACAACGGTTCAGGGTTGCGGCTCCTCATGCTATCTGCCTTATCTGCCCCCATGCCTTCCGGATGGCGGCTCTCTGCTCGTCGGTGACGTCCGTATTCGGTGGCCGGGGATAGCTGAGTTGCGAGCCCATCTGCAGACTGAGCGCATATTTCATGGGACCGTACTCTTCTACGCTCGGTCCCATCAGCTTCATCGCAGCCTCTAGCTTGTTCAGGGGCCCGTTGATGTCCCCGCCTGCTCGCTTGGCCGCGAATACCGCCGCGATCTGTTTTGTGAACACGTTGCCCTCCGCCAGGATGGCCCCCATGCCGTGATCCAGGGCGGGCTTCAAGTTTTCGGTGGTTCCGGTGCGCATGTTCAGATTCGGGAACTCCTGCACAAAATGTTGATAAACGTCGGCATCTTCCATCGAATCCTTGATTCCGGCCAGGTTCGGATATTTTTCGAGCGCATGCAGCAGTTCATGGGGAATGGGGATGCCGCTGGCAAACGGAATGTGATACAGATTGATGGGAATAGGCACTTTGTCGAAGATCATCGAGTAGTAGCGGACAAGGCCCTCCTGGGGCGGATGCTTGTAGTAGAACGGCGGTACAATCAGTAGGCTATCTGCGCCGCTCGCGGCGGCATGCTGCGAAAGCTCGATGGTTTCGGGAAAATTCGACGTCCCCGTAGAGACGATGATATTCAGGCCGTTGCGGTTCTTGAACGCAACTTCGGCAATTTTCTTGCGCTCGACGGTTGAGAACGAGGGAAACTCTCCGGTTGTCCCCAGAACGACCACGCCGTCGGCTCCGTTCTCCCTAAGATGAGCGAGCACATCCTTGTACATCGCTTCATCGAAATTGAGGTTTTTGTCGCAAGGGGTAACCGCGGCCACCCAGAACAGCATTTTTTCGCGGGATGAAGCGGGCGGTTTTGTTGCCAGCCGACCGTGCGGCTCCCCGAGTGCGGATGCGCCGGCAACCCCTATTACCGCGGCCGCTCCCAAGCTGCCGAGAAACGCCCTTCGCGTCGTGTCGTTCATGCTTCCCCCAATTTGCGCGCAAGTCTAAGACCCTGGCCTCTAAAATGCAAACCATTACTGGCGTTTGCCGGCTGTGCGTTATCATCCACTCCCAAATCCTGTCAGGTGGCAGCGCGACCCGTTCATGACAAGTCAGGCTAACTCTCGGCGGCAGTTCCTGATTAGTTCCGCTTGCAACCTTAGTTGTGGCAGGGTGGCGTTGCACTGGCCGGCCATAGTGAGCGCACAGCAGCATGCCCACGACGTTGCGTGCCGGACGCAACCAACCGACGTGCACTATCCAGGCGCTCGCCTATCGTGCCGCCTACTACATCGCCGACGCGGCAAAGAAGGGCGAGATTCCGCAGCCAGCTTGATGGGTTATGAATGCCGGGTCGAGAGGACCATGGCAAGGACCCGCCGGCTATGGATTTGGGACATTTCTGGTAACTAGATCCCCGTTTTTGTTCGATTCCGGAGATCGTCCTTTTTCTCCGCCCCAACCAGGACCTGCCCGGCGCTAAGGCTCTCAGCTTGACTTTTGACGTCGGCACCAGTGAAGTGATTACAGGTGATCTGAAGTAAGATATGGGAAGGCATTGGCTTAGGTTAGTGGCAGCGTTGGATATGTTGGAGCAATGGGCTGCAGATCGAGTAACTCGGCTTCAGTGCGGGCGTGGCGGAACTGGCAGACGCGGCAGGCTTAGGACCTGCTGTCCCTAAAGGACTTGGGGGTTCGACTCCCTCCGCCCGCACCACCCCTGGTGCCGTAGTAGCACCCGTGAAGGTTTAGCTCCCTCCCCGTAGATGATCGCCCACAGTTCGGACCTCAATTGCACAACCTTCCCGATAAAGGCATGCTCTCCGAAGCCTGTCGCAAAGCCTCACCATGTGCAGCAACTGGAGCACACCTGGTTTGCTCTTGCACCACATGACACCACATGGCTTGATTGCGGGTCGCTGGGCGAGGGGAGTTGAAGCTAAAATGTTTCGTGAACGAGCGGAGGGTTCCGGTTGGTGAAACCGCGCCTTTCTATGACGGTCGTGGCGTACTGTCTCGCCGCCGCCGTGCTTCGCGGTCAGAGCATGACGGGCGAAGTACGGCTGCATGTGGAGGACCCGGAGAGCCTGGGTGTGAAGGCGAAAGTCGAACTGCGCAGCGATGCGAACCAGTACTTCAATGCCCAGACGAGCGATGAGGCCGGGATCCTCGTCGCGAAGCGCCTCCCGTTCGGCGTTTACCAAGTGCGGGTAGAAGCTTCGGGCTTTGCAGAATACTCTGGCTCGCTCGAGGTACGTTCGGCTGTACCGGTGGAGCACACGATTCGGCTAAGCCTGGCAAGCCTGGCGTCGACGGTCACGGTGAATACGACCGAGACTCTAATCGACCCGAGCCGGTCCGGTGCCGTGAACCTGCTCGGCACGGAAACGATTGAACAAAGAGCGGAGTCGCTGCCCGGAAGGTCGTTGCAGGAGCTCGTGAATTCTCAGCCGGGCTGGCTGTATGAAGGCAACGCCGTGCTTCATCCGCGAGGCTCGGAATACCAAACGCAATTTGTCGTGGATGGTATGCCGCTAACCGATAACCGCTCGCCAGGCTTCGGGCCCGAAATAAAGGCGGACGACGTCGAATCGATGGCCGTTTACACCGCTGGGTTTCCTGCCGAGTATGGACGGAAAATGGGTGGAGTGGTGGAGGTGAATACAGCCCGGGATGTGCGTAGCGGATTGCACGGACAGGCCGTCGTTTCCGGGGGGAGCTTCGACACCGTGGGCGCGTTCAGCCAGGTTCAGTACGGATGGGGGAAGAGCACGCTGGGCGTGAGCGCCAGCGGAGACGCGACGAGCCGCTACCTAAACCCCGTCGTTCCGGAGAATTTTACCAATCAGGGCACGACTGGAGATTTTTCCGCACGTTATGAGCGGGACATTTCGGCGAGCGACCGGCTGACGCTTGCTGTGCGCCACGGATTCTCGCGCTATGAAATTCCCAACGAAATGATCCAGGAAGCGGCCGGACAGCTGCAAAATGGCAACAACTCGGAGACGATCGGGATGGCGGGGTACCAGCACCTCTTCTCGCCGAACGTCGTCATGGATTTACGGGGAATGGTGCGGGACAACGCGGATGGACTCACATCGAATCCGTTTTCCACGCCGATCATCGCTTTTCTCAACAACTATTTTCGGGAAGTGTATTTCAAGGGGGCGGTGTCCATACACCATGGTCGGCAGGAATGGAAGATCGGCGTGGAGTCGGATAATACGTTTCTGCACGAGCAATTCAGCTATGTGATCACCAATGCTTCCTATTTTGATCCCCACACCCCTACAACGTTTTCGTTTCGAGGAAGTCGCCCGGCGCTCGAGCAGGCGGCATTTGTTCAGGATTTGATCCGCCTGGGAAACTGGACAGCCAGCCTCGGGGTGCGCTGGGATCACTACCAACTGCTGGTGAACCAAAATGCCGTGAGCCCACGCGTGTCGGTTTCACGGTTTTTCGCGCCGGCCAACCTGCTTGTGCACCTCTCGTACGACCGGATTTTTCAGACGCCGGATTTCGAGAACATCCTGCTGGCAAGTTCTTCCGAGGTTACTTCGTTGAACCCAAACGTGCTGCGGCTTCCCGTGGTGCCGTCGCGCGGAGACTATTATGAGGTCGGGCTGACGAAGGCGCTGTTGTCAAATCTCAGGCTTGATGCAAACGTTTTCCGACGCCAGGTGAATAATTTTGCCGACGATGACCAGTTGTTGAGCACGGCCGTCAGTTTCCCGATCGCCTTCCGGAGGGGCGCCATTTATGGAGCAGAAGGCAAGTTGGAGATTTCGAGCTGGCGTGGATTTTCGGGGTTCCTGAGCTATTCCTATGCGGTCGGAAATGTTTGGCTACCCGTGACCGGAGGGCTCTTCCTGGGGGAGGAAGCCACAAACGCGCAGACCCAAGTGACCGGCCATTTTGCAGACTCGCAGGACCAGCGCAATACGGCTCGCAGCCGAATTCAATATCAGATCGGCCCGCGAGTGTGGGTCGCAGGAGGCGTCGACTACGGGAGCGGGCTCCCGTTCAGTTATCCCGGCACGTATATGGATGCGGTCGCACAATATGGGCAGCAAGTTGTCGACCGCCTCGATTTCGAGCGCGGAAGGGTTCGGCCGTCGCTGTCGATTAACGCCGCGCTTGGCGCAGAGGTGTACAAGAGCGAGAAGCTCATTCTACGATTCCAGGTGCAAGGGCAAAACCTGAATGACCGCCTAAACGTTCTCGATTTCCAGGGCCTGTTCTCCGGCAATGCCATCGGTCCGTCGCGCAGTTGCTTTGCGCGGCTCACCGCAAGCTTTTGAAGAAGAACACATGGGCATCACTGCCGCCGGTGGTCGGCGGGCCGGCGCCTACAGAGTCTCGAGAAGGCCTTCCATCTCTGAACGGGCGTGCTGGTTCCCCTGACGAATGGCGGCTTGAATGCCTTGCGCGAGAATCGCTTTCGCGTCTTCAGCACGCTCGTTTTGTGCCAGGGTTTGCGCGTACATCTGATAACCGGGAACGTAGTCGGGATTGTTCTGGATGAGCGCGCGGAAGTGGGCTTCTGCGGCGGCGAGGTCGCCTTCGCGTACACATTCGAGCGCGGTGCCGTAGCGAGAGAAGCTGTCATTTGGATTTTGTGCGAGAAACTCTTCAAGCTTCTCACGGCGGGTTTTCTTTTGTCCGGTCATGGTAGCCTCTCGTATTATACGAGGGGAGCGCAAGGCGTCCAAAGCAGCGAAAGAGGAGTGCGATGAGTCTATCAGCGAAGCTGAAGAAGACCGAGCCCGTAACGAATCGAGTGAAAGGCAAATACGTGAGCGAATCGGCTTCTGAAATGGCGGAGGTCGTTTTGCCGGCACAAACGAACGCGCTCGGCAAACTGCTCGGCGGCCACGTGATGCATATGGTGGACATTGTTGCGGCAATGGCGGCCTGCCGGCATGCGAACAGCTACATGGTGACGGCGTCGGTGGACCACATCGACTTTCGAAATGCGGTGAATTTGGGCGAGATCGTGATGCTGAGAGCCCAGGTCAACCGAGTGTTTCATACCTCGCTCGAGGTGGGAGTGGAAGTGCTCTCGGAAAACATTCTGACCGGCGAGAGAAAGCAGACGACAACGGCTTACGTGACGTTTGTGGCGATCGATGAGCATACAAGGTCGCCGAAGCCTGTACCGCCGCTGCTCGTGAGAAGCGCCGCCGAGCGACGGCGTTGGCGAGAAGCGGCGAAAAGAAGGGAAATCCGGCTGGCGCACCGGCAGGCGCGAAAAAACGGGCAGGAAGCCCGATAGAAAGAGCGAACAAGGGCTTTCGAACTAGTTGGCGAAACTGACGCGGATTTCGTCCGCGACTTTGAGGGCTTGCTCGACACAAGCCCCGATCGCGGGTCCGTTCATATAGTTTCCTGTCAAATACAGGCCGGGAAAGTCAGCGCGACAGTTGTTGATCGCGGCCATCCGGGCGGTGTGGCCCAAATTGTACTGCGGAAGGGCGCGCGGCCAGACGCTGACGTTCGAGAATACGGGGCCCTCGCGAAGCTGCATCAGCGGCTTGATTTCGCGATGAACCAGGGCGACAAGTTGGTCGGCAGGTTGTTTTGTGGCGTCGGGATTGGTTGCGCCGCCGACAAAGCTTGTCAGCAAGACGTGGTGTCCGGGGGCACGGCCCGGAAAAAGTGAAGAATTCCAGACCGTGCCGAGCACGGTCAACCCCGACGAACGCGGCACAAGAAAACCGAAACCATCGAGCGGGTGGCCTACATCCTCCTTGCGGTAGCCGAGTGAAACCACGGCAACGCCGGAATAGTCGACGGTGCGGAGTTGGGATTCGAAAGCCCGGCCGAGTGGCGCGAGGAGTTTTCCCGCCCTGTCTGTGGGGACCGCAAGAACTAGCCGTTCTGTTTCCAGGAATTCTGCGCCGCTTGGCGTGTGCAAACCAACTCGGAACCGCGGTGTTTTCGGCTCGCGCCCTGGGTCCAGCGGACGAATCGAGATTACTTCTGCTTCGAGGGAGAGATACGCGCCGAGCTTTTCGGCGAGCGCACGAACCAAAGTGTCATTTCCCTCGCGGAAGGTTTGCAGGGTAGGCTTCTCGCGGGGAAGAGGGCCGCGTTTCGCCTTCCTCGCCTTCATTACTTTAAGCAAGCCGCGGAGGACACTGCCGGAGGTCTGTTCGGCTTCGTAAAGAATGGGAAAGGCGGCGCGAAGGCTCAGTTTCTCGGGATCGCCGGCGTAGATGCCGGAGACGAACGGGCCGACGAGGCGGTCCAGAAGGGTCGGAGAGAATTTGCGGCGGATGAAACTGGCGACCGACTCATCGGAATCGGGCGCCTCGCTTCTGCCGATGACATCGCGGAAGAGCGCCGTTCTGGTTCCACCGCCCATCAAGGGAGAAACGAGCAAGCCGGGGCCCAGGGGAACTTTCTCAAGTGCGCCATTGATGAGCACGAAGCGGGGCGCCTTGGAATCGGCCAGGATGCGGCGATCGAGAATCTCGAGGTCACGGCAGATGGAGGTAAGGCTGGCGTTACCGCTGAAGCTTTGCGGGCCGCATTCGACCAGATAGCCATCGCGGCGCACAGACTGAATCAGCCCTCCGGGGCGCGAGGCACCGTCTACAATGCGCGCGTCGATACCCGCTTTTCGCAGCGCGAACGCCGTGGTGAGGCCGGAGATGCCCGCGCCCACGATGAGTGCCTGGACAGGGTTCGGCATTCGAACGAACCTCGAGGCTAAAGCGTCTTCGAAAACAGCGTGCTTGCCGCCAACTGTTGCTTCTCAAGATAAGGGTCAAACACCATCGCGAGGTTGCGGATAAAGATACGGCCAAGCCAGGCGGCGCGGATTTCCTTGTCGCTCATCATGACGAGACCATCTTCCTGAGGCGTTTTGAGGCGTTCCAATTCTGGAGCGAAATATTCGTCGAAGTGAATGCCGAACCGTTTCGAGATTTCGTCTTTCACGATGACGGTGTGGCACAAAAGGCGGCTAATCACCTCGCGGCGGATAATGTCGTCCGGCGATAGGCGATAACCGCGCATGGTGGCGAGGCCGCGTTCCGCAACGGCCTTTTCCCAGCTTCGAATATCACGGTGGTTCTGTGCGTAGGTGTCCTGGACAGCGCTAATCGCGGTGATGCCCATGCCGTAGAGGTCAGCTCCGGCCTTGGTGGTGTAGCCCTGGAAGTTGCGGTGCAGCGTTCGGTTACGCTGCGAAACCGCCAGTTCGTCGTTTTCCTTGGCAAAGTGGTCCATGCCAATGTAGAGGTAGCCCGCTTCGAGGAACTTGAGCAGGCCGCTGCGGAAAATGTTGAACTTCTTCATGCCTTCGGGGAGATGCGCGACAAATGAGCGCTGCTGTTTTTTGAGCCATGGCACGTGAGCATAGCTGAACATGGCGACGCGATCGGGGGACAAGCCAACGATCTGCTCGATGGTGTGTGCGAAGCTCTCGGCGGTCTGATAAGGCAGTCCGTAAATCAGGTCCACATTGATGCTGTCGAAGCCAAGCTGGCGAGCGGCGGCGATGAGGTCACGGGTGGCTTCGTAAGGCTGAATGCGATGGACGGCCTTTTGGACCTCCTCCTTGAAATCCTGGATACCCATGCTGAGGCGGTTGAAGCCCATCTTGCGAACCTTTTCCATATGGGCGCGCGTGGTGACGCGCGGATCAACCTCAATGCCAATTTCAGCGTCGCGGGCAAACGTGAAACGCTCGCGCGTGTAGGTGAAGAGATCCTCAATCTGTTCCGGCGAGAGGTAGGTGGGAGTGCCGCCGCCCCAATGGAACTGGATGACCTCGCGTTCGCGCGAAACGCCCAGCGCCATACGGTCGATTTCTTTCTTGAGCACAGACAAGTAGGGCGGAGTGACACTCTTATCTTTGCGAATGACCACATTGCAGGCGCAGAACAGGCACAAGTTCTCGCAGAAGGGAAGATGCATATAAAGTGACACGGGAGAGCGCTTGCGGTTGGCATCGTCGATCGCGGCTTCAAATTCCCGGGGGCCAAAGAAGTCGGTCCAGACCGGAGCGGTCGGAAAGCTGGTGTAGCGTGGCCCCGGACGATTGTAGCGGTTGACGAAGTCCTCGGCGACAGAAAGCTCCTGGTGCATTTCGTCGAAGGGCGGATTCATGATAGACACGGCGCGTA
>DATFTB010000208.1:0-11625 GCA_035262325.1 Candidatus Acidiferrum sp.
AAGGTCCTTGGTGACTCCGGCAATCAGAGCCACTTTTCCATTTTCGGGCGTGCCTAGGGCCACGACGCCCGAGCCGAGCTTCTGGCGCAGTGCGTCCACGAGCTGGCGCAGTCCCTCTCGATCCACATTCTGAACTTCGCCCACGATCACCTTTACGCCCTTGATCGTTTGCGTGTGGGCAAACAGATCGTCAAGCTGGTTCAGCGCGCCTTTGCGCCTTTGCTCGAGAAGCTCCTTCTCGAGCTGCTTTGCGGTGTGCGACAGTTTTTCGACGGCTGCCAGCAGAGAGTCTTCGCCGACGTTCAGCCTGGAGGCGATTTCCCGCAGCGTCTGGGCCTGGTACTGGTAGTGCTCGAGCGCGGCGATCCCTGTGACCGCCTCAATCCGCCGGGTGCCGGCGGCCACCGATTCCTCGCTCACGATTTTTAGCACGCCGATGTCGCCGATACGATGAACGTGCGTTCCGCCGCAAAGCTCCTTCGAGTAGAACCCACGTGGCGAGCGAGGATCAGGGATGGTCACGACGCGCACATTGCTCTCCGGGTATTTATCGCCGAAGAACGCAAGTGCGCCGGAGTTCAGCGCTTCTTCGAGGGACATGACGCCGGTTTCGATCTGTGTGTTCAGTCGAATCTCGTCGTTCACCTGTTGCTCAATGTCACTAAGTTCTTCGTCGCCCACCGGCGCGAAATGTGAAAAGTCGAAGCGCAGCCGTTCAGGAGCGTTCAGCGAACCGGACTGCTTCACATGCGTGCCCAGGATGTTACGCAGCGCCGCATGCACCAGGTGCGTGCCGCTGTGATTGCGCATGATCCGAGCGCGCCGCTTGGCATCGGCGAAAACCGCGACGCGATCGCCGACGCGGAGCGTTTCCCGGGCTGTCACACGGTGCGCCACAAGTCCCGCCACCGGGTAGAACGCTCCGGTCACTTCTGCGAGTTGGAGCGAACCCGAATTGTCGTAGAAAGCACCAGTATCGGCCATCTGCCCGCCCGATTCGGCGTAAATCACGGTGCGGTCCAGCACTACTTCACCGCTCTCGCCCGCCTTCAGTTCGCTCACGGGGCCACTTTCGCCAATGATCGCCTCGACGCGGCAATCCCGGGTCGAGGTCCCACAATAGAAATCCGGCTCGGTCCTGAACGTCGCCCCGAGCTTGGCGTACGCCGGATCCGCGGCCTCCTTCGTCACGCCCTTCCACGACGCTCGCGCTCGCGTGCGCTGCTCCTGCATCGCTCGCGCGAAGCCGGCTTGGTCGAATGGAATCCCGAGGTCTCTCGCCGCATCCAATATGAAGTCCAGCGGCAGGCCGTAGGTGTCGTAGAGTCGGAACGCCTTCTCTCCCGAGTAAACGCCTCCGGACTCTTGTGCGGGCGTGCCGGCCACAGCGGTCAAAGGGCGCAGGTCGTCCTCGAGCCTTTCGAGCGCCGTGTCGAGAGTGCGCGCAAACCTCTGCTCTTCCGCGCGCACAATCTGTGGCACGTGTCGGAAAGCCGGTCCTCGCAGTTCGGGGTACGCGCCTTCCATCAGTCGCTGCACTGCGTCAACCATTTCCGTTAGCACGACGGGCTGCTTTTGTCCGAGCAGACGAGCATGACGGATCGCGCGGCGCATGATTTTTCGCAAGACGTACCCGCGGCCCTCGTTTGAAGGCAATACCCCGTCGCTAATCAGAAAAGTCGTTGCACGCGCGTGGTCGGCAATGACGCGAAGCGACGCCGCACCGCCTTTTCCTTCCTCGAGAGCCTCTTCCGCGGCGAAGTCCACCCCACAAAGCTCCGCAGCCCGCTTCATGAGCGGCACAAATAGGTCGGTATCATAGTTGGAGATGACGCCCTGCAACACGGCTGCGGCGCGTTCGAGTCCCATCCCGGTATCCACGCACGGCTTCGGCAATGGGGTGAGTTTTCCGCCGGCATCGCGATTGAACTGCATGAAGACCAGGTTCCAGATCTCGACGTAGCGGCCGCAATCGCATGGGAATTTGCAATCGGCGTGCCCTTCATCGGATGCTTCGGGCCCCATGTCGTAATGAATTTCGCTGCACGGGCCGCAGGGGCCGGTATCGCCCATGGCCCAGAAATTGTCTTTCAAACCGGGAATGGCGTAGATGCGGCTCGCGGGGACCTGCTGTTCGAGCCAGAATTTCCGTGCCTCGTCATCTTCGCCAAGCGTCGCTCCGGGTGCAACTTCCGCTCCCCCAAAGATGGTCACGTCGAGCTTGTCTTTCGGGATGCCAAACCAATCGCGCGACGTGATCAGTTCCCACGCATAGGCGATCGCGTCTTTCTTGAAGTAGTCGCCAAAGGAAAAATTCCCCAGCATCTCGAAGAATGTGTGGTGGCGCTTGGTGAAGCCGACATTTTCAAGGTCATTGTGCTTCCCGCCGGCGCGCACGCATTTTTGCGCGGTCGTTGCGCGCGTGTAATCGCGCTTTTCGAGCCCGAGAAACACCTCTTTGAACTGGTTCATTCCAGCGTTGGTGAACAGCAGTGTCGGATCGCCATGGGGAACAAGCGAAGAGGAGCGCACCCGACGGTGCCCCTTGCTCTCGAAGAATTGCAGGAATTTTTCCCGGATTTCGTTGCCGCTCGGTTTTTGCTTGCCGTCGCTCGTCACTTCAGCCTCATTCCTAAGGTGTGGCGGAACATGCGATTATCGCAGAGGCGCCGAGCCCTAGCAATCGAACCGGATGCTCCTCTGCTGGACGGCCGCAAAGCAGCGCCAGGAAATAGATGCTGCCGAAACTTAAAGCAAACCCGGAAGAGTCTTCGCAGGTAGAACAGCCGTTAAACTTGCCGGACGGCACGTTGGCTTGACGGCCCGTAAAGCCAAAGTAGCTCTCGAAGGTCGTACTAGGGGAATCCTTGAAGCTGGCGCTCTCCGATCATTCCGCTTCCACATCCACTTCCGGCACTTCTTCTTCATGCGTTATTCGACGGATTTCTTTGCGAATGAGGTCCGCCGGGAAGCCGGCTCCGAGCAGCGAGCGGTACAACGACGCTAGCTTGCGCTCGTCAATCTCTCCTCGCGTCATTCGCAGTTTCCGTTCAATGCGCTGGCGGATCAGCGCGGCCGGATTGGCATCCTCGGCAGCTTCCTTCAGCGCGGCTTCGATGTGGCGATCGGGAACGCCGCGTGCGCGAAGCTCCCGCGCGATTCGGAATTGACCCTGCTTCCGCGTTTCCGTGCGAAAGCGTACAAACTGTTTCGCATAGCGGGCGTCATCGATCAGGTTCTCGCGTTTCAGGCGCTCGACGACGCTTTTCAGCCGATTTTCGTCTTTGCACCTCCGCGCCAACGCCTTCTTCATCTCCGAGACGGAATGGGCGCGTCGCATCAGGATCTTGATGGCGGCACCGTACAGCTCCGCTTCGGTTTCGAGTTGACGCGGCTTGCCAAAGGCGGACATGAGGTAAGGATAGAGGAAGAAGGCGCGGGTCGCCAGCGCGGCATGCGGGACGTCGTCAAAAGGCGGGCGGGATGGGGGATGGTCGTCGTTCGGGGCCTGCATGCGGCAGCCAGCGGCGAATGGCCCTCTGCCGAGGGCTCCGGAAACAGGGGTAGGGGACCAAACATCCGCGGGTGCGCTGGAGCACGCGCACGGTTCCGGCCCGAGTTCGTGCTTTATGATTGGTCGTAGTTGAAAATGCGGCACTTTCGGACACAGGAAGGCCCGGCGCCGGCCGGCTTCAGATCGCTGGTTATTTTCTCGCGAAGCGCTCGAAGTCAGCCATTTGCGAGGCCATCTCCTCGCGAGCGGCGTCGGCGGCGGAGCGGATACCCTGAATGCGCAGCTTGAACTCGTCCGGATTCGAGGCGCGCATCAAGGCCTCGTCGAGCGTGATGAGTTCCTTCGAGTACAGGTCAAAGAGCGACTGATCGAAGGTCTGCATCCCGTATTGCGAGGTGCCGGCGCCGATCGCGTCGTGGATCAGGCGGGTCTTGTCCGGGTTGATGATGCAGTCCTTGATGTACGCCGTGGCAATCATGACTTCGACGGCAGGGACGCGGCCCTTGTCATCGGCGCGGCGTACGAGGCGCTGTGAAATGACGGCCTTCAACGTCGCCGCCATCTGTAAGCGAATCTGTTTCTGCTCCGGCGGTGGGAAGACCGCGATAATACGCTGAATGGTTTCGGTCGCGTCGAGGGTGTGCAAGGTCGAGAAAACCAGGTGACCGGTTTCGGCGGCCAGCAGGGCGGTAGAAATGGTTTCGAGGTCGCGCATTTCGCCGACCAGAATCACATCGGGGTCCTGGCGGAGGGCAGCGCGCAGGGCCGTCGAGAAGTTGGCGGTGTCGACCTCCACTTCGCGCTGGTTGATGAAGCTGCTCTTGTCGCGGTGCAGGAACTCGATCGGGTCTTCAATCGTGATCAGGTGGTCGGCGCGGCTCGCGTTGATGCGGTCGATCATCGAAGCGAGCGTCGTGGACTTACCGGAACCGGTGGTGCCCGTTACGAGCACCAATCCGCGCTGCTCCTCGCAAATCTTGGTGATAACCGGCGGAAGGTTCAACTCTTCAATGGTGCGAATCTTGGTGGGGATGACGCGGAGCACCATGCCGACATTGCCGCGCTGCTGGAACACGTTCACACGGAAGCGGCCGAGGCCCGCCACGCCGTACGCCATATCCAGTTCGGCGGTTTCCTTGAATTTCTGCTTCTGGCGGTTGGTCATCATGCTGAACGCCATCGAGAGCATCTCTTCCGGCGTGATGCGTTGTACATCGGTGATGGGAGTAAGCAGGCCGTCGACGCGCATGTACGGGTGGTTGCCAACTTTCAGGTGCAAGTCCGAAGCCTTGTTCTCAACCGCGCGACGCAAAAGGTCATCAATATTTAGAGCCATGAGCCGGCACCCCGCAAGAACTGCTTTCCTTGTCGAACCTAACATCCCCTTCCGTGGGCAACAACACGGGCGGGAGGGGCGATAGCGGCTTAGTTACCTAGTCGCCGGGACAGGCAGAAGTGAAAGCGAGGCATCGAGCCACTGCCGCTCATATCCCGGGCTTGCGCAGAAACAGGGAATCGTACAGCAGGCCTGCGATGAAGCCTCCGCCGAGGGGGCCGACCCAGTAGATGCCCCAGTTCAACCAGTGTCCGGAAGCCAGAGCGGGGCCGAATGCGCGCGCAGGATTGAGCGCACCTCCGGTGAACGGGCCGGCGACCAGGATGCCCAGAGTTATCGTAAGCCCGATACCAAACCCGGCGATGCTGCGGAATGTGCCGCTCTGGTCCACGGCCGTGGCGAACACAACCAGCACAAGAAAAAAGGTGGTGACCGCCTCGAGCGCCATTCCAGACCAGCGGGGGAAATCGCGCATCAGTTCCGGCGTGCCTAGGAAGGTATTCGTGACGACTTCTTCCGGCATGACCAGTTTCAGCAGGAACGCAGCCGCGGCGGCGCCGAGCAGCTGCGCGCCCCAATAGGCCAGCGAATCGAGTGTCGATAGCCGCCTGGTGACCCAGAAGCCGATGGTAATCGCCGGATTGAAATGCCCCCCGGAAATATGGGCAAGGGCGGAGACCATGATGGCAATTGCGAGTCCGTGTGCCAGTGCGATCGTGAGAACCCCGATGCCGCCGGTGCTCCGGAGGTGAAAATCGACGCAGATGGCCCCCGCGCCAAAGAAGACCAGCGCGAAGGTGCCAAGAAACTCGGCGACGAGCTTCTGAGTGAGGTTGTACATCGAATGGCCTCCGGGGTGATGCCGTGTGTACAACGCGACGCAGGGAGATTTTAGCCGGAAAGCTAGGAGCTTCGCTAGGAAGGAGCGTCGTCGGCCGGCTCAAACAGAAGAGCCTTCATCCCTCACTTCGTTCGGGACCCTTCGCCACCGGAGAGCCGGCCGAAGGCCGGCCTTAACCCACACGAACAAGGGTTGTCCCCGGAGAGGAACTGACGCTTAGCGCGAGGCCGCCACCGGAGCGTTCACCGGCGTGAGCCAGTTGTGCGTGTCGGGCTTGCGGCCGCTCGTAACCGCGAAGAATTCTTCTTGAATCCGGCGCGTCACCGGACCGGCAACGCCCTTGCCAATCGTGATTTTGTCGATCGAGCGGATGGGGGTAACCTCGACGGCAGTTCCAACGAAGAAGACTTCATCGGCGAGGTACAGCATCTCGCGCGGAATAACGGACTCTTCGACGGGAACCTTAAGGTCCTCGGCAAGCTTGACAATCGAGTCGCGCGTGATGCCTGGCAGGATGCTGGCAGCCAGCGGGGGCGTGATCAGGACGCCGTCATGAACGAGGAAAATGTTCATCCCGGAGCCTTCGCTCACCTGCCCATTGCCGTCGAGCGCGATGCCCTCAGCGAAGCCATTGAGTGACGCTTCCATGCGAATTAACTGCGAGTTCATGTAGTTGGCCGCGGCCTTGGACATGGCCGGGAGCGTGTTCGGTGCAATGCGAGTCCAGGAGCTTACACAGACGTCCACGCCCTTCGAAAGGGCGTCCGAGCCGAGATACGCGCCCCACTCCCAGCAAGCCATGTAGAATTCGATCGGCGAGCTCAGCGGATTCACGCCGACTTCGCCGTAGCCGCGAAGGGCGATTGGTTTCACATAGCACGCGCCCATTTTGTTCACGCGAACCAGTTCGCAGGCAGCGTTCGAGAATTCATCCAAACTGTAGGGAAACTCCATCCGGTAAATTCTCCCGGAATTGATGAGCCGCTGCATGTGTTCACGCAAGCGGAAGATCGCCGGGCCTTGCGGGGTCTCGTAGCAGCGGATCCCCTCAAACACGGCAGAGCCATAGCTGACGGCGTGGGTGAGGACGTGAAGCTTCGCGTCGTCCCAAAGAATCCACTTTCCGTTGTGCCAAATTTTATCGGTCTTTTGCACTGGCATGGGCTTGCCTCCCTAGATGAGTTGGCGGGGACCAGCTCGCAATTCGAGAATAAGGCACGTACAAGGGACCGTCAATGAGATCAACAAACTGCCGCGCCCGGAATTTCAGCCATATTGGCGGGGCCTTCCGAGGCCGCTACGCCAAATTGGAGTATGTGCCTCCGCTCAACTCTTTGGCCGGGCTTCGGATGGAGGCTGGTAGGACTCCTCGAGGGTCCGATGCGCTTCCTGCCCCTGCTTCAACATTTGGCCGTTGCCGTGTTCCCAAATGCCCAGCAAGAGGAAGGGGATAATGGTTGCCGCGGCCCACAATTTGGCGTTGCGGGGAATCTTGGTTTCGGGTTCCCAGCGAAACAATTGCGCAGCGACAAAGAACGACAACGCCGACCAAAAAGCCAGCGCCAGGAAATAGACCAGCAACTCGCTCACGGGCTTCGAGAACAACGTTGCCTGCTGAAGTCCAGTGACCAGATAGGTTGCCGGCAAAAACACGGAAATCCCCTGCACCACTTTAGGGAGATAGCCGAGGGGAAAGGTCGCTCCGGATAGAAAGATCAGCGGCAGCCACAAGAGCTGATTGAGGACCTGCGTTTCCTGCATGGTATTTGTAATGCTGGCGACGACGAGTCCCAGCGATCCGAAGGAGACAGTACCCGCGCACACGAACAGAAAGGTCGCCAGGAGATTGCCTAGGTCGCGCACATGAAAGATAAAGCGCGCGAACAGAAGTACAACCGTGACCGTAGGCAAGGTAAGGATGAAATTGGCGAGCACGCTCGAAGCGAGCAGGTCGCTGGCGGTCACCGGCGCTACATGAAAGCGCCGCAGGATGCCCTGCTCGCGAAACGTGACCAGCGTGGCGCTTAATCCCCAGAAACTCCCCATGACGTTCAGCGCTAAGACCGGGCCAAGAAAGAAACGCACCCTGTTCGGATCGCCTTTGGCAAAGATGCCGGCGTAGAGAAAAAAGAAGAGCAGCGGCATGACGACGCTGAAGAAGAAGAACATCTTGTTGCGCAGCGCCAGTACCATTCGCGTGCGGGTTAGCGTAAGCAGGTTCGTCAATCGCGTAACCTCCGGCCCGTCAGTTCGATGAAAACGTCCTCGAGCGAAGGGGTCGCAATCTCCAGGCTGACGAGTTCATTCCCGGTGGCCTCGAGAAGCTTCACGAGCGACACAATCGTAGGCGCCGCTCGCTGGCAGTGCAGCACGTAGATTCCATCCAGTTCGCGAGCGTCCACAACGCCGTCGAGACCCTTCAATGCGCCGTTCTCTGTTTGCTTCGCCAGGCGAACCTCCACGCGCGCCGTGTTGGCGGAACGCTGCTTCAGTTGACGCGGAGTGCCCTCAGCGATGAGCTTTCCCTGATCCACAATGGCTACCCGGTCGCACAAGCGTTCCGCTTCTTCGATGTAGTGCGTGGTCAAGACAATGGTCTTCCTGTCCTGCTTGAGTTCTTCGATGATCCCGTAGATTTCGCGCCGTACTTGGGGATCGAGACCGGCCGTCGGTTCGTCAAGAAACAGTACTTTAGGGTCGTTTACCAGGGCGATGGCAAGCGCCAGCCGCTGCTTTTGCCCGCCGGAGAGCTGGCTGTAAAACGACTCGCGCTTTTCCTCGAGGCCGAAGCGCTTCAGCAATTCTTCCGGTTTACGCCTCCGTTGATAAAAGCTTGCGAAGAGCCGCAGCGCCTCGGACACGCGGATCTTGTCCGGCAGGGAAGTCGACTGCAACGCCGCACCGATCTCGCGCTTCAACTCATTCGGATTCTTTTGCGGGTCGAGGCCGCACACCGAAATGCGTCCGCCGTCGGGAACGCGCAGACCCTCCAGCACCTCGATCGTGCTGGTTTTTCCGGCGCCGTTCGGGCCCAGCAGGCCGAACACTTCGCCCTGTTCGACAGAAAAGCTGACCCCGCGCACGGCCTCGACTTCGCCGTAGCGTTTCACAAGGTTTTCGACTTGTAGGACCGGATTCGGCATGTCGTCGGAAGCCTCTATGGTACCGCAGCTTTGTGCTCCACTCTAAAGCTTCGGCCGGATACTCTTGCTACGCACCGGGCGCGGCTTCTGTTTCATGGGCGGCTTGGCCGCCGCCGGCTTCCAAAGGTGGGATTTCAAATCGGCGCGGGATTCGACGACCGGCACGCCTTCACTCTCGAGCAGTTTGCGTTGCAGGGAGGCGTAGGGCTCGCGGATCAGCAGTTTCCCGCCGTCGCCGACAACGCGGTGCCAAGGGATGCCCTTTCCAGAGGGGGTCGCTGCCATGGCCCTGCCCGCGGTTCTCGCCCCGCCGCGTAATCGCAAAGCCTTGGCGAGCGCCCCATAGGTAATAACCCGTCCGCGCGGAATTTGTTTCACGAGTTGGTAGACCGGTTCCCAGGTCATGGCGACAGAAGATGGTAGCGGTGGCTCGCAACCGTGGCAAGCGGCAGTTCTTCAAAGTACGTGTTTGATGAAGTAGCAGCCCGGATGGAGCAGAAGAAATGCTGATGAGACAGAGAGAAAAAAATAATGGCCCTTCTAGAGGAAATCGCGCAACGATATAAAGACAGTACTGTATTTGACGCTGGGCAACGATTACCAATAGGAAGCATCTAATCTTGACGGGCGTAGTGGAAGTTCCTTACACTACGCGGAAGCTGAGGCGCGACGCCCAAGAGGTGCCCGACAAGTCTAGCGAGGAAGGGGAATGGCCTTTATTCGCCGCAAAGGAAACGCCTACTACCTGGTGCATAACGTGCGCCGCGGCGGAAAAGTGCAGCAGCTTCATCTCGCTCGACTCGGGGAACGCGCCCGAATTACCGATCAAATTGTCCGGGAAGTTTCGAAGAAACACCCTTTCGTTGAGTTCAATTGGTCCGCCCTTCGCGATCAGCTGGAAAATGAAATGAATCTGGCAGATCCCAAATCCCCAGTGGTGCAGAAACTTGTTCAAACGCTTCGTAACCTGAACCTAGACCTGGCTGACCTCTATCCGCCGGTCTTAAACCTTTCCGATTCGCCCGCGGTGGCGCAGGAGTTGCTCCTGCAGCTGCGGTTGCTCCACGCGACCATCCAGGTCAAGCTTGATCAGTTCCGGCAGAGGGGGGACCTGAAGAGACTCAACCGGATGAATGGGCGTTACGGAAATGCGAATCCCGGGTTGCGGGACCGCTAGGGGGAAGTATGGGGACAGGAGATTTGTCTTTAAATCCGAATATTCGGAGCGCAGAGACCATTGAGTTTCAGAAGGCTCTGCGCGAGAAGATTGTGGGCCAAGATGAGGGCATCCAGGCGCTCGTCGAATTGTTCCAGGTTTTTACCGCCGGCCTGAATTCCCCGGGACGGCCGGTCGGCAATCTTCTGTTTCTCGGGCCCACGGGCTCGGGCAAGACTCGCATTGTCGAGGCAGCGGCCGAAATTCTCTTTGGCAGTCCCCGCGCCGTGATCAAGATTGATTGCGCCGAATTCCAGCATTCCCACGAGATTGCCAAACTCATCGGCTCCCCTCCGGGGTATCTGGGCCACCGCGAGACGCACCCTCTGATTACCCAGGAAGCGCTGGCGGCTTCTCATACCGACAAGCTGAAGCTTTCCTTCCTGCTCTTCGACGAGATTGAAAAGGCCAGCGACGCATTGTGGCAGCTTCTGCTCGGGATGCTCGACAAGGCAACTCTCACCCTCGGCGACAACCGGCGCGTGGACCTGTCCCAGACGGTCATCTTCATGACCTCGAACCTCGGCGGCGCGGATATCAGCGACCTGTTTGCGGGCGGCTATGGTTTTATCAAGTCGGAGGACAAGCCGCAGAACAGCATCGATGAAAAAGTGGAGCGCACCGCGGTCGAAGCGGCGCGGCGAAAGTTCTCTCCGGAGTTCATGAACCGCCTGGATAAGCTCGTCGTCTTCCATCCGCTGAAGCGCGCCGAACTGGAAGCCGTTTTGGACATTGAGCTTGGACTGGTGCAAAAGCGGGTTCTGGACACCGCGACCGGCAAATTCCTTTTCCGCGTCACGGATGCCGGGCGTGAGTTCCTGCTTCGCGAGGGTACCGACCAGCGCTACGGCGCGCGCCACCTAAAGCGCGCCATCGAGCGCCACCTGGTATACCCGCTGGCGAATCTGCTGGCGACCCAGCAGGTTCGCATAGGCGACCTCGTACGAGTCGATTGGGACGGCCAGCACGACCAGCTCACCTTTGTCCGCGAGCGTGAGGGTGCTATTGTGGCCCCCGAGACGAGCGGCACGGAAGCCACTGCAGTCACAGAAGGCTCGGACGGTCTCGGCAAAGGCACCCCGCAGGAAGCTGTTCCGGAGGAAGCGGCCAACCCACCGGCTCTTCCCGCGTCGCCTGGTCCGGCCGTCGCTCGCCAGCCGTTGCAAGGCCGGAAAAAAGACGGCCGATAGGCTGTGCCTCACCGCCGCCTCGGCCACCCCCGTTTTCCGGAAATTCCGGGAGCGGTACAAGAAACAACCCCCATCCCGTCTCATGACGCCGCTTTCTACCAGGCCCATCCGGAGCTAGCAAATTCTCCGCAGGAGGAGTAGCGCGTCGCGTGGTTGTGCGACAAACAGCCGTCCGCGCGCCAGATTCCTGCGTCAGACTTTAAGAGAAACGGATGCGGAATGGCCCGCATTCTATTGCGAAGTGCCGCAAGCGTGAGCGCCGCTTTTTGTCAATTTCAGGTGACACATTCTGTTTTTTGCTCTCAATTTTGCACCGTCTTCGACTGCTGTCTCACGCCTTGAGACAGATTCCAGGATTCATACGGTCGTATGTTATTGAACGAAC
>DATFTB010000209.1:0-5759 GCA_035262325.1 Candidatus Acidiferrum sp.
GTGAGCCTTTCATTAGATGCGGCGGAATGGTAGAGTTGACAGGGGCGGAGTTATTTTGGAGTGCGCTCGGAGACGAGGCCGGAAGCCAAGGTGCCAAGCAAAAATTTGAATGCGAAGAAAAAGCGGTGCCTACGACTTCTATACCGGCGGCGGCTCGCCCGCCTTGCACTTCGCGCCGTTTGCGGCTTATCGAACACCCCGTGCGGAGTCACCAATTCGCAGCGCCCAACGAGGAAGAGCTTGTTCCGCGGTTTGCCGCTGTGTTAGCAAAATAAGAACAGCAACCTCACGATGGAACACGCGGTTCGAAAACCGGTGGAGTCCGGACGCGCTTATCGAAAGCGAAAGAATACCATTGTGCTAGGGATGATTCTGGCGCTGATACTGGCTGCCGCGATGGCTGTTCTGCTCGTGGGTTGAGGCCCGCTTTGACGGAACCGATCCCTAGAGAGCGGACCCGGACGGTTCTATTTGCGCGGAGCAGAAGGGTTCGGAGACGTGGCGACGTTCGCGTCGATAAACCATTTATGAGCCGTGTCTTCCGGAGCGTAGCAGTTCCCATCCGGGGCGTAGGAGGCCGCGCAGTTTGCCGTGCGTTCCTTGCGGCGGGGACTTTGCGCAAACTGCCACACCTCGGCAGGAAACCCGCTCTGCGCTATGGGTGGGATGTTCGAAAAGACGCACCCCGGCGAGGGCGGGCAGACATCGTTGAAAACCCAGAAAACAAGCGGACGACCGCCGAGATGATCCTCGAGATCCTTTGCGGTGATGATGGTGCGGCCTTGGCCTTCGTCGACAGGGATGGCGGAACAGTAGGCGCCACCCTTAAAGCGTAGCCGGGCGAGTTCATCAAACCAAGTTCGAACGTATTCGTGGTAGCTCTCGGGCAAACGGCCACCCTCTTCAATATCAAGGAAAATGACCGTGCCGGACGGGAAACCTTCCTGCCGAGCGAGGCTCGCGGCATTTTGCGCGTCGCTTACACCCTTTTGATGCGCGTCGGCAGCCGATTTGAGCTTGCGGCTCTCCCGGCCGTTGTACAAAACCACGAACCCGAATCCGCGGGACTGAAGCACGGCGCGTTTGCCGAGCCAGGTGGTCCGTTTCTGCCCCGGCGCTGGACCCAGCCAAAAACTCGCGAAGGAAAACGTTTTGCGGAGGATCGGGAGGGCTTCGTCGCCGGGATAGTCGTTGGCATCGAAGCCGAGAAACGAAGTTGCCGCCGCCACTTCCGTATTTGACCGGGATGCCACCACAAGGATCGTCACGGAAGAAACGAGGAGCAAAGCAGCGAACAAACTTGGTAAGTGGCGCATTCGATAAATCTACCGGAAGCGGGACCAAAAGCCAGATCACCGGTCCATGTATTGGGCCTCGCCATTTCCGAACGACCAATTCTCCCAGGCGACTTCAACGAGATTGATCACGAGGTCTTGCGGGCGCAGACCCGGATTTTCGGCGAGGATCTCTGCCATGCGTTTATAGAGCTGCCGCTTCTGCTGCGGTTTACGCCCGGCGCTCAAGGCGATTTGCACGAACACCACGCGGTCGGAGCGCTCAATACCAAGAAACTGCGGGTCGTAGATCAGGCCACCCGCGTCGTGCTCGGTAAGCACTTGAAACCTGTCGTCGACGGGAACGGCCAGGGACTCCAGCATGGCACGATGGACGCCATCGGCAATGGCTTTGCGATATTCCGGGGTAGTGCCCTGGCGAAGGGAAATGCGCACGAGTGGCATGGGGAATTCTCCTCGCAATTCGATGCCTGCAACAAATTGCACGGCACACGTGTTGAACCGGACCCCGAGGGCTTCGGATCCTTCGGGCCGCTGAGAACGCGGACTTCGGGATGACAACGCGTCTTTCGCCTTGGTTCGGCGGTGGAAGACGGCGGCCATCGAAGGCCAACCTCATTGTGAGGGGCACCAAGGCTCCGAAGAACCTCACCTGGTCATGCCCCGTTAACCATCGCGCAAAACGTGGTCGCAAGGCGCCTTGCCCGGTCCTGACGGCGCAGGGCTGATTTTTTCGAGAAGGGAGCGGAATCCCCGGAACGGGCATCGCCGAGAATAAGGCGGATGGCGTTCGTGTGGCGCCGACCGGCAATTAAAGTTTATTTCGGACAGCTCGCTTCTATCGCGGCGACCGCTTGACGGGCGCGCTGCGAGCGCGACTCCTCGACCAGAGCATCCTTTGTTAAGGAAAGCTGCGGCACCGGATCCGTCAGGTGCTCAATAAGCGCGCGAGCGGCGCTGCATTGGTCTTTCTGCGCCAAGAACTTCGCCTGTTCAAGCTTGACCTCGACATACACCTCGAGCAGGCTTGCGCCACCTTCCTCACGGGAAACAAAGCGCGTGGCCAGTTCCCGCTGCGCTTCGTCAAAACGTCCGGCGTCCGCCAAATCGCGGGCCAACTGGAAGACAAGCGGCGCTGGCGGGTTCTTGCCCGGATATTTCTGTAAAGCGGCCGCCTGCTCGGATGGAGGGCGCCCTGCGGCTTTTAGGGCTTTCTCGAGGCCGAGATAATTTTCGGCGTTTTCAGGGTCAGCCTTGGTTCCCTCGATGAACAGCTGGGCTGCGCGTTCCGGCGAACGGTTCGAAGACAAGGTCGCGTAGCCCATGTTACGTAGCAGGGCGGGTATGGCCGGATTCAAAGCTCTGGCTGCTTCCCATTCCGTCATGGCAGCGTCTTCGATTCCCGCTGACATGTAGAGGGATCCGAGCAAAGCGCGGGCATTCGCATCGTTAGGATTCGCGGCGATGGCGCGTCTCAGGACTGCGAAGGATTCGGGGCGATGGGGAAAGACGTATTTCGGGGACATCCGGGAGGCCGCCGCGAAGTCGGCTGCGGCGTCTTGACCAAGAAGTTCTCGACAATAGCCCCGGTAATAAGCGATCAAGGGGTATTGCTGTGGTAAGGGCATGCCGGGCTCGCTAAACACCCCTGCGCCTGAAGGATAGTCGCGCGCGAGAATCTCGAGGGCTTCGGCATACAAACCGAAGTGGAGATATTGGACGGCAATTTCGAGGATCCGTTCAGGGTCCCCAGCGAGATGCGCCCAGAGCGTTTCGTCGTGCTGTCCGAGGCGCGTCGCTTCGTAGCGCAGAAACGAATTGGCCGGGTCATCTTCGAGCAGCTCGTTCAGACGCTCCCTTGCGACCTGTTCGTGACCGGACAAGCGCAGCAATGTCACATCGATGTGGGCGAGTCTCGAGGCCTCTGGAAATTCGCTGGATGCTGCAGCCAGCCTCCGGTGGGCTCTTTCGAGACCGCCCCTGCGCGTGTCGAGGGCCGCGAGTTCATAGAGAGAGGAGGGGCGGAAGGCTCCGAATTGCTCGCTCACTTCGAAGGCTCGGCGCGCCTTTTCGAGTTGATCGGAGGCCAAATAGGCAATTCCCAAGTAATAGGAAGCCTCCTGGTCGTTGCTGACTCGCTCCATGACCGCGGAGAGATGTTCGATCGCCGCGGGAAACTGTTTGAGCGAAACCTCCAGGCGACCCAAGGAACGAGTAAGAGGCAGGCTATGCGGGAACCGAGTTAGCCCGGCGCGATAGGTGGCGAGTGCCTCGAGCAACACGCCGTTGCGTTCCTGCTCCGCGCCCAGT
Organism: Candidatus Acidiferrum sp.; assembly: GCA_035262325.1. Taxonomy (GTDB): domain Bacteria; phylum Acidobacteriota; class Terriglobia; order Acidiferrales; family UBA7541; genus Acidiferrum. The sequence goes on from DATFTB010000209.1 coordinate 3,606, forward strand.
TCCAGGAAATCACCCTCGCTGCGTTTTTCGACCGGGGGGTACACGTATGCCGGGGGCAATTCTGTTTGTACCTCCGCTTTCGGCACAAAGTCGTACTCCCCCTCGGCATGGCTCAGAACGACCTTGCTGGCCTCGTCGGTGAGGCGGAGCGCGTACGTTTTGTCGGGCGCCAGGTTCGCGAATTGCTTCCGGTAGGTCACGGCGGGTGAGAGAGAAACATTTTCTGTGGCGATCGTGTCGGTTCCGTCACTGAGCACGAGTTTCGCGTTCGGAAAGGCGCGGGCCACATTTAATGCCACCTCGAGCGCGACCAACTTTGTGTTCGCCGACGTGGTTCGCGACAGAAACAGGACGGCCTCAGGATTCGCACGGGTCACGCCGCCTATGTCACGGATGGGCAGCCAGTACTCGGTGAAACGAACGGATTGTTGCGGATCGAGAAAGCCATAGGTTTCCTGATCGCGAAAAAGCCCGGCCTGAACTTCGACATAAGCGCTGTGATTGTCGGAGAGGGCCTCTCGCCATTCGAGACCGTCCGCGTCGCTGCCCCAGGAAAAGATTTTCTTCGAAGGCAAGTCGCTGCGGGAGGAGTAGTGCACTACACCGGCGTTTGTGTGTGGGTGATAGACGCCCATGAAGGGCTCGTTGCTGGCATAGCTGAAGCGCGAAACCGGGCCGTTCCTGTGGTTTCCGACAATGCTCAGGTCGACTCCAGCGCGGTTCACGGGCCAGGTGTCGACGTCCGTGAACCCGTGGAAAACGGTGAACTGGGTGGGGTAGTAGAGGCGCGTGTCGTCCCAGACCTGGACGCCGGCGTTTGTCCACCAGTAAAAACGGTGGCGCACGCGGCTCGGATTGTAGAGCCTGGTCTTCTGCTCGAGAACCGCCTGGCCGGGACGCAGAGTTAGTTGAACGCGCCACTCCATGCCGTAGACGCGGTCGATATTGCGAACCCAAATTGATGCGCTGCCATCGGCAGCGGTGGAGGTTGCGAAATCCACGGGTGAGGCTGTCATCCAGTTGTGTGAGACCGGAAAATTGAATTCGATGCCATAGGCCGCCCAGGCTCCGCGATAGGCGATGCGCGCGAATTTCAACGAGGGATTGGCATAAAACAGGTCTGCGCCATTACGCTTGTCGACGCAACGGTAGAGGTGGCCGCCCAAATCGGGAAAGACAACGCACTTGAGATATTCGTTCTCAATATTCAGCGCGCGCCACGGATGAGGAGATGCATGATCACTGAGGTTTTCGCGCATCGTGTAGGGGTAGTTGTAGCGACTATTCCTGACGAACTGATCGAAAGGTGGATTAATGTCGGGAGGGCCCTCTCCGTAAGTTGGAAGCGTGACAATGTCCTGCCAAACGCGAACGGGTGTGTAGGGCCCTTCGGCGGAGGGACGCGGCCCCACCTTCGGAGGGGTGTCGCTGGTTGTTTGCGCCATCGCAGACGTAACGAGAACCAGCAACAAAAAGCTCAATCTGGCGCTCACCATGAGTTCTCCTCAGAATAGCCAAAACCACGGATGAATTTCTTATTTCCGATTGATTTTATCAATGATTTCCGCGCTACCTTCAAGCATCGGAACCAACGCATCGAGAGGGGCGGTGCGCTCGCTCGAGACCCTCCCGTTCGTCAAAGGCGTAAACGCACCGGTTGCGCCGGTATCCTCTTGTTTTTGCGCGTGCTATTCTGAGTGCGCCGCGTATACACCCGGTGCGGCTGTGGCGAAATTGGCATACGCGGCGGGCTTAAAATCCGCTGGGGATTTCCCCGTTGTCGGTTCGACTCCGACCAGCCGCACCACTCTCAGAGAGATGCAGAAAAGAGCTTCAGTCGAGTTCCCGAGTCGTTCTAGTCTTGTCGGGTCCTCGGATGCGTGTAATCGGGGTTGACCCCTCGAAAGGCTTTTCGGACATGCTAGCAGCCAGTCATTTGGCATGCGAAGGGTTACGCGGAGGCAGACTATAACGGGTGCAGGGAGTGCTGTGCCGCTTCTTGGGTGATTCGCAATGGGATTTGTTGCCAGGCTGTTCGTCATCGGTGTAGTCGCGGGGCTGGCTCTACCTGTTAGCGGGCAGGACCTATCGCCCCGGGCGTACGTCATCACGCCGGTGGGCTTCAACGCAATTACTCTGACATGGTCCTATTTC
>DATFTB010000210.1:0-3476 GCA_035262325.1 Candidatus Acidiferrum sp.
ATCCTGCAGGGATGTTTTGGATTTTTCCGCGCGCTGGCCGGTATCGTGGCGCAGTCCTCGCTGATGGCCATCGTCCCCAAGGACTTCATGGGAAGGACACAATCGGCGTTCGCCATTTTCAGCACCGTGCTGCAACTGGCGATGAGTTTCTCGCTCGGCTGGATCGCCGAGCGGTTGGGGATCGCGATCGGCTTCTTTCTTCTGGCGGCCATGTACGCGGGGGCAACGCTGACGGCCTCGCTGGCGCGAAGACTGCTGAGCTAAAAGGCGGGTAAGGCCGCGCAAAAGGAGTTCGACGATGGAAATCCGCAGCATTCAGCCGTTTCTCGAATACTTCGGCAACCTGCGCGGCCGCACCATGCGTGTAGCGCGGTGCGTGCCGGCGAACAAGATCGACTGGAGCTATGCCCCGGGCAAATTCACACTGGGCGATTTACTGAGGCACATCGCCGTCACCGAGCGCTACCTGTTCGCGGAAAACATTCGGGGCGGAACGAGCCGTTACGTGAGCCACGGCAAGGAACTCGCCGACGGCCTGGACAATGTCCTTTTCTTCATGGACAGGCTGCATCAGGAATCTATGGAGATTTTTTCGAGGTTGAACGATGGAGATCTAGAGGGTAAATGCCGCAACGTGGGCGGAACGGAGATGACGGTATGGAAATGGCTGCGCGCCATGACCGAGCACGAAATACATCACCGCGGCCAGATTTATCTATACCTCGGGATACTCGGAGTGCCGACACCGCCGCTTTACGGCTTGACGTCGGAGGAGGTGAGGGCGCGCGGCAAAGCCTAAGTGGCGAACTTTTCGACCTTGCCGCCGAGGAGTTCGACCGCGGCCTGATTGAGTTGCGAACGCAACTTGTAGCGCTCCGTCGCGCGGGTAATGTAGCGCACGGAAACTTCGATTCCACCGACAACCGGCTTCAAGCTGATGGCCGGCTCGGCAGAGAAGCTGCTCAGCTCGCGGGAATTCCCCGCGTTGCGCCACTCGTGTTCGGCGATCTGTGCGCTCTCGCGGGTCACTTCAGTTACCTTCCGGTGGATCGCATCGATCAGCGGATAGGAGTCCTGTCCCGAAGGCAGAACCACCCGCAATTCGTCCCAGAGCCACTGACCGCTTGTCGAGAAATTGAAGAAATGGCCTTCGATCGCGTAACCGTTGGTGAAGGTGACGCGACGCCCAGTAGGATGGCCGGAATCGGTCCAATTGCCGGTCTCGAGCAAAACCGTGTGGAACGGCCCGATTTGAACGACTTCCCCGGTCACGCCGTTGATTTCCACCCAATCGCCCAGGCGAATTCCGTTCCGGCCCATGAGCACGAACCAGCCGATGAATCCGACGATGAAGTCCTTCAGCGCCACGGTCAGGCCCGCTCCCGCCAATCCAAGGAACGTTCCGAGCTGGCCCGGCGGCCCGAAGATCACGAGCAGAACCAAAAAGAGCGCGCCTATCTGCGAAGCCACCCGAACGACGGTTCGTAGCGACTCGACCTGCCGACGATCCATCGAAAGGCTGTTGACGAGCGAATCCATCCACGAACTGAAGAAGAGCCCCACCAAGGCAATGACCAGGATGATGCCCACACCGATGAGCATGCGATTCACAACCGCGCGCTGGTGCGCCGCCACAAGGTTGATCCATTGCGCGTAGACGGCAGCGAGCTCCTTGTGTGTTTCGATGCGCTTATCGAAGGAAGAAAGCGCCTTTTGGTCTTCGGCGAGCTGCTCGGTCGCTTTCAAAAGACTTGCCGTGTCCGCCTGGCTCTTGTCGGCGGCGGAAACCCGCGTCGCGGCGACATCGGATTTGTTTTTCTTGGCGTGGTGCGAAAGTTCGGGCAAGTTCGCTTTTGCCGCGTCAATTTGCGCATCGAGAGCCTCATGTTCGGCACTGAGGCGCGCGGCCGAGGCTTCCGCGGCGGATTTGGCCTGCCACAATTGCAGTTGCTTCTCGTGGAGCGTGCGCCATTGTGAGGCGCGGTGAATCAGTCCCAGCTGTTCCGCTGGTTCGGGTCCCGCAGACAAAACGGAAGCGCTCGCATGGATTGATTCTTCGTGCTCCTTCTTCAGGGCTTGAATGCGATCGGTCAGATCGCCGCCCGCTCGGATAAAATCTTCTTTGGCGTCGTCGACCTCGTCCTGATCGAGTTCCATATCCGCCTGGGCCTGGATCAGATCGGCTTCGAGCGCGTCTTTCTTGCTCTCCGGCGCCTTGGGCTCTTGCTCGGCGAGCTGTTTGGTGCGGTCCTGGTCCGCCCCCAGAAGCTTTTGTGCCTTTTGCAGCCGGCCCTGGGCTTCCTTGGCCTCGGGGGTAAGCGCCGGAGGATGCAAGCGCGCTTGGCGCAGGGCCGCGTCGAAGGCCAGGTCGACTTCGTAATCAGCCAGACGCAGGGCCTGCTGGGCCAGGGTGCGTTCTTCCGGCAGGGACACGAGTTGCGCCAGTTGTTGCGCCGTTTTCAGGGGGCTTTGGTCGACCAGGGACCTCTCGGAAGAAACCGAGGAATTTGTTTTACCGGTTGTCACCTGCGGCAGCGGTTGCCGCGTCGCCCAGAATCCGTAAATCGTGAGCCCCGCCAGCACGAAAATCACGACGGCTGCAGTTTGCTGTGTTCTTCGCATAAGAAAAATGGCTGTTCCGAAATCGCGATCGAATTTGTCTGGGTTAGTTTCCAATCTCAACCATTCCCCAGCGAAAGGCAAGAACTTCCTGGACACAAGGTGAGGCAAAGTCATTGCCGCACTGGCCACGCAAAAGCTAACCTGAACAGAACGATCCTGCCAGGAGGGACGTGCGCCTGCCGAAGATTGTTTATTTCCTGATGCTCCTGATGGGGCTTCTCGAGTGGATGCACGTCTATCCGCAATTGCCGGTCCGGATGGCGTCGCATTTCGATCCTTACGGAAGGCCCAACGGCTCACTGCCGAAGGAAACCTTCTTCCTAGTGATGGCGTTCGCGATCGTCATGACCGGGGCGATCGGGTTCCTTCTTCCAATAGCCGTCGCCGCGGCGCCCGCGGAGCTTATCAACCTTCCCAGAAAGGATTACTGGCTCGGGCCTGAGCGGCGCGAAGAAACGTTGCGCTTTCTTCGCGCCCGCCTGGAGTGGTTTGCCTGTGGTGTTTTGTTCGTCCTCCTTTATGCCACTTCGCAAGCGATCAACGCGAACCTGCCCGACAACGGCCCCTTCAGGGCCCAGGGAATGCTCAATGTTCTGCTGGGGTTTTTGCTTATCACCGCAGCCGGCACCGTTCAACTGCTCCGGCATTTCGCCGGCGCGCCCACGAGAGACCGCCCAACTGCAAAGTGACGCAAGAGAACCGCACGTTTTACCCCGCGTTACGCCGAGTTCCTCGCACAAGCGGCCGAGTTACGTTTTCGAGCACAACGCCCGGCTTGCGCCGGGCGTTTTTCGCCGCTTCCGTTTTCGCTATTTCGTGTTTCGGGGCGCTTCTATAGGTAGTCGCGCGACGGG
>DATFTB010000211.1:0-5174 GCA_035262325.1 Candidatus Acidiferrum sp.
CAAACCGATCTGGAATCCCTCGACCGGGGCCATCGATCGAACCGTGGCGGCCTACTGGAAGGAACGCTACGACATCCGCTACATCCTGGAACGCGATCTTGCGAGGCTTGGCCCCAAGCTTGCCGGAAAAATCCACTTCGCCGTTGGCGACATGGATACGTGGTATCTGAATAACGCCGTGCACCTGATGCAGGACTTTCTCGAATCGCCGAAGAACCCTTTTCGCATCGCCGACTTTGAATACAGTCGCGGAAAGCCCCACTGCTACATGGGTGGCGGGGACATTTCGAACCTCGAAAGTGCAGGAACCCTCTACCAGCGCATCATGCCGCAGATTGCTCGCCACATGACCGATTCCGCGCCGCCGGGAGCGGACATGACTTGGAAGTACTGACAGCAGCTCCAAAAAAACGCTTTTCTTCCGCAGGCCGTTGGTGCAGAATACAGCTCCGTTCCGTGAAACCCCCGCGCGCGGAGAGGCATCTATTCCGTATGGGAGGCTTCCTCTAAGCTTCCCGGGAGCGCGCCATGCGCAAGGTATGGGTATTGGGGTTGTTTTCGCTGGGGGTTGCTTCCTTAGTTTGTGCCGGACAGCGCGGAGCTGTGGCTCCAGCCGCTCCCGCCATGCGCGCCATGCCTGCCGCACCCTCCGCCGGGGCACACGCGGCGGTAGGGGCGCACGGGGCGGCGGCTGCGCATGGCGCACCGGTTCGCAGCGGAACTCACGCAGGCGCGCCAGGTGGGCATGCGGTCACAACGCGCAGAACGATGGGGAATCCCTCCCAACCGAGTTCTGGCAGTAACGGCTCTTGGGGCAGTAACGGCTTTTCAGGCCGTAACGGCTTCTTCCCTTTCTTTCCCCAGCCCACTCCTATCCTTCCCGGGGTTAGCGACTTTTTCGCCACCACCTACCCGGTACCGGGATTGGGATTTGACTTCGCGCACTTTTTTGCGGTTCATCCGAACTGGGGTCGCTTTAACCCGGTCGGTAACGTACTGCTTCCGTGGGGCGGCGGCGGCGGCTTTTATATGCCCGTCCCGTATTACACCGAATCAACCCCCCAAGAGGAAGAGCAGCCCGAACCGAGTGCCCCCCAGCCGGTTTCGACCCAGCGCGTGGTACCCGAGGAACCCGCCGCTCCTCCCCGTTCGCGCTCCGGTTCCTATATGTCGGCCGAGCCCGTCTCTGAATTTGTCTTCGTGAAGCGTGATGGCACAACGTTTTCTGCCGTCGCTTACTCATGGACGAAAGACAAGCTGCAGTACGTCACCAAGGACGGCCTCCGCCACTCGGCCGGAGTCGAGACCCTCGATCTGCCGGCAACCGAGCGCATGAACGAAGACCGCGGCAACACGGTCAACTTTCCCAAGTCTCTGGTCTCGAGTGTAGCTCTGTCCCTTGAGCCCGCGCCGCTCAAGTAAGCCGGCAGCGCCGTCGACCTCACATCAGCTCTTGCGCATCGGTACTGGCATTACGTACCCGGAAGTAGCGGGCAGGCCGGCCCGCTCAATTTGAACTGTTACGTGCTCGATCCCGAAATCGGCAGCCACTTTTTTCTGGATGGCCCGCAGGATCTTCTCGCATTCGTCCATGTGCATGTCCGGAACGCGCACATGGCAGCTCAGGGCGTTGTGCGCGCCGCCAAGCGACCAGATATGTACGTCGTGTACTTCCTGGACCTGCTCAATGGTCAGGATGGCTCTCGCCACCTCCTCCACGCGTGTGCCGGGCGGACGCCCTTCGAGAAGAATGTGCGCGGACTCCCGCAGAATGCCAATCGAGGAATAAAGCACCAGGAGTCCGATGGCCAGGCCGAGCAGCGGATCGATCCACTGCACGTGCGTGTAATACATGATGAGCGCGCCGGCGATGATCGCGATGTTAGAAAGGGCATCGCCAAAATTGTGCACCAGGATGCTGCGAAGATTCAGGTCGGAGTGACCCCGCACCAGTGCCAGCGTGATTCCGCCATTGACCATCAGCGCAGCCAGCGACGTCCAGATCATCCAGCTTTCGACGACCTCGACCGGACTCCGCAGCCGCTCGATCGCTTCATAGCCGAGCCATAGCGAAAGGATCACCAACAGGATGGCGTTCGTGAACGCGGCCAGTGTCCCCGCGCGATGGTAACCGTAGGTCTTGTCTGCGTCTGCCGGCCGCTCCGCCCAGCGCATGGCCAGCCAGCTGATCCCCAGGGCCGGAACATCGGAAAGGTTGTGCACCGCGTCATTCAGCAGTGCGACGGACCGTCCGAGGAATCCTCCAAGGACCTCCGCAACCACCAGAACCAGGGTCGCGGTCATCGCCCAGCCCAACACTCCGGGTTTCATCGGCGGGTGAGCGTGGTCGTGTCGGTCCGCGTGATGATGCGCATGATTATGCGCGTGGGCTTCTGACGCGCCGTGAGAATAGGTTGGCATCCCCAGGTATTCTACGTCGGGAACCGCTCCCGCGCAGCCTCCGTCACACCCTTCTTGTTGGAAACATGGCAACACCTTTCCCTGAATTCGTTGACGGTGCTGGCCTCGGCTGCCACCATGAGAAACGGCAGCGAAAGCACGAGAAGAGCCCTAATTTCGCCGCATTGGGTGTCCGCTGCGCCGACGGAGATGACGAGTCCGATCGCCAAGCTGAGTTTCTGGGGCGTGCGCGGCTCCACGCCGACCGTGGACCCGGCTACCTGGCGCTTCGGCGGAAACACGCCTTGCCTCGACCTCATCGCACCGGACGGCACGCAAATCATTCTCGATTGCGGCACCGGCTTGCGCACGCTCGGAAGCCGGTGGGGCACGGCCGGTCCGGCCCGGCTTCGGGCTACGCACGTCTTCGTCACCCATTACCACTGGGACCATATTCAGGGCCTGCCTTTTTTCTCTCCCCTGTACGGGGAGAACAACGAGTTTCAGTTCTACAGTTTTCGCTCGAAATTCCTCGGGCGGGACTCGCTCCGGCAGGTATTCGAGACGCAGATGGCCCTGCCGTACTTTCCTGTCGATTTTTCCGCGATGACCGCGCGCCGAAAGTTTCGCGAAGTGGAAGGCGGCGAGCGTTTCGAGATTGGAGAAAACAAAGTCACCGCGCGTTGGCTGAATCATCCCCAGGGCTGCCTGGGATTCAGGATCGAGACCGAGGCCGGAACGGTCGTCTATGCGACGGACAACGAGCCGGGCGACCCGGCGCTCGACAGGAGCTTGCGGGAACTGGCCGCAGGCGCGGACATTTTCATAAACGATGCACAATTCACGCCCGTGCAACTCGCGAGCACGCGCAAGGGATGGGGGCACTCCTCCTGGAGAGAGGGAGTCAAGGTCGCCCGCGAGGTGAACGCAAAAACACTCGTGCTCTTCCACCACGACCCGGACTCGACCGACCGCATGGTCGATGCCATCCTGCGCGAAGCGCGCGACGAGTTCGACTCTGTGTTCGCTGCAAGTGAAGGCATGGTGATTACGCTCGGCGCGCCCGGCGAACCCGTGCAGGCGCATATGCCGCGGTCGCGGGCGTCACTGCGGCAGGAGGCGCAATTCCGCGCGAGCGTAAGCGGGCTGACCGCCGAAGGACGGAGGTTTGAGGAGGAAACTACGGTTCGCGACCTGGCGCTGCAGGGCGCGCTGATTTCCCTTAAACACAGCCCGCAATTGCAATCCGAACTGCAGGTGGTGATTGAAGCTCCGGGAGCAGACGGCGTACAGGAGATGCGGCTAAGAGGTTATGTCGTGCGGCTTGAGGCCGGCACGGAGAAGGGAACGACGGCCGTAGGCGTGGTGTTCACGGATTGAGAAACAAACAAGCCAAGACCTTCGTTTCGCCAGCCAGCGCGCCAAGCATCCTAATTCAGGTCCGCAATTTTCCTATCGAGATGCTCGAGCGCCGCTTCGAGCGCTTTGCGGTGATTCGGATGTGTAGCGCTCTCGAGATCATGCAGGATCCGGGTGCGCGAGAGCTGCAGACCACGGCGCTCCTGTTCCCGGCGGATCTGCTCGGTGCTTTTCGGAATCTTATTGTCTTGCGTTTGCGGCACGGCTTTCTTCTCTTCCAGCTGGGCTTCCACGTCTTTACTCTCCCATCCTCGAGCCATGGATATATTTTGACACAGAATGGCGGACAGAACGGACCAGAGGTTGGTTAGGCGCGGGCAGTACGATGTTTGGGTGAAGGCGCCGCTTGGCGAAGAGACTCTTCGGCGAGATGGGCGAAGCGCTCTGCGAAGATGCCTTTAAAGCAGAACTCGGCCCGATGGTTGGCCCAGCGGACGCGAAGCAGCCAGCGGTCCCCGGAGGATTCCACGTGCAAGCCGGAAATGGCGGCCGTGGGAATGACGATCAGCGGATCAAAGTTCTTATCGAGAGCCCAGGTGTGAGTGGGGGAAATGAAAAGCTGCACGTGCGCAGCCGGCGCATTGCCCGGCTGATATTCCCCGCCCCCAACGACGGTATTGGCGCCAAGTTCGCGCGCCTTGCGGTCGGTGGCTGACTCGAGTTCGGCGGGCGGCAGCAGAATGGAAATAACGAAGAGCGATAGACCGAAGATGGCGGTGATCCAGCCGCTCCAGAGGCTCAAAGGAAGAACGACGAGAGCGGCGCCGAAACAACCCAGCACGAAACGGAATAGCGTCCAGGACTTCTCATTGCGGTGAAGGCGAAGCAGCTGGGGGGATCTTTGCAAGAGCAGGAAGAAGGCGGCGCCAAAAATGCTCTTAGCGCGCTGGAAAAGGTTCTCCTGACCGACGGTGACGACTGTAGGCGTCGTGCTCATGGGCGTGCCGACCAAGTATTGTACCTCACGAAGCAAGCGCGCGAGCAAAAAGGATTTAACAAATTTACTCCCGGAGGGTCCTCCTGCGCGCCCAAAGCTTTCTCTTTTACACGCGAATGAGTTCGGCGAAGGGAATAAAGTGATTCTGGTTGGAGTCCGAAACGGAACGACTGGTGAATACGGGGAGACGCTCTGCATGTTGGCAAGGGCGGCAAATAAAGGGCTTACGTAAGACTTCGGATTCGCGGCAAATCCCGGGAAGGGCTCGAACGACGCTCTCGAGAGTGCGAACCTGGGGAGGCAAACCTACCCTCTGCGCGAGCGCAAAGGGTAGGTCCACGATCGCGCGAATCAATCTTCAACCTGTAAGTGCATCCTTACTATTGTTGAAGGCTGAACTCGATGCGGCGGTTGCGGA
>DATFTB010000212.1:0-6739 GCA_035262325.1 Candidatus Acidiferrum sp.
CAAAATGCACGCTACACTACGGAGTTTTTAGGTGGCCCCTGGAGCCATCTGGGGGAGGTTAGGACATGGACAAAAAGCGTTTGGAATACTACAAAAAGCGGCTGCTCACCCGCCGCGACGAATTGGTGAAGACCATCACGCGCACCGAAGAAGAAGGCCGTCAAGCTGACGACGACCCTACCGTCGATCTGGCCGACAAGGCTGCCAACTCGTACACCAAAGAATTTCTCTTCGGGCAGACGAGCACCGACCGCACGATTTTGCACATGATCGACGAGGCTCTGAAGCGCATTCGCAGCAACGAATATGGACTCTGCGCTACCTGCCAGGAAGAGATGCAGCAGAAGCGGCTCGAAGCCGTGCCCTGGGCGAAGCACTGCATTTCCTGTCAGGAAAAAATGGAACAGGGACTCTTATAACCCCCGGTCGCGTTTTTGCCGAAAAGTCACTTCCGATGGTGCCACAGGCCCTGCGCCTTCCTCGCCGTGCCGTTCTCTTCACGCGGGCACGACCGCGTCCCGGCAAACAGCTGCCCCGCCAAGGAGGAGCGCTCGAAATCGCTTAGGTGCCGTTTTTGCCATTGGCAAGGGCGGTCGGGTTGACAATTTGCGCGTCTTATTGCTAGATGATGTTATGAGAGCGGGTACGACGCTCGAAGCGTGTGCGCAGGCGTTCTGTGAAGCGGCCGCCGTTCGTCACGCAAACCCCGTTGTCGGAAAGTCTTAGCCTTAAAGCTTTCGATGGGCCCTAGACGACCAGAGGCGGTTGACTTCCGGGGGCGACACTCCCCCGAGGCGGGTGGCGTGCTTGCGCCAGGCGCTTCGGGGAATTTCGCTGGTCGGCACCTTGCGCCTCTCCCTCCTCGACGCACCTCGCTCATGCAAGAGCCGGTTCTGGTGTTGAACGCAACCTACGAGCCCATCAACGTCACCGCCGTGCGCCGCGCGATGGTGTTGCTTCTAAAGGGCGTTGCGCAGGCGGAAGAGGTGCACAGCGCCGAGGTTCATTCCTCCACGCACTCTCATAAAGTTCCTTCCGTAATTCGTTTGCTGGCCTACCGGCACATTCCGCAGCAGAGCCGCGCGCTCTCGCGGAAAAACATTCTCCTGCGCGACCGCAACACCTGTCAGTTCTGCGGCAAGATTTTTCCAAGCTCCGAACTCACTTTGGACCACGTGCTGCCGCGCTCCCGCGGCGGGCGCTCCTCGTGGGAAAATCTAGTGGCCTGTTGTTATCGCTGCAATAATGCCAAGGGCGACCGCACGCCCGAGGAAGCCGGCCTGAAATTGGCTCGCAGGCCGCGCCCGTTCACTCTTCACACTTCGCGCCAGCTGATGCGCCTCATTGGCCATCGCGACGAGCGCTGGCGTAAATATTTGTTTTACTAAAGCTTACGCAATGGCCTCGCTTCACAATTCTTTACCGTGACCCGCTCGAGATTTAGGAAACCTTTTTGATTGCGATGCATCTAAATCTATAACAACCACTTCGAGGACACACCCCGGGAGGCAGCTAGGGTTCACACCCTAGCTGCTTCTCTCCTTTTACGGGCACCTTTTTTGAGAGACCTCCGGTCCGCTCAGAGCTTTCGGCCGCGCTTCGGGCGGAACTCACGGTGCCGACCAAACGGCTTTCTCACTCTTGTCGTACAAAACCAGAGACGTCCCGGCCGTCCGCGAATCGATCCACTGGGAGCTCACTCTGCCTTTCGCGTTTCTAAAGGTAATGTTCCCGCTCGATTTGTCTACCGACATTGTCGCTTGAGGGTCGCCGTATTCGTCCCAGAAATCCAGTCCGGTTGAGTTATTCGAAACCGACAGAGTCGCGCGCGGTCTTTTATCCGCCAGATCGAGCCCGTAAGAATCCTTCGTGATGCGCAGCAGGATATGTGCGGCGTTGTCCCATCCTGTGAGAAACAGTGACGGTTCTTTCCCGCCGTCAATACCGGCAACCGGCAGGTCTTTGGTATCAAAGAACGTCAGCGTGGGCCCTCCGCCAAGTCCCATCGCTAGACGCGCGCGCGTTTTTCCCTTTGCGTCGAGGAGGTGAAATTCGCTGGCCTCCACCACGCGCTCGCCTCGCGTCTGCCCCATCAGCAGGACGCAGGAAGCCAGGACCACCACGGCGAATCCCGCCATTTTGAAGCGGCGGTTCTGCACTTCCAGTTTGCGTACGCGTTCGGTAAGCGCCTGAACAGTCAGGTCGTGAGTCTGCATGCTGCCTCCTCGAACCAAAAGCACTTTTGCGGATATGCTTTTACGCACTTTTGACAAACATCTCGAGTGGGTCTCGAGTCGCCGCTTCTCTTCGCGGGCTTCCTTCTCCGGGTAGGGACGGGATTCTCCTCAGGCAGAGGCATGCCCGCCATTTTCAGGAAAGCTTTCCAGCGCCGATGCCTCGTCCGGAAATTCCGGGAACACGCGGGAGAGCTGCGTCACCTTCAAGATCTCCTCCACTTTCGCCGCCAGGCCCACCACCTTCATGGTCCCGCCTTTTTTCACGATGGACAGGTAATTCCTCGCGAGCTCGCCCACGCCGCTGCTGTCCAGATAGTCCAGGTCGGTAAGGTTCAGCACAAAGTTGCTATGGCCACCATTGATCAGGCTGTGCATCATTTCCCGAAGGGCCCGGGATTCAAACGAGGTGAGCCGCCCTTTGACTTCAATCAAAGAAATGCCTTCCGCCTGGCGGACGTTCACCGAGAAGCTCACGCGGCCTTCCTCAAAGCGACTCTGATGAACTCGATTCTACAGTGAATTCCGGCGAAGGCAATAGCCCGCCGGGGCAGTACGTACCACCTGGGAACTAGCGACTTATGGCCAAGCAAGCCCCCTCCTCTCGGCCAACCCGAGCCGGATCACTCCGGTTACCGGAGAGGCGGCGCGGCAGCGCCCCGGTCTGTCCCATACCCGCCGCCCGCAACGGCCAGCCCTTAGGGCTCGCGCAGTCCTCGGCGGGCTCTACTCCTCCGGTTCCGATAGCGCCATCGTTCGACGTGGGATTATTTCTGGGCGGGAATCTGGAGCGCCGCCACGTGCAGGGCCGGCTGCTGGCGGTTCCACGAACTCGGCACATGCTCGAAGGAGATTTCAAATCCGCGCCTCTCGCCCGGGGCCAGCGGCACCGGCGGCGCGCCCAACACCCCGCGTGTTTCCCGCAAGACCACCTGATTCAGGTCGTCGGCGAATTCCATGGTTAGAAACAACCCCTGAACGGGCTGCTTCCCCCCGTTCACCACTTCTCCATTCAGTGTCGTCACTTCCTGATGCAGGAAATTCTCGGCGCGGGTCAGCGCCAGATTCTCAAAGCGCAGATTTTTGGCGTACTCCTGCTCGGCGTCGCTCATCTTCGTGGCCGCCGCTCCCTGGCCGACAGGGCGGAGCTTGTTCTGCAACGGTGCAAACAAAAACCACAAGCTGCCCGCAATCGCCAGAACCACTACCGCACCAACCGCGAGAGTGATCGGCGAGGTTCTCGGCTTGTCGTCCGAACTCTCCGGCGTTTTTAGTATTTCCGGCATTCGCACACCTGTACGGCGGACAAATCAGCGGCCGAGCGTGAGCCTGTGCACCAGCGGCTCCGGCAGGTGCGCAGAGCGCATTCGCGCCTGCACTTTGTTTATATCGTAGGGAGCGCGCCAGAACTCGACCGCGTTGTGTTCGAGGTCGGCTATCGCAAAACTTGCTCGCGGGTCTCCGTCGCGCGGCTGCCCGATCGAGCCCGGATTCAGCAAGTAGCGCTTCTGCTCTTCCACTCGCAAAGCGGAGTGCGTCTCGCTGTTCCGCGGATGAAGCTGCAACACCTCGAGCTGCGAATCCTGGTAGGCGAATCCGCCCTGGTGGTGTGTGTGGCCGTAAAACGTCACCGGCAGCGTCGAATCGAGCAACCCTTCGAGCGCCTGAGAGGGCGTGAACACATATTCGTCTTCGTCCTGGAAGGCCCCATGCACCAGCACCAACCCTTCGGCCTCGAGCGGTCCTTGCGGCAGCGCCGCCAGCCAGTCCAGATTTTCATTCGACAGCTGCGACCGCGTCCAATCGACCGCCATCCGCGCCACGGGATTGAAGTCGTCCGTGGCCATCAACTCCGCAACCGCCTTGTCGTGATTTCCGCGAATCGTCACGCCGCCGCTCTCTCTCATCCACGTGGCCACTTCGTTCGGGTCGGGGCCGTACCCCACCACGTCGCCGAGGCATACCACGCGGTCCCAGGTACCCTCCACTGCATCGAGGGAGGCTTGGAGAGCCGTCAAATTGGCATGGAGATCGCTGAGAACTAAGATTCGCATCCTGCTATCGAACCGTGCCCACGAGTATAGATGAAACTGAGGGCCCCACAACGCAACGTCAACATTTCCTGGCCTTTCCTAGGGTACCCAGTATGTAAAAAAAACACAAAAAATTTCTGCCGCTCCGCGAAACATATGCCCGCCGCCCTTCGTCTATACGAGTGCAGCCGGCTGTCAGGCTGTACCGGGATGGATAGAGATTCGCAAGCAAAAGCCCCGCGGTGGCAGCCGCGGGGCCATTGACACTCAGTTGTTCCGGCTCTTGCACCAGGACGAAGAGGTGTCTCGTTCGTGAGGCTACTCCTCTCCCTTCTGTGTGTCAACTCTTCCTTCCAGGCGACACGCTTCCGGTTGACTCGAACGTGGAAAGGACTAACTCATGAAAAGCAAATCGCTGCTCGCGAACCTGGTTCTCTGTGGCGCCCTCGCCGTGGCCGTGCCGGTTTTCGCGAAGCCCGTCTCCACGACTCTTCCGGTTACCCACACCGTGAAGGTCGGCCAAACCGAAATCAAGGCTGGCGATTACCGCTTCCTGATCGACGGTAATCACCTGACGATTCTGAATGGCCACAAGCAGGTCGCCGAAGCCGAAGGCCGCTGGGAAGACCGCAACTCCAAGTCGGACTTTAACAGCATCGTCTCCAACTCCGAAGGTAAATTGGTGGAACTGCGCTTTCAGGGCAAAAAGAGCGTTTTCGTGCTCCCTCAGTAAGGATTGCCTGTGAACCACGGTCTCCGCCTTCGAGGGAAGCTGTGTTCCGTTCCGGCTTCCCTCCTTTTCTTCTCGGGTGAGCTTCTCAAGTGGCAGTTTCCCGCTGCCGCCGCCGGCGAAAAACTCGCTCTTCTCGCCGGCTTGCTGCGCGGCTTGTTTCCGCCGTCCGCTCTTCAATCCATCCGCCGGTAACTAATCCCGAGGCGGCTCTCGAGCCCCTTCGCGGTTTGGAAGTGCCGGCGCGCGGTTCCTTATCCAACGAGGCGATCGACAGAGTCACGATTCACGAATCAGCATGCAATCCCCGTAACTGTAGAACCGGTAACGCTGCTCGATGGCATGCTGGTAGGCGGCCAGAAGGTTCTCTCTTCCCGCAAACGCGGCCACCAGCGCGAGTAATGTCGATTTCGGCAGATGGAAATTTGTCAGCAACCCGTCCACCACACGAAATCTGTAACCGGGAACGATGAATAACCGCGCTTCCTCCCTTCCGCCCTCGAGCAACCGAGCGGAGCCACGTTCGCTGGCCTTCGCTGCAGCGTCCTCCAGCGTCCGCACCACCGTCGTGCCCACCGCCAGCACGGCGCGCCCCGCCTCTTTCGCCTGAATCACCTTCTCCGCTGTTTCCTCCGGGATCTCGTAAGCCTCTGAATGGATCTTGTGCTCCTCGAGAATTTCCGCATGAATCGGCTGGAAGGTTCCCAAACCGACATCGAGCGTGATTTCGCACACTTCGCACCCGCGCTCGCGGATTCTTTCGAGAATCTCCGGGGTGAAATGCAGCCCTGCGGTCGGAGCTGCGACCGCTCCCGGCCGCCGCGAGAACACCGTCTGGTATCGCTCGCGATCGGAACTTTCATCTGGCCGGTCGATGTACGGAGGCAAGGGCACGTGGCCCAATCTCTCGATGTGTCCCGCTACACTCTCGGCATTGTTGGACTCGAGGCGAATCGTTCGCAGCCCACGTTCACCCCGCGCCAGAATGTGCGCCTCTAGCTCTCCGGCTCCAAAAACAATCCGTTCGCCCACCGGCATCTTCCGTCCCGGGCGCACCAACGACTCCCAAAGGCCCTCCTCGAGCCGCCGCGTCAAAAAAACCTCCACCACCCCGGTCAAATGCTCGCGCGCCGTCTTCCGCGAAGGACGCTGTGAGTGGACTCCGGCGCGCTTTCCAAAAAGCCTTGCCGGCACGACGCGCGCGTTGTTCACCACCAGCAATTCATCGCCGTTAAGAAGCGCAGGAAGCTCCCGAAACTGGCGGTCCTCCCAGCGCCCGGTCCTCCGATACAAGACCAGTAACCGCGACGCATCCCGCTTTGCGAGTGGACGTTGCGCAATCCGCTCGCTCGGCAGCTGGTAATTGAAGTCTTCGACGCGCACGGACGCACTATAACAAAACCGGGCAATGAGGCGGGTCGGAAGCCGGCCATCACTCTCGCCGTCGCCACCTTCTAAGGCACTCTAATGGGCCATTAAGCCACGCATATAAAGAGACTTATATATGGCCCGCTGCCCTCAAAAGTGATACTTGACAATAGCTAGCTAATATTTTATTATGCTGACTATATCACCATGGAGGATATCCGAATGAGAACCACAATTAGCCGTTTCGAGCCCTTTCGCGGCGTCTCTTCCCTTCAAGACCAGATCAATCGCCTCTTCAACGAAGCCTTTGACCGCTCTTCGGGTGAGGCCAATCTGACGAGCTGGGCCCCGCCGGTCGACATCTATGAGACCGG
>DATFTB010000213.1:0-31662 GCA_035262325.1 Candidatus Acidiferrum sp.
TCGAAGAACGTATCTTCCCGCGGCCGGCCACGACTGGGCCCTGCCGTTCTACGATCCGTTTGTGAAGCTGCTCGGAGCCGACGCCGCGAGGAGAACGCTCCTCCAACAAGCGGATCTGCGCCCCGGCCATCGCGTTCTCGACATCGGTTGCGGGACAGGTACCTTCGTTGCGCTGATCAAGCGCGTCCATCCCGAAGTCTCCGTTGCGGGGCTCGATCCAGATCCGAAAGCGCTGGCCCGAGCCAAGAAGAAGGCAGCACGAGCAGGGGTTTCCATCCAATTTGATCAAGGCTTCTCCGATGAGTTGCCGTACGCCGACGCGTCCTTCGACCACGTATTCTCGTCCTTCATGTTTCATCATATCCACGCAGATCAGAGACAACAAACACTTCAGGAGGTGTATCGGATTCTCTCACCTGGAGGATCACTTCACTTGCTCGATTTCGAATCTTCTGATGACGAAACACAGGGCGTGTTAGCACGCTGGCTTCACTCAAGTCACCGTCTGAAAGACAACTCAGAAATCAAAATCGTCGGGCTCATGAAAGGCGCTGGCTTCGCCAACGCAAAAAAAGCTGGCAGTGGAGCCCTCCTCTTAGGCCATTTGCGATTTGGTTATTACAGCGGACCTCGTGACGACGCGAACGTTAATTCGCGATAAGGACAGTCGCGACCGCCGTTAGGTCTCACCATTTTCATAGGGCCAGGAGTACGTCCATTTCACGGCACACTTGGTCTCTCGCACTTGCGGTGGATTTGCGGGAGCAATGCTCGTGAATTGCGTGCCTTCGTTGAAAATCACATACAGGTCTTTCTGGCCGGTAGTTATACCGGAGACGCACGTTCCCGCTTACAGCCTGGGTGTTTGATGTATTCAGTTGAATCACGCTGGTGAACGTCAAGAACCGGTTGAAGGAGTAATTTGCTTGCAGACTTGCGAGGACAAGTGTAAGCGCTTCATCGAGCCGGCTCGTACGGTGAGGTCGTACTTCCTTTCGGCGCTGCCGTCTCCCGCGCTTGTTAACCACAAAGATTCATCGCAGCAGGATTGGGACCAGAATTGGCGCAACAAACGAAGCGAGAATCGCAGCGAGCACCATCGCGACTCCTGCAGCAGCGCCCTGCACCTCTCCCTCGATTACCGCTTGGGCCGTGCCCTGCCCGTGTGAAATAGTACCGAGCGCCAATCCTCGAGCCAAAGGAGCGCGAATGCCGGTCTTATCCATCAGCCACGGTCCTAACATAGCGCCGATGATCCCGGTTGCGATGACGAACGCAGCCGCTAAGGTCGAATCGCCATTGACCATGGGGGCGAGCTCGATAGCGACCGGAGCGGTGACGGACTTTATACTGACCGACGCCCGAATGACCTGTGGCAAATCAAATAGTCTCGCCACAAGCGCAGCGATGACCAATGTAGACAATGAACCGAGGGCAAGTCCTAGGGACGCGGAAAACAGATTGCCGAGTAGCGTCTGCCGGTTTTTATAGAGTGGTACCGCAAGGGCGACGGTCGCGGGCCCTAGAAGAGAGACGATGATGTCCTTCGCGGGCCGGTAGTCGCTAAGATGCATGCCGCTTAGCAGCACCACTGCGATTACAAGTGGCGTGCTAAAGAACACAGGTGACGTAAGTGGCGAAGGGTAGCGCTTCCCCACGACCCGGCTAAGGGCGTAGACCAAAGCGGTAACACCAATGCCGGATAACGCCAGCAGTAATCTCATGGTACTTCGCCTCCTTAAATGCTTGGGCGATGAGGCCACAGAGGAGAATCCCAGCTGTGGCACTGACAATGAGCGTGCCCAAAATGGCAAGGCCGTGCTGCAGAAATACCTCTTTAAAGGCGACAAGGCCGACGGCAATCGGGATGAAGAAGAAAGCGAGATGCCGAGTCAAGATCGATGCCCCCTCCTGGATCCACTCTAAACGGACCAATCGGCCTGACAGCAGCGCAAAGAGAATCAGCATCCCGACGAGGTTTCCTGGCAGGCGCAAAGACAAAACGTGTGCCAACATGTAACCCACGCGGTTAATTAGGGCCAAAAACGCCAATTGCGAGATGATGATGACTAGCTTTCTCGGATTCATGGGCTCCTCTACGAGGGGATTCCGTGCGACAACTCTGCCTGTGCCTCCACCCAGCGGTGCCGCGGCTAAGAGAATCGAGTCGCCGCCGCGTTCGTGCTCGCACGATACCGGACACTCGGGCAGGATCGGCCGCCAGGACGGATCCTATCCCACCTCGATCATCTGCACCGGGACGTTGACCTCCGCGAACTGCTCGGCCTCGGTCGAGTGCTCCATCGCTGACAGTGACGATTTGCCGCTAGCGATCACCTGGGTGACTTCGTCGAAGTATCCGGTGCCGACGAAGCGCTGATGCTTCGCCGCGGAGTAGCCGTCGCTGAACTCGCTGGCAAGCTCCTTCTCTTGCACGCGTGAGTAAGCGGTCATGCCCGTGTCTTTGTATGCGCGCGCTAGCTCGAACATGCTGAGGTTGAGCACGTGGAAGCCGGCCAGTGTAATGAACTGGAACTTGTAACCCATCTCCGCAAGCGCGGGCTGGAAGCGCGCGATCGTGGCGTCATCCAGCTTCTTCTTCCAGTTGAACGATGGAGAGCAGTTGTAGGCCAGCATCTTGCCTGGGAACTCCGCATGGATCGCGTCGGCAAAGCGCTCGGCTTCCCTCAAGTTCGGTTCCGAAGTCTCGCACCAGATCAAGTCGGCGTATGGCGCGTAGGCAAGTCCGCGGGCGATAGCCGAGTCAATGCCCCCGTGGATGCCGAAGAACCCTTCCCCGGTGCGCTCGCCGGTGAGGAATATCCGGTCATAGGGGTCGATGTCCGAGGTCAACAGATGCGCGCCGTTGGCGTCGGTGCGCGCTAGCACTAGCGTTGGAACGCCCAGTACATCGGCCGCAAGACGAGCCGCCACGAGTTTCTGCACCGCTTCCTGAGTCGGCACAAGCACCTTGCCGCCGAGATGGCCGCACTTTTTCGCGGAAGAAAGCTGATCCTCGAAATGCACGCAAGCCGCGCCGGCTTCGATCATCGCCTTCATCAGCTCGAAGGCGTTCAGCGTGCCGCCAAACCCTGCCTCAGCATCGGCGATGAGCGGAACGAACCAGCTCATGCCGTTCTTCCCCTCGGAATGATGGATCTGATCGGCGCGAATCAGTGCATTGTTCAAGCGGCGTACCAGATTGGGTACGGAGTCGGCGGGATACAGGCTCTGGTCGGGATACATCTGTCCGGCGTTGTTGGCGTCGGCGGCAACCTGCCAACCGCTGACGTAGATCGCCTTCAAACCGGCCGCCACCATTTGCACCGCCTGGTTGCCGCTCATGGCGCCCAGGGCGTTGACATACTTCTCGCTGTTCAGTAGGTTCCACAGGCGTTCCGCGCCTAGCCGTGCGAGCGTGTATTCGATCTGCAATGTGCCGCGCAAGCGCACAACGTCTTTCGCAGCGTAAGGACGGGTGATCCCCTTCCAGCGGGAATCCGTCTTCCATGACGCTGCGATTTCGTCAGCGGCTTTGGGCTGATATAGTGTCACCTTCTTGATCTCCTCTCGATTCGGGTAATGAGTAGACCTACCGCCAAGTCTCTCGAATGGCTGAACACATCTCTCGACTTAAACCTCGATCTGCTCGTGCTGCTACTCACAGCAAGCTTCATGCCGTGTAGCGGGTGAAACCGATTATTCCGTTTCGATGGTAGAAGCTGAGTATATGCAGTCAGATACGCATATTAAATTCGCTCACCTAAGCACGCTTTCCCAATTTCTAGTCGTCTTGCTCTCCGAACGGATAGTTCGGACCTATCCGTTTGGTTGGTTCGGAGGCGGCAACGGCGTATGCCCATCACTCGTGCACGCATGAACAATCCATCTGGTTGATTGAGTTGATTGTCCCAGGAATCTCTCGCTGCGGGCCGCGGTTGCGTTCTGGCCCATGTACTTACAACCGGCGTTTCGATTCAAGCCATCTGCGATAGTCGGCCACTCCCTGATGAATTCCGGAAGAGCACCCGAAATAGGTCTCCTTGGACGGCTACCGGGTTCCATTGCATTCCTTGCCGCGACGCGAGCAGTCGGAGCTCATCACGCCCGCTGCTTCACGGCAGCGAAGGGGCTTCGGAGCACGTGTTTAACAATCGATGCCCAGATGGCGTAACGCTCACAATTCATGCCAAACACCTCAGGTCTGTCAGGTCTTGACCGCGGTATCGTCGTGTATTACGATTCACCACGGTCGCAAGAGCAATTCGACTGAAAGCAATTCAGGAGGCGCCTGTGGAGACCCCGTACTCATTTCGAGGGGAGGGGTGCGTCTCTGGTGCGGCTGTTTAGGACTCTTCTTCGCTAGAACCTTTCGAGCGTTCCTCTCCTGCAAGAAATCCTTTCCATTCGACACATTGGTTCGCTTCCTCGTGTGGTTTCCCGCGCGCGGCGCCGTGCGGTGAAGCATAGCCGTGGCACGACCGATCTGAGGGTCACCTGACGCGCAACACTGCGCTTGATGCAGCAGAGGGCATTTTGTCATGGATCTAGAATTGTTGGGATGGAACGCGGCGCTCGAAGCCGTCTGGAATTCGAGTGAGAGGAAGGGGCTGAGGCGGGGTAGGGTGGTGACGCAACA
Organism: Candidatus Acidiferrum sp.; assembly: GCA_035262325.1. GTDB lineage: Bacteria > Acidobacteriota > Terriglobia > Acidiferrales > UBA7541 > Acidiferrum. The sequence goes on from DATFTB010000213.1 coordinate 4,640, forward strand.
CCGCGAGGCGTGGGAGATCGCCGGGGAGTTTGGAGAGTGTGACGCAGAGGCTTCCGGGAAGCTGCGGCTGGCTGCAGAATCCGGACGGCCCTGGCCGACAGTGGGCGATTGGGTGGCTGCGCGCGGGGAGGTTGACGCCGGGATGGTGATAGACGAAGTCTTGCCGCGCCGCACTCAGATCGCGCGAAAGGTTCCGGGGAAACGGAACGAAATGCAGGTGCTGGCGGCAAATGTGGACACGATATTTCTAATGATGGGCCTGGATGGCGACTTCAATCTGCGGCGTCTCGAACGATTCCTGGTGCAGGTTTGGGAGAGTGGAGCGAGACCTGTGGTGTTGCTGAACAAGGCCGACGTTCGCGAGGAAGCGGAGAAAATTGCCGAAGGGTTGCGCCGTGAGCTTGTAGGAGTAAGCGTTTATTGCATCAGCGCGAAGACAGGAGCAAGTCTGGGTGGGCTGGATGCATATTTGGTAGCCGGGGAGACGGTTGTTCTGCTGGGACGTTCGGGAGTGGGAAAGTCGACGCTGGTGAATCGGCTTCTGCGATCGGAGGGGCAGAGCACGAAGATGGTGCGGGAACGCGACAGTCGGGGGCGGCATACGACAACCGGGAGAGAACTGTTTTTCCTTGTTTCGGGGGCGATGGTTATCGACACTCCGGGGCTGCGGGAGTTGCAACTCTGGGAGGTTGAGCAAGGGCTCGAGCGTGTGTTTGGTGAAGTGGAGGGCTTGGCCGAGGGCTGCCGATTCCGGAATTGCCGTCACGCAGGTGAACCGGGATGCGCGGTTCGGCGGGCACTCGAGGCCGGCGGACTGGAGGCCGACCGACTGGAGAGTTATCACAAGCTGCAGCGAGAGCAAGAGTTTCAGCGCAGAAAATCCGACAAAAAAGCCCAGCAAGAGTGGAAGAGCAACATAAAGAAGGTGAACCGGGCAATGCGGAGGCTCTACCGGGAGGGGGAAACGCTATAAAGCATTTGCGCCGCAAACGCCAATGGGTCCGTGCATGAAGCCTGGTCCCTGCGGGAGCGAAGGCCATCATTATTTTGGAATCCGGCTGGGAGGTTGATTGGTTGCCAGGATACCGACAATGGGTTCAAGACCGCTATAGAACTGACAAGGCCAGCGTTCGGCATCGTTGCCAAGGACTCTACGAAGGAACCGACTGTCGTTCGTGCCTCTACGTCTAATTCTGAAGTACAACATCAGCATTGACGAGCCGAGAGGTGAAAATGAGGACGGCGCTTGCGGTTGCAATGCTGGTGTGCTCGATAGGCCCGACGATAGCGCGGGCTCAACAAACGTCCCCTCGCCACTTGAGGTCGGTGAGACCTCTGTGGATCTGGCCATGTTGGTCGAATTCGAAAGGGTTAGGGTGAGGCGCGAAATCGGATTGCGCCCCGGGCCTTTGCTCTGGCCGCTTCCTCTTCACGATTCTTGGGCGGCGCGTGAGTCTCGAGCGAGCGGATGAGACGGCCCGAAACGCTGGCTATATCTTCGACGGCGGCCTGGAAAGCGGCTTCGTTTGCCTTCGACGGTTTGGCAAAGCCGCTGATTTTGCGCACAAACTGAAGCGACGCGGCTCGAATCTCTTCGTCGGTGACGGGCGGATCAAAATTGAAGAGGGTTTTAATATTTCTGCACATTCCCTAACACCTCCACTCGATCGTGGGTCCCCGCCATCGTGCCGCTGTCGTGATCCGGCTCAGACCAAAGTAGCGCCGACCGACTTTGTGGCGTTCGACGTCGCGAGGCGTTCCCGGGCATAACTGGACCACGGCCCTACAGGCTCAAGCCGAATGTACGCCTGCCAATGTTCTCGCGCCTCGGAAAATGCCCGCAGTTTCTCGCAGACGAAAGCGAGATTGTAGTGCGCGTCGGGAAAGTCCGGATGCAAGCGGAGGGCCAGTCGGAACTGTTGGCGGGCAGCTTCGACGTCGCCGATCTCATCGAGCACACTGCCCAGATTGAAGTGAGCCAAAGCGCTGTCGGAATCGAGAGCAATCGCGCGCTGGAAGTACTCGGAAGCCCTGGCGAGATTTCCGTCTTCATAGTAGAGGGTTCCGCAATTGAGCAGCGCATCGATTTTTTGCGGGTCGGCTTGGAGGGCTCGGTTGTAGGCGTCGATCGCTTCTGCTTTCGCCCGTCTGGCGGACTCGCAAGCCAATGCGGCCTCGAACCACTCATCGGCAGTTCGCGCGTTTCTAGCTGCGGGTTGCGCGATGACGCGCACGCGTTCGTCAATTTCGCGAGTCTCAAAGTTCAAGACGAACTGGCCGGAAACCGGTTCAAGCCGTGCTCCATGCCGTTCCACGATAACGTCCTTGCCGTCGAAGAGGATACGCAGTTCGGCGAGGGGTGCCCGGACTTTGCTGAGCTTCTCACGAAGAGCCTCGAGAGCACGCTGCAGCCGATTGACGGGAACGCCTTGTTCGATTAATTGTTTTACGGTCCGGAGGCCGATAAGGTCGCGGAAGTCATAGAAATGGCTTCCGGGTTCCTTCTGGGGAGAAACGAGGCGCAAGCGGTCCCAGTAGTCCAACTGCTTTGCGGTGAGACCCAGAATGCGCTGGACGTCTTCAGGACTAAATCTATCCGTGGCACCCATTCAACAATTAGCCGGCCAATTTCTTTCCACTCCGCTTTTGTGCCGCAGCCCCCGGTTCCACGGCGCGAGCGGGAGGTTTCTTGCCCGCCGGTACGGCCACCGGCCCTGCGGGAACGGGAGGCGCGGCCGCCGATGCCACGGCTTTCTTGTCCGCGAGGCTCTTCTTGAGAGCTTCCATCAAATCGATGACCGGAGCCAAGTGCGGCTGGGCGACTTCCGTGACCTCCTGGCCCTTGAGTTTGGCGGCGATCATGGCGCGCAGGTTTTCCTGATATTCGTCGCGATACTTCTGCGGTTGCCAGGGAGCGGCGAGGCTCTGAATCAGTTGCTGCGCCAGAGCTTTTTCCTGATCCTTCAACTCGACTTTGTCCGTCGGAACGGCTTCCGCGGCGCGAATCTCATTCGAATAGAACATCGTATGCAGCGTCATGCCCTTCGCACTTGGCCGAATAATCACGATGTGTTCGCGTTGGTGCATCGTGAGCTTTGCGATGGCCCCATAACCGGACTCTTCCATGGCTTTCATGAGCAGTTGGTAGGCCTTTACCCCGGCGTCCTCGGGCGAAATGTAATAGGACGCGTCAAAATAGAGCGGGTCCATGTCCGAGAGCTTCACAAACTCGAGAATTTCCATCACGTGCGCCGAGGGAGGTTCGATCTTATCGAGCTCTTCTTCGGTGAAGAGCACGTACTGATCCTTTTCGTACTCGTAGCCCTTCACAATCTCGGAGCGCTCCACATTGCGGTTGCAAACGGGGCAGAACAGCGGCTGCTTAAGGCGCGAGTGGCAAACCTTGTGCAACTGGTTAAAACTGATGCGTTCTCCGCGAGCCGCTGCTGACAAGCGAATGGGAATGGAGATCAAGCCAAAGGTGAGGTGGCCTTTCCAGACAGTTGTAGCCATTTGGACGCTCCTCCGGTCAGCAGCCTAGGGATGCGGACAGAGTTCTAAGGGTAGAACGCCAGGCAAGGGGAATCAAGAGAATCTGACGGCTTGTTGCCGGCCCGCCATGTTCGACCAAGGAGGAAACTAGCCGCGCCGAGGACTGCCTCGCTCGCCGGAGGTTATCAGCTGGCGCTCGGCAGAGGAGCGAAAGAGCTCGAAGGGCGCCAGGAAGCGAGTCCGGCGGTTGCAGCGGCCGTGAAAAGAGGATCGATCGCCGGCACTTGCGGCTTGGACTCGTTTTCTGCGCGATACGACTCGATGACATCCGCGATCACGTTCGCAAACGATTCGTCGCACGGCACGGTTGCCAGAATCTCTTTACCGGCTATTGCATGAGCGCCCGTCCGCCCGCCGGCATACACCGCCACGGCATCGACGAGTTTTCCATCAATTTTGGTCTTGAATCCTCGGAACCCGATGTCAGCCGCTTCGTGATTGCCGCAGCCCGCGGGGCAGCCGGACCAATGAATCGTCAGCGGTTTCGCGCTCGTGCCCATCTTTTCGTGAAGGGCTCGGGAAAGCTCGACCGCGCGGCGCTTGGTTTCGATGAGAGCCAGGTTGCAATAATCGGTTCCGACGCAGGCCACCAAACCGCGCAGAAAGGGAGACGGACGCGGCGAGAGTTCCTTGAGCAAAGGCTCGTTCGAGAGCGCCGCCAGACGATTCGCCGGGACATTCGGAATGACAGCGTTCTGCCCCGTCGTGAGGCGGATCTCGCCGTTGCCATAGGTTTCCGCCAGAAGCGCGAGTTCGTCGAGCTGTTCGGGGTTGACTCTGCCAGTCGGTACAGAGAGACCCACGGCAACAAACCCGGGTTGTTTTTGGGAGGTCAGCCCGATGTGGTCGGCGTGTTGCGAACTCCTCATCTCTCTTCCGCGAAAGGCGAGTTCATAGCCCATGCGCGTTGTGAGTTCGGCGCGCAACCTAGGGACTCCCCATTTTTCAAGCAGGAAGGCAAAGCGGCATCTCGAGCGGGCCTCTCGCGGTCCATGATCGCGGTAGATTTTGATCAGTTCCACAACCACAGCGGCGGCCTGGTAGGCTTCGACAAAGACATTCAGGTGCGAAGCGATCGTGAATCCTCCGGAGCCCATCTTTCCGCCGACGAGCACGTTGAACCCGAGCCGCTCTCCCTTCTTTGCGGGAACCAGCGCGATGTCCTGCGACTCGTTGTGCGTGCAGTTGTCGAGACAGCCCGTGACCGTGATGTTGAACTTGCGCGGCAAGTTCGTGAATTCCGGGTTGCCTTTGGAGCCGACGATGATGCGATCGAGCTCTTGGACGACCGGAGAGGCGTCGAACAACTCATGCGGCGTCAAACCGGCAAGAACGCAGCCGGTTATGTTGCGGACGTTGTCGATGCCGGTTTGGAGCGAACGAAGGTCCACACCGCCGAGCTTGTCCCAGATGGCCGGAATGGTGTCGAGAAGGAACCCGCGCAGTTCGATTTGCTGGCGCGTCGTGATGTCAACGACGCCATTTCCAAGGCGGCGCGAGAGTTCGGCGATGGTGCGCAGTTGATCGCTTCGCACAAACCCGTTGGGCATGCGAATACGCATCATGAACCTGCCCGGGGTCGGCCGGCGATAGAAAACGCCAACCCACTTCAGCAATTCCTTTTCTGCAGGCGTAAGGGAATCCGCACCGCGCCGGATGATTTCTGGCAAATGGTCCAGAATCCGCAGGCCGTCGCCGTTCATCGAGGCCTTATAACCTTCAACGGCGTTAGCAGGAGCGGCAGGCGAGCTCGGGCGGGATTTCAGGCTTCCCGTAGCGGCTCGAGGGCCTTCAAAATTTTGCGCCATAACGGTCTGCTCCTGTTCGGGGCAAAGAACTTAGGCCTCGGCTGCTTGTCGAGCCGCGCTTCCGGCGGTTTCGTTACCAGCGAGAGGAAGCACCATTGCCGCTGTTTTCTTGGGCGCGTTTGTGACGTACAGGGCCAGGCCGGTGAGCAGGACGCCAGCCAGCAAGTTACCTAACGTGACCGAAAGCTGATTCCAGCGCCACCATTGGGTCACGGAAACCGGGGCGCCGAATAACATGCCCGCAGGAATCAAAAACATGTTCACGATCGAGTGTTCATAGCCTTGCGCAAAGAAGGTCATGATCGGAAGCCACATGGCCGCAATTTTTCCGACCGTAGACCGCGAGGCCATTGCCAGGACAGCTCCGAGCGTCACCATCCAATTACACAAGATTCCCTTGATAAACGCCGTTTCCAAACCACGTAATCCGATGGCCATGTACGCGATGGTCTTTTTCTGCGCGGCCGCTTTCATGAGCTCCCCGACCGCGCCGCCGCCGCGGGTACCGCAGTCGGTCACCGCCCAATAAAACAGCAAGGCGTAGAACAAGCTTCCAGCCAGGTTTCCGAGATATACCCAGCCCCAATTCCGGAGCACACGAGGCCAGGAGACTTCCCCGGCTGCGTATGCCATCGGCAAAAGAGCGAAGTTTCCGGTGGCCAGCTCAAGGCCCAGCAGCACCAGGATGACAAAACCAACCGGGAAGAGAATGGCTCCCACGATCGGCGCGACATTTTGTGAGAGGACTACGAATACGAGTGACGTGGCATAAGCGAGTAAGGCGCCAGCCAAAAAACTCCGAATCAGGAGGTCGCGTACCGGCAGGGAGGCTTTGCCGGAAGCCGATTTTGTTGCATCGTTCAGAAGGTCGGTAGGCTGAACGTAGTCCAATAACCACCTCCGCTCGGTACAGTGACGGAAACAGCTGCACTACTCCACGGCATCAGCGGGTTCATATTGAGTCGTAGAAAAGCCAACCGCAAACGCATCTTTTTCATTGGCCGGATTGAAAATTGTGAAGGGAAGTTTCACTCGCACGCGTACTCCAAGAGGCGATTCCGTGCCCAAGGAAGCCGGAAGGCACCAAAAACCATGGGGAGCCTCCTAGACCGAGGCCTGCGGGCATGATCGGCGGTGAGATAGAATCCGTAGCATGGAGAAGCTTGAGGAATACAGGCGGAAACGGCAGTTCGACCGGACACCGGAGCCTTCGGGAGAACCGGAGGAGACGAAGAGGGGCAGGCGCCTCCCGAAGCCGAAGCTCGGGTTGGAACCCGTCACGGAATTTCGAGACACCTTTGTGGTGCAGAAACATTCCGCGACAAGGCTGCACTACGATTTTCGGCTGGCGATCGATGGGACGCTAAAATCCTGGGCGGTGCCAAAGGGACCTTCGCTCAATTCGGCGGACAAGCGCCTGGCAGTCCAGACCGAGGACCATCCACTCGAATACGGCCGTTTCGAAGGGAAGATCCCCGAAGGCAGCTACGGAGCCGGGACGGTCATGGTGTGGGACCGCGGAACGTTCCGGGTCGAGGGCAAACTGGATGCGCTTAAACAATTAGAAGGTGGAGAGATCAAGTTCAGCCTGAACGGGGAGAAACTGCGCGGCAGTTTTGTGCTGGTCAAATTGAAGCACAGCCAGAAAGGCAACGAATGGCTGATGATCAAGCACAAGGATGCGGCCGAGGATCCTGGGTGGGACATCGAGCAGCACGATGGTTCCGTCCTTACGGGGCGCACGCTGCAGGAGATCAGGGAGGAGCTGCCACCCACAAGAAGCGCAAGTCCCGTGCAAGCGAGCGAACTCGAAGGCGCGCGCAAAAGCGCGATGCCAACTCGCCTCGGTCCAATGTTGGCGACGATTGGCGAGGGTGCGTTCTCGGATCCCGGCTGGCTGTTCGAGATCAAGTGGGATGGAGTGCGCGCGCTCGCCCGGATCGCCGACGGGACCTTAACGCTGCGCTCGCGGAACAACCTGGACATCACGAAACGTTATCCCGAGCTGGCCTCTCTTCCTGAAGCGATCGCTGCGCGCGACGCAATTCTCGATGGAGAAATCGTCGCGCTTGATGCCCGAGGCCACAGCGACTTCGAGCGCTTGCAGGAACGCATGCACGTGCGGGCCCCCGGCGAGAACGTAGTCGCAAAGACCCCGGTCGTTTACTACCTCTTCGATCTGCTCTATTGCGATGGATACGACCTTCGCGAAGCGCCTCTTCTCGAGCGCAAGCAATTTCTCGAACGGCTGCTGCACACCTCCGAGCGGTTTCGCTACTCCGATCATCAGATCGAGCGAGGCGAAGAGCTGTTCGAGCTGGCGAAGGAAAACGGCTTGGAAGGGATTGTCGCGAAGCGCGCCAGCAGCGCGTATGTTTCAGACCGCAGCGCAAACTGGGTGAAGCTGAAGGTGACGAAGACGCTGGACGCGGTTGTGGGCGGCTGGAGCGCGGCGCGCACCACGGCCATTCCCTTCGGTGCGCTGCTGTTGGGGTTGTATGAAGGCAAGAAACTTCGGTTCATCGGGCACGTCGGGAGCGGATTTGGGGAGCGAAAATCAGGGGAGCTGGCCGGCAAGCTGAAGGAGCTCGAAACATCCACTAGCCCATTTGACAAGGTCCCGGAGACCAACGAAAAGGCGACCTGGGTTTCACCGAAGCTGGTCGTGCGGGTCAAATTCAGCGGGTGGACCGACGAGCACGTCTTGAGGCATCCCGTTTTTCTGGCGCTCCTCGAAGACGCAGAACCTCTAGATTGCCGTTGGGAGAACGAGGTTCGAGCGCCCGAGGCTCCGGTGGTTGTCCGCGCGCCAGAGGTCGTGGGCAAAGTGCTAAAGAATAGAGCCGAGATCGAAGCGGAGTTGTTCAGAGGCCATTCGGAATCCGTGGCCATCGAACTCGATGGGAAAAGGCTCCGGTTCAGCAACCTTAATAAGGTTTATTTCCCTGAGTCTGGATACACGAAACGGAATCTACTGGCCTACTACTACCGCATAGCCGACTTTATCTTGCCGTTCCTAGGCGGTCGCGCCCTGGTGTTGCGTCGCTATCCGGACGGGATCAAGGGCCAGGCTTTCTTTCAGAAGGACCTGCGCGAGGGCGTGCCGGACTGGTTTGTGACCGTGCCGATTGAATCCGAAGAAAAAGGAAAAGCGATTCACTATGCAACCGCCTCGGATCGTGCTTCCCTTCTCTTTCTTACCGGGCTCGGCTGTATCGACGAAAACCCGTGGTCGAGCCGCCTGGATAATCTCGACCATCCCGACTACTTTTTCTTCGATCTGGATCCTTCCGACGGCACGGAATTCTCTGTGGTGGTAACCATCGCTCGAGCGCTCGAGGAAGAATTGCAGGCGCTCGGCCTGGCGAGTTTCCTGAAGACTTCCGGCGCCACAGGAATGCATCTGTACATCCCGGTCGAGCCGGTCTACACGTACGAGCAGTTGCGGACCTTCGGCGAGATTGTCGCGCGGACCGTGTCCACGAAGCACCCAAATCTCGTGACCAGCGAACGAACCGTCGCGAAGCGTCCCGCCGGCCGCGTGCTGATCGACGTCCAGCAGAATGCCCATGGACGACCGCTGGCCGCTCCTTATGCCGTGCGGGCATTTCCGAAGGCGCCGGTCTCTGCGCCGATTCTGGCTCGAGAATTGCGGCCAAACCTCAACCCGGAAACCCACAACATAAAAACCATCTTTGCCCGCCTCAAGGAAAAGGGCGACCTCTGGGCCGACTTCTGGAAGCAGCGGCAAAGACTCGAAGAAGCCATCGAACTGCTCAGCGCGCGAATGCCGTCTCGAACGACAAAAACGCCCTGATCTGCATAACCACTGGCCCCTCGCGAACCGCAAGAGCCTCAACAATGGCCAGACGGCGGGGTAGACCCGCCGCGCGACACACTTTGCCGTACTCGGTGATTGTGATTAAATCGCGGCACGGGAGGCGCATCATCGCTCGCACCGGCCAGCTGCGCGTGGGCACTTCGGGATACTCCTACAAGGAATGGAAGGGGAACTTCTACCCAGAGAGGCTTCCCGACCGCGAGATGCTCAGCTTTTACGCCAAGCAGTTTTCGACCGTCGAGATCAACCACAGTTTTTACAAGATGCCCATCGAAACGACGCTGCTAAACTGGGCAAAAAGCGTCCCGGAAGGCTTCCGGTTCGCTTTGAAAGCAAACCAGCAGATCACGCACATCAAGAGGCTCCGCAACTGCGAGGAGACGCTGAAGCGTTTTTTGGAGGTAGCCAGCGTGCTCGAGGATGGCGACCATCTAGGGCCGGTCCTGGTGCAACTCCCCCCTACGTTTAAATTCGACAAGCCACTGATGGAAGAGTTTCTCGGACTGCGCCCGCCGGCGTTCAGGTTCGCGTTCGAGGTGCGTCATGCGTCCTGGTATACCGAGGAGACGTATGCGGTCCTGCGGGAGCGGGGAACGGCCTTGTGCCTGGCGGAAACGGAGAAGGAAACGCCACTCGAAGTGCTCACGGCAGATTTCACCTACGTGCGCCTGAGGAAAGAGGAATACACCCCGAAGGAGCTCAAGGAATGGCGGAAACGGTTCGACGGCTGGCTGGACGAAGGCGTGGACGTTTTCGTTTATTGCAAGCACGAAGAGGCAGGCAAGGGGGCGGCCTACGCTCGCCAGATCCTCGGGAAGGAAAAGTGAAGGGCGGAGCTGTCCCCCTGGGCGCCGAAACCCGTCGCTCGCGTAGCTGACAGGGGTTCGTGACCTAGGGTTGCTGCCGCCCGCGAAAGAGACCGGCCCCATGGAAAGAGCCGGCTCGAAGCGAATTCTCAACCTTCTTCGGAAAGAGCTGCCAGCGCCTGGACGTTGCAGACGACCACCGCTTCGCGCCGGCTGCTTATGATGCCCTGCTTCTCCCACTGGCTAAGTAGGCGACTCACGGTGAAAAGCGTGGTGCCCGTTAATTGCGCCAGTTCCTCACGCGAGAGGCCAATCTCCACAACCTGATCTGTGCCTCGACCCAGCTGATTCAGCAAGCGGATGAGTTGGTGGCTGAGGCGGGCCGCAACCTTCTGCGTGGAGATTTCGCGGAAGCGTTCTTCCATTTCCTGCAGTCTCTCACCCAGAATGCGGGCGGTATTGCGACGCAGCGAAGGGATGCGGTCGGAGATCGACTCGAAGACGGAGGCTTCCCAAACAAGCGCGGTAGAGGTTTGTATGGCTCGAGCCGTGGCTAGATGAAGCTTACCGGCCGATAGCCCCTGAGCGCCGATCAATTCGCTCGCCCCGTGAAGTCTCAGGATAACTTCATGACCATTGGGACCGAGCTGAGTAACTTTCACGCAGCCCGCGGTGAGCAGGAAAACTTCGCGAATCGGATCGCCCTCGTTGTAGATCGTTTCCCTCCGCGGCAAAAGCTTCTCATGTGCGGCAGAGGTGACTTCCTTAAACTCGGACGCGGAAAGGGTTGCGAACACCGGAAATTGCTGCATTGCCGTCGCACGGCGACTCAACGGGGATGCGCTGCCAGAGCCATTGGCCCTTACCGATCTGGCAACGACAGGCCCTTTGGACTGGAAGTCAGGCATCGAGCGGCCTCCTAGCATGGTTCACCTTTTCTGTTTCAAGATTCGGGGACACATACCTTCACCCTCGAGCCACGAAGGGCGGATCAGAGCGCTCGGGGACAAACCGTGCTCCAACTTGTTACTGGGTGTTACTGACCCTTGACCTGTCTCGTCTCGGGCGAGGTCTCTATTGGTTTACGTAACCTGTTGATATACACAAACATAATTTGTCCAACAGAGCCCAGCCCACCCACCGGAACTCGAGAGATGTTCACCTGCCCGAATTGAAAACCGTTATTGCCTAAAACCCCGGCCGTCAATGTCCGGATATGTTGAGCGGAGCAAGTTCCCTACCAAATCTGGTGGGATTATAATATCCGTATTTACAATGAGTTAGAAGCGCCTCGTTTTGTGACCTTGGATGGGCGGTTCCCGGGTTTGCGAACATCGGGAAAATTTTTGGCCTTCCTTGGCGCGGAATTTGCAAAATTCTTACCGTCCGCTTACGGCACGGATTAGCAGTGCACGTACCGCGTCGTGCATTTTGGAGCGCACCGTATTGGCTCGTGGGCAAGGGCACAGTCATACACTTCCGAAGCACGTCTAGACGACGATGGTCCACCGCCGAGATTATTGCTTGCCGGTGTGAGGTGGCACTTGTGTCAGCGGTCTTGGGGGCGGATAAGCCGCTTCGGGCGTAGGTGGAGGCTGCTGCTGTGCCGGCACCTGTGGCTGCTGCGCAGGTGTTTGGGCAACGGGCTGCCTGGGCTGCTCCTGTGCCGGCACCTGTGGTTGCTGCGCGGGTGTTTGGGCAACGGGCTGCCTGGGCTGGGCTGGCGTTACTTTGGCCGCGCCATCGCCTTGGGGCTTTGCAGGCTCCTTCAGGCGGACGCCAACATTGCTGCCGGTGCCGACATCCACGAGACGCAGATTGTCGTCCGTGATGTCCTGGGAACGCACGATATGAGGAGTGATCGCGAAGACGACTTCGGTCTCTTGGCGCTCCTTATCTTCTTGAGCGAAGAGATACTTTAAAATGGGGATTTTCGAAAGGTACGGATAACCACCCAGAGACTTTGTATCGGTGTCTTCCAGGATTCCGGCGATGAGGCTCACTTCCCCATCACCTAGCCGGGCCTGTTGCTGGACGGTGCGCTGGCCAATGATTGGCTGACTGATGCCCCCGATGTTCGTCTGCCCAGTAACTGAAGAGACTTCGAGGGCCATCTTCAAGGTGACGTCGTGCTCGGAATGGATATGCGGTGTGATGTCGACATTAACCCCAACGTCGATGTACTGGAATTGCGTACTGACCAAGGGGCTGATGCCGCCGGCAGTGCCAGGGGTGAACGAACCGGTTGCCACCGGAATACGGTCCCCGATTTTCAGGGTGGCGTGTTCGTTATCCATGGCCCGCACTTGAGGATTCTGAATTACCTTAGTGTTACTGTCACTCATCAGGAAAGAAAGAGAAGCACCGGGAATCGTGATGAGAACATCGTTGCCGGTCACCTGGCCGATGGTATTAAGCGTGAACGAATTGCCATTGGGCGTGCCACCGGAAATCGACGCTGAGGTACCTGGTGGCACAACCTGAACGCTGACGGATGTGGGGGGGTTCGTGCCGATGGTTTTGAGGCGATTGCGGTCGACCTCAAGGACCGCCACTTCAATGACGACCTCGGGCTTTGGTTTGTCGAGGTCGGCCAGCAGCTTTTCGGCAAGAACCAGTTGGTCACGGGTACCCCGGAAGATCATGGCGTTTTGCGCAGGCACCAGTTGCACGCGGGTCAAATCCAACAGGGCACTGATGGTCTTCGAGGCTTCCTGCAAATCGGCGGGACTCGAGGCATTGCGCATGAAGAACATTTTCATCGCGGTGTGCTCGTACTCTTTGCGCTTTGCCGCTGTATCCGAAGCGACGATGATGGTGTTGGCAGAAATAGGTTGATAGAAAGTTTTCGATTCCATCGAGACCATCGACAGTGCTTCGCGCGCGGTGACGTCGTTGAGCTCCACGCTGATCCGCTGCGGCTTGAAGTCAGGATCAAAGAGCACGTTAAAGCCTGCGAGTTTCCCCACCACTTTGTAAATCTGGTCCGCATTCGAACTCATGCGCATATTGATTGGCGTGGTGGATGTGGGATGAAATTCGATCGGACCCTCGAGAGAAGCCACCATGGAAGCCAAAGGCGACTGCGTTTTTGCGGTGGCGGCCTGCTCCTTCTTCGATTGAACCTTGATCATGTCCGCGGTTTTTTGCAGTTCCGCCTTGGCAATCATGCTCGTCGGGTCGATGGCAACGGCGCGCTCAAACTCAACGGCCGCTTCGTCGAGTTTTCCGCTGTCACGAAGCTCGGTACCCGCGTGAAGGTGCTGCATGGCCGCATAAAAGCGCAGCCGCGTGACCGATGCCATGTATTTGGCGTTCTTGGGTTCCAGTTTCATCGCTTCGGCATAGGCCTTGTAGGCGCTGTCGTAGTCATTCTTCGATTCAGCCTTCTGGCCTTCTTTATAGTAGGTTTCGGCTTGGTTGGCCAAGGCCGGTAGACCGATTGCCAGCGCGAGAAACAGAGCTACGAGGCAGCGCAGGAGATTTCTGTGCATGGGCGGGCTACTCTTGACCCGGCAACCGACACCCCAACCCGCAGGGGTCGTGGCATGGCCCCTTTTTCCGCTAAGCAACACTTCGCTGGTTCCGCGGTCGTCGACAGTTAGGCGCATGTGACTCTTTCTTGCGGATGAACTACTCATAGCTCACTGTTTCGCGGACGTATTTGCTGTAGAGCAAAGACGGTCTGCGGCTTTCGATATTCCCTAAGCACGACAGGGACCTTTGCCCCCCAGGGCCATGGAACCGGCCGTCTTGGCGTGGCTAGGCGTAAAGTGGGCCCTCGCTTGCCAGTGGATGATCGACGATGAAGCTTGGCATCACACTCTTGTCGGTGTGCCTCTATTCGGCGACTGCGATACCAGCTGCCGCGGCTGAAACCGCGATGCTGCGTAACGGCTATTCCATCCAGTTCGACCGCAGAGAGCTCCGCGGTGAATGGACGCGTTTGTATTTGAGCGCTTCTCCATCTGACTTTGTGGACGTGCGCACGGACGAAATTACCGGTTTCGAAGCGGAAGGGATGGCTCCGATTCCTCCGCGCGAGCCAACCCCGCGGGCAAACCCTCTGAATGCGCAAGATATCGACGAAGTCGTAAGCGCGGCGAGCACGCGGAACAATATTCCGGTGAATCTCATCAAGAGCGTCATCAGCGTGGAAAGCGGATTTAACCCCAACGCGGTGTCGCGAAAAGGCGCGCAGGGATTGATGCAATTGATGCCCGAGACGGCTCTCGCAATGGGCGTGCGGAATCCGTTTGACCCTTCCGAGAATGTGGAAGGCGGGGCGCGGTATCTACGTGACCTCCTTGGGCTCTTTCACAACGATGTGCCCAAAGCCCTTGCCGCGTATAACGCCGGCCCCGAACGGGTCGAACAGTATCATGGCGTGCCTCCGTACCCTGAAACGGTTGCCTACGTCTCGCGCGTGATTCGAAATTTGAATCAGCGATCCGGCCGGTCCCAGCAACCCTTCGGGGCGGGGGTTACCGACCGATCGGTCGGCCAAAGCCAAAAAGGGGCGCGATCCGCGCGGCGAAAGGCTGGCGCTCTCTTTGAGGCTTCTGAGGTAGGTCCCGAGCGCGATTTCGAGCGCCATCCGTTATCGATCAACTGAGCTGCTCAAAGAGGTGGGGTGTCCGAAATATGCATAGCCGTTCCACATTTGCGAAAGTTCGTTCCACTCGGCGTGCGCTCGACTAATTGCAGGGAACCATTGTGACAGGCGGGTTCGCCCGCGGCATCGGCGATATTCCAAGGCTCTGTTTCTAGAGTAGACCGTTCTTTGTGGGTTCGATTCCCATGAACGTGTGGAAAGGCAACAGTCAACCTGTGGAAGCCAAAATGCAGCAAGGCCGTCGGGTGGTTCGCGCCTCGGAAATCGGCCGCTCGAAGCTGCCTTTAGGGGTATTTGCGCGTGCGCAAAGATGCTTGGCTCCGTTCTTGCTAATGATGAGAGCCCATTGTTTGCGCACGTGCCACAGTGCTCTCGTACGATTGCCGAATCCCCTGAGTGCAAAGGCCTGAATGTTGCCAGTGAATTAACCAAAGCACGCAGTGCCACGACGTCCGAGACAGTTCTGGCTACCGCGTAGAGAGCCGTTTTTGGTTGATCCAGGGCAGACGAGGGTCAGGAGGAAGAGTCAGATGCGGAGCGTGGTTCTTGCAATAGCGGCGCTTCTGGCGATCGCTGCGTCCTACGGACTCGGTTGGCACCGCGCGCATTCGCGAGCAGGCAGTCAGATGGGGCGACACGTTCTGTATTACGTCGACCCCATGCATCCTAGCTACAAATCGGACAAACCCGGTGTCGCGCCCGACTGCGGTATGAAACTCGAACCGGTCTTTGCCGAAGACCTCAGCCATGCGCTCTCAACCTCAGCCACAACGGAATTGCCCGCGGGAGCCGTAAGTATCGACGGCGCCACCCAGCGATTACTCGGAATCCGGCTCGCCCTGGTCGAGAAAAATGCCCCAACCCAGATCATCCGGGCGGTGGGTCGTGTGACCCCAGAAGATACAAGGGTGTACAGGATTAACCCCGGCGTCGATGGATTTATTCGCGAGACCGTCAACGACTCGGTGGGAACCTTCGTCAAGAAGGACCAAAAGCTCGCAAGTTATTATTCGCCCGAGTTTCTGGCGGTGGCTTCCGGGTTCCTAGCTGCCACCGAGCGCGTTCCCGGCGCTGCGGGAAAAGATGGGAACCGGACCGTTCCTTATCCAGGCGCGGTGTCCAAGCAAGGGGTAAGCAGTATCCAAGGCTATACCGATCGCTTGCGCAATCTGGGCATGAGCGATTTGCAGATCGGAAAAATCGCGGATAGCGGCCAACTGCCCGAAAATATCGATGTAGTCTCGCCCGCGGACGGATTCATTTTCGCTCGTAACGTAACTCCTGGACAACATTTCGAACGCGCAATGGAGTTTTACCGCATCGCGGACCTCAGCCGTGTGTGGGTGGTGGCGGAAGTGTCCGAGGAAGAGGCGCCGAATATGCATCCCGGTGCCTCAGCACAGATCCTTTTGAGAGACGAAGGGCGCGCCTTGCCCGCGCGCATTAGCGACAGCCTGCCGCAATCGGAGTCTGGGGGTGGGACGGTAAAGCTTCGTCTGGAGGTCGACAATCCCAAATTCGTCCTGCGACCTGAACAGCTGGTGGACATCGAAGTGCCTGTTCATGTGCCCCCTGCGGTTACCGTGCCGCTCGATGCATTGGTCGATTCTGGGAGCGGCGCCCGCGTCTATGTCGAGCATGGCGAAGGTGTCTTCGAACCCCGCGAGGTTGAAACCGGACGCCGTTTTGGCGAGCGGGTGGAGATCCGGCAGGGGGTGCGGCCGGGTGAAAGGGTCGTCGCCGCGGCCACCTTTCTTGTCGACTCCGAAAGCCGGCTGAAGACCGCAACCTCCGGGTACGTGGCCCACAAGACGGCAAATAAACCGGCAGGTACGTCCGAACATGCGGCAACAACCAAGCCGGCGAAGGATCCGATGTGCGGCATGCCGGTCGATCCGTCCAAGGCCGTCGCCGCCGGCAACACCTATGATTATCACGGTACCACCTACTATTTCTGTTCCCGGCAGCACAAACAAGCATTCCAAGACAATCCCGCCCGCTCCCTCGGTAGGAACCGGGGAGACTGACGATGATTCATAAAATCATCGATTTTTCCGTCCAGCACAAGTTCGCAGTGTTGACCGTGATCGCGGTGGCGTGCGTAGGCGGATGGTGGGCGATGGTTACATTGCCGCTTGATGCCACGCCCGACTTGAGTGACACGCAAGTGATCATTTATTCGCACTGGGACAAGAGCCCGGATATTGTCGAAGACCAGGTTACCTATCCGATTGTCACCGGCATGCTCGGCAAACCGAAAGTCAAGACCGTGCGAGGCTTCTCCGATTTCGGCTACTCCTACGTGTACGTCATCTTTGAGGATGGCACGGATCTGTACTGGGCGCGTTCCCGAGTTATGGAGTATCTGTCGAGCGTGCTTCCCCGCTTGCCGGATGGGGTCAAGACCGAACTTGGCCCTGACGCAACAGCCCTCGGATGGATATTCGAGTACGCTTTGGTGGACACCTCGGGCAAGCACAGCCTCGCTGATCTGCGCTCGTATCAAGATTGGTATTTGCGCTATCACCTGCAGTCGGTGCCGGGCGTAGCCGAGGTTGCGCCCGTTGGCGGCTATACCCGGCAATACCAGGTAAACCTCGACCCCAACCGTCTGCGGGCCTATGGAATCCCGGTAAGCCGTGTGATCGAAGCGGTTCGCAGCGGCAACAATGAATCGAGCGGCCGGTTGATTGAATTTGGCGGCACGGAATACATGGTGCGCGGCCGCGGTTACGCGCGCTCGCTCGAAGACTTTGAAAACATCCCGCTGAACGTCAGCGAGACAGGTTCGCAGATCCGCATTCGAGACGTCGGCCAGGTGGTGATGGGGCCCGATCTGCGGCGCGGGCTTGTGGATCTCGATGGCGCGGGCGAAGTCGTCTGCGGCATTGTCGTCATGCGCAACGGAGAGAACGCCCTCGACGTCATCAACCGTGTAAAAGCCAAAATCAAAGAGATAGAGCCCGGATTTCCCGCAGGGGTGAAGATTGTTCCCGTTTACGACCGCTCAGAGCTGATCCACAACACCATTGGCACCTTGAAGTCCACGATCATTCAAGTCGTCATCACGGTCGTGCTGATCATCCTGGTGTTTCTGCGGCATTTTCCGACCGCAGCCATTCCGATTGCGACCATGCCGGTCGCGGTGTTGCTCTCGTTCATTCCCTTTCGCTTGATGGGGATGAGTGCCAACATCATGTCGTTGGCCGGAGTGGCCATCGCGTTCAGCGAGTTAGTCGACGCTTCGATCGTGGTTGCCGAACAAACCCACAAGAAGCTCGAGCTGTGGGAAAAGAGTGGGCGCAAGGAGGACCGCCGGCAGGTTGTAATCGGGGCAATTAAGGAAGTAGCCGGGCCAACTTTCTTCGCCCTGCTGGTGATCGCCGTCTCCTTTCTGCCGGTGTTAACGCTCGAAGCTCAGGAAGGCCGGATGTTCAGGCCTTTGGCCTATACCAAGACGCTGGCCATGGCCGTTGCCGCGCTTTTGGCCATCACACTCGATCCCGCACTGCGCCTGCTGCTAACGCGTGTCGAACGCTTCGACTTTCGGCCGATGTGGTTATGCCGCTTCGCAAATGCCTTGCTGATTGGGGAAATAAGGCCCGAAGAACAACACCCCGTTAGCCGGCGGTTGATGCGCGCTTACGAGCCGGTGGTCCGTTGGACGCTGCGCTGGAAATGGCTTGTTATTAGCGCTGCACTCGCATTGATCATCGTGACCATACCGGTCTTCTTCCATTTGGGATCGGAATCCATGCCGCCGCTCGACGAGGGTGCGATCCTGTATATGCCCTCGACCCTCCCCGGTATCTCCATCGGCCAGGCGGAGCAGCTGCTGCAGGCTAGCGACCGGATTATTTGTCAATTCCCGGAAGTGGGACGCGTGCTAGGCAAAGCCGGGCGCGCGGAAACGGCAACCGATCCGGCCCCTCTGTCCATGCTCGAGACCGTAATTATCCTGAAGCCGCGATCTTCTTGGCGCCATGTCGATACGTGGTACTCCTCTTGGGCGCCGGAGTGGGCGAAGAAGGTTTTCCGGCACGTCACGCCCGATACGATCTCGACGGAAGAATTAGTCAGTCAGATGAATGCCGCCCTCAAGCTTCCCGGAGTCACCAACTCGTGGACGATGCCGATCCGCGGGCGGATTGACATGCTGTCCACGGGCATGCGCACGCCGGTAGGCCTGAAGATTACCGGCGTCGATTTGCAGCAGATTCAGGAAATAGGCGCACAAGTCGAAACCGAGTTGAAGAAAGCAAAAGGAACACGCGCGGTGCTCGCCGAGCGCACCGCCGACGGCTACTTCGTTGATCTACATTGGGACCGCGAACGGCTGGCACGCTATGGGATCAGCATCGACGATGCGCAGAGAGTGGTCGAGAATGCGATCGGCGGCGACAACCTGAGCACGGTCGTGCTCGGGCGCGAACGTTACCGTGTAAACGTGCGCTACCTACGAGATTTTCGCAGTGACCTGGGAGCGCTTGGGCGGATCCCCGTGCCCACGCCCGGACAGCGGCAACTGCCCGTAAGTGATCTGGCAGAAATCACGACCGCGACTGGGCCAGCGATGATCCGCGACGAAAACGGCTTGCTCACCGGATACGTCTATGTGGACATTGCGGACCGCAGCCCGGACAGCTACATCCGAGATGCGAATCAACTGCTGCGTGACGACCTGAAACTCCCCCCCGGCTACTCCATCGCTTGGAGTGGGCAGTATGAAGCGATCGAGCGGACCAAGGAACGGCTAAAACTGGTGGTTCCGATCACGCTGGTTCTAATTTTCATGCTGCTGTACCTTAACACCGGCTCCCTGCCGAAGACCATGATCGTCCTGCTGGCGGTGCCCTTCTCCGCGGTAGGCGCGATCTGGTTTTTGTACGCGGCTGGCTACAACATGAGCGTTGCCGTGTGGGTGGGATTGATTGCCCTGCTCGGAATCGATGCTGAGACAGGGGTGTTCATGCTGCTGTACCTCGATCTGGCTTACGAGGAGGCAAAGCGCGAAAACCGCCTGCAAAACCTGGGGCAACTGCACGAAGCCATCGTTCAAGGGGCTGCCAAGCGTTTGCGCCCGAAGTTCATGACGTTTGCCACGACCTGCATCGGCCTCTTTCCCATCATGTGGGCGACGGGAACCGGTTCCGACGTAATGAAACGTATTGCCGCACCAATGGTCGGCGGCATCTTCACTTCCTTCGTTCTCGAGTTGCTGGTCTACCCGGCCATCTACGAAGTTTGGAGATGGAATACGGCG
This sequence comes from Candidatus Acidiferrum sp., assembly GCA_035262325.1. Classification (GTDB taxonomy): domain Bacteria; phylum Acidobacteriota; class Terriglobia; order Acidiferrales; family UBA7541; genus Acidiferrum. Next base: position 24,525 of record DATFTB010000213.1, read on the forward strand.
GTAAAGAAGCTGCAGACTCCCCTGACCGAGTATCCCAACAAACCTACAGCGGAACTGAGGCTCATTCCCCCAACACCGGCCGAACACCCGACCGGGGATTAGCCGGTCAAAGGATTCCCTGGGCTTTCGATCCCGACACCCGCGGACGGAAGCCCCAAGAACGCCGCGAGGTACGGAACGAGCGCGGGATGCCGTTGCTGGAATCTCTGAAGCAATGGTTGGAAGAAACTTTCGTGAAGCTTTCCAGGAAATCGGATACCTCGTTGGCCGTTCTCCAAAACAAAGGGGACCTGGAGGGCGTTTACGGGCGGTAGTCGCGGTAAAACACCTCTACAGAGTGGTCTCCGCTATTCCACCAGGAGGCCGTTGGCATGAAATGACCCGATCACGATATCTACCCGGTGGCCGCGTTTCACCGCAAGGGTCGGGTTCGCGAAAGCCATCCAGTAAACCATACCCTGCTTTGGCGTGCTGCTCTGGCGCAGTTTTCCGACCTTCTCCATCTGAGGGACTGAAAGCTTGACCCCCGCCTGCGAGTCGATCAACTCAGGCTCCGCCTTCTTATCGTTGAGTGCACCTGCTTTCACAGGGTCTAACACCCGATAGTTGAATCGAATGAGCTCGCCCGACTCTGCCGACTTTACGCGGAGCTCACCCACACCCCAAGCGGCGTCGTAATACATTTCTGCTCGGCCTGACAGGCGATTTATCGTCGAGCCCTGCCAAACCGGCGGCCCTCCGGCCGCTGCGTTTGGCTCAGAGGGAGCGGAAGATTGCGCTGGTGTAGGACCCTGGGCTGGAGTCGGCATTTGTCCGCCCTGGGCTCCGCCCGTGGCTTGTGCTAGAAGAGGAGAATGGGCTGGCTCTGCCGATAGAGCACAAAGGCCGCCGACAAGGACCACCAGCGGCAGCACAACCGCGCAAAACGGATTCCTATATGTCATGGGAACGTACTCCTTGATAGTAGTAATAGGCAATTTGACTTCTACGGGCGCCCGCCGACTTGCCCCTCGGCTAAGTTCCTCTATCTCATCATCTACAGCGGTGCTACGAAAACAATGCTGCTCGCGGGGAACTCCCGCGAGCAGCATCTCAGAACCTTTTAGTTCCTGTTCCACTGGCCTATAACAGACCAAAGGCTATTGTTGAATCGCCGTTCGTCGTCCCAGTGCCGTTATTGGTTATGGAGAGCGAGCCGATATCGAGGTTAGTTCCCGTTACGGCGATACTGAAGCTGCAGCTGGCCTGAGGAGCAAGCGGTGTGGTGAACGAGCACGTTGTTCCGGCCAGGCTGAAGCGGCCTCCAGGGTTGATTGGGAAGCTGGTTGCCGAGATGTCCAGCGGCGCGGTGCCCGTATTGGTAACGTTAAGCACAGCCGTGCTCGCACCCGCCGTGAACACAAGCGTACGAACACCCAAAACGGTCACTAGCGTTCCGCCCGTAGCGCCCGTGAAGCTGAGCGTGCCCGTACCGTGCGCCACTCCATTGCCGGTGAGTGTCACGGGAGTGGGAGTGACTACTGTGCCGAGTGTGTAGGCAACCGTCAGGGTTCGGTTAAAGGTTGCCGCCGTTGCCGGATCGAATGTTACGTTGATGGTACACGACGCGCCTACGGCCAGCGTTGCACCGCAAGTACCTCCGGCGAGCAAAGGCCGTGCGAAGGGCTGCGGCGTCCCGCCACCGAAGGTGAAGGTACCACCGGCAAGAGCAACGTTGCCGGTATTGGTGACCGTTAGGGTCTGCGCGAAGCTGGTATCGCCTGTCGGCTGATTGAAGAATCCAAGACCCGGCGGGTTTACAGAGGCTGCTCGGATTGGCGCCACACCCGCACCGAGCAGTGTGACTGGCGAGCCAACCACGGCAGCACCCCCCACCGTGAGGGTAATGGTCACGGAACCCGTGTAACTGGTAGCCGCTGTTGGCGCGAACACGATGTTAATCGTGCAGCTTCCTCCCGCAGCAGCCAAGACCACGGTTGTGGTGCAAGTGCCGCCTGCGGCACCCGCTGGCCGCGAGAACGGAGCCGCCAAACCAGTAACGGTAATTCCCGTCACGGTTCCGGCAGTGCCGTTGATCACAGTCAGAGTCTGCGCAGCGCTGGCGGTTCCTGTGACCGTTCCGGCGAACAGCAGCTCGATCGGAGACACGTACACTGAGCCTACTGCTGTACCCGCTCCCTGAAACTCAATCGCGCCGATGTCGAACCGGCTCGTCACTGAGGGATCGGGCCGCGGACTTCCGAAGAAGTCCGTGGTAGGGTGCGCCTGGGCCACCGGGATATAGTCGATGGCCGGCGAACCCGCGTTCAGAGCGTAGTTGGCAAAGAGAGGTCCAGCACCGTAGTTGGTGCCCCCAGTCGTACCTGGCAGCGCATCGTTGGTCAGCTCGAGGGGACCCCAGCTGACGTTGATCCAGTTGTTGCCCTCGTCCACCGTCGCCGATGGATTAAGGCTAAAGACCGGATTCGGGGTGGACGCGTCAACGATACCCGGAGGCACGCCATATCCATAGGGACCTGCGCAGCCATCCGTCACGGTGCACTCCGGCGGAACGCGCGAGCCGTTGCAATACTGGCTGACGATGCTGGGATTGACGCCCAAGTTATGCGATGGGCTGGCGGTTGTGCCCGCATAGTCTTGCGGATCGTCCAGCAGCGAATACGTCGGGCTGAGGGAGAACCCAGAGCTGTGGTTGCTCGGGCCGGCGTCCCCACGAACGCCGATGTCCCAGTAACTGACGCCCGCGCTGCATTGACCGGAAGCGGTCTGCGTCGGGGCGGCTGTACCGGTAAAGGCATTGAATAGCGAGACGAGGTTTTGCTGGTTCAGGGGTGCTGCACCCAGGGAGCCCACGCCGATGAAGAACGCGCGGTTCTGCCAGATGACGTTATTCTGCAGGATGGGGTTCGAGAATCCCGTGCAATTGGTGGCACCGGTGGGGCAAGTAATGGTTAAGCCGGTGAAGGTGGTGGCAGCAAGGAGCTGTTGGGAGTGCTGGTCACGCCAGCCGACTGCGGGCACGAGGTCGTGCCGTTCCCTTGCACGCTCCTGCCGGCGCGCTGGCCTCAGGGGTGCCGATGCTTTGCGTGAGCACGCCCGAGGAGGCAAGGGTATCGTTGCTCGCGATCGTGTTGACCGGTTGGATTTTCGCCTTGCTGAAGTGACCAAAAATGATGAACCCGTTCCTCTCTCTGCTAAGGAGTTTCACCTTCTCCGCTATTTGATCGAGCGAGCTGGGAGCAGCATTCCGCGGGAGGAACTGCTGAGCTCGATTTGGGGATATGATGCCGGCACACTGACACGCACCGTCGATGTGCATGTGGCCAGCCTGCGCAAGAAACTCGAGAACAATCCGAGTCAACCGGAACTGATTGTGACCGTCCCTGGACTCGGCTACAAATTTACGGGCTCGCGAAGAACATAACAGCGTTCCGAAAGAGTTAGCAGGGCGTAAGAAGCGACTCAAAGGCTGCACAATTCCACCACGAGCCCGTCGGCACGGAAATGCCCTATCTCCATGATCAGGCGGTCGCCGGGTCTTATCCGCCCACCGCCGTTCGAGAAGTCCGAGAACGCCATCCAGTACGACATTCTCGCGATGGGCGTGCTACTCTGCCGTAATTTCCCGATCAGAATGAATCCGTCTGCAGGCGCCACCACTCCGATACTCGTCGGCAGCTGCTTGCTTTCGGCAATCTCCCTTACTTGCACATCACTCATTCCCAGTGCGCGAAGGCGATCCGAATAACCGTGCAAGCTGCTGAATCCTTGTTTGGAAACCGCCCCAGGGTGCGGCACCGTCCTTGTTACTTCATGTCCACCCCCGGCACCGGGAACCTGCTCCGCGGCCAGCAGGCTCGAAACCACCGACAAGAAATCCGGCGACTAATAGGCTGCCAGCTTCTGGTCTTTCTTGACTCGCGTTCCCACGGAGTCCTGAAAAGTCTCGCGGATAAACCCGTCGACTCCAGAGTCCAAGCGGTACCACCAGCGTTCAGCGTATCTTCCGGAACAACGCGTCCCACCGCATCGATCGTGCGCGTAGACTAACCCGAATTTCTCAGAGCTTCTTCACGATATTCGAAGCTCTTTTGAATGATCGGATCGCAGGCGTGCCGCAACTTTGAAATGCGCGCCAACCATTGCGCCGACTTCTCCTCTAGGCCTACGGTGTGCGGGGACCCGAATGTGGCCCGTCTAATCGACGACTTGCAAACAATCAAGTTAACATGTTAGCGCTTATTACTTTATTGGGAACTATCTTGCACACATCCCTGCCAGGTCCCGCTCGATTGTGAATATCCCATTATTTTTCAGTAGCTTACATTACAATAAACTTTCCACCACTTTGGAAAGCCAGTTGCTCTTAAATCGTCATCATTCCGGTTTGGACTTGGCGTTCGCGTGTCTCCCCTGACGTCCGGTCGTAGCTCATGCGTAGGAAAGGACTTCTCCATGCGTAGGACCGTTGTGCTTTTTCTGTTATCCAGCCTTGCCGTTCTTCTTCTCGCTGCGCCGCAGTCTCGTGGCGACGGTGTGGACACCTTCACCTTCACAGAGGTCGAGGGCGGCCTTGTTGCTTCCGCAACCTGGCAATCACTCGCCACGCCAGACAGCTTTAGCCTGGGATCGGATTTTCTCCTGTCTGGAGTTTCGGCCGACGTCTCTTTTGATGGCGTTTACGTGTTGACCGAGTCTCTCGACCTTAGCTTTTACAGCAGCGTTTACAGCCAAACGAGCGGTACTGGAGAGCTATTCGACGCTGCTGATGTCTTCGGTAGTGCCTTCGGTCTATGTGGGACCGATCAGCTTTATTTCGGATCTGAAGGCTCACCCACTTTTCTCTCCGGTACCTACACAGGAACCGATCCCGACACAGGCGGCACGGCTACCCTCGTTATCTCCGCTCCTGAGCCGTCTTCGCTTCTTCTGCTTTTTAGCGCTTTATTGAGTATTGCGGGCGTCCTCTTCGTTCAGAAGCTCCAGCTCTAGACCCCGGAATCCCCCTGACACTTCGCCGCCTCGCTACCGTCGCGGGGCGGCGAAGCCTTCCAAGTCCCTGTTAGAGCCCAAAGTACGACTGACATACTCCCCAAAAAAGCACACCGACCTTACGCGCCCTGATTCGCACCGCGCGCGTAAGGTGTGGGTTTCCTTAGCGAGCGGATATGTTTATCGCTCTTTCGGCGGCAGGTCCACGCGAGCAGCAATCGCACCGCCTCGAGATCGAAACGGCTCAGATCCAGAGCCTTTTCCAGCGCTTCCTTGAGCAAATCCATACCCATATTGACGACCCAACAGAAGTACATCGATCCATGGCGCGGTTCCAGTTGCTTTCCTATTCGTTGCTTCAGTCCCTCCCAGAAACGATCGAGACTGCCTGGCCAGGGCCCTTGTGCCCGCCACTGTTCGAGCGGTGTCGAACCGCCCAAGGCTCCGGGCTTCTTGGTAAGCGCTTCCAGGTAGTGCTCCAGGTTGAGGACCTTTTGCTGCTTCTAGAAGCAGCGTTCATGTTACGCCACGCATTTTCCTTCATGCCAAATCTCCACGTAGGCGGCTTGCACTTTCATCTTCACTTCCGCGCCGACTGGTAGAGGAGTGGAATAGCAATTGGGATCCAAGGGGTGGGGCCAAACCAGGGTATCGAATGGTCCAAATCAGAGTAGCGAAATCAAAGGTGCACCCATATCGCGCGTTCGCCCGCACAGGAGACGGGAAATTGCCGGACGCGAAGGCACTGGGGCACTGGCGAGACTGGGACAAGCCATCGGGCCGGAGTAACCGCGCGAGTGGGGCGTGGTGCAAGGAGGAAGGTGCCACCGTAGTCGAGACGAATATTCACACCGCGACCGATAGCTGTTTGTTCCTCAACCTAAAGGGAACAGGGTCTCTCGCTTTCTTTCGATCTGATGAGGCGCACTAGTGCACGAGCTTCCAAATCTTCTTTTCACTTTGGCGGGGGCACGGCTTGCTTGCTTTGCTGTGGTTGTTGCTCTGCAGCGTGCCGAGCCATTATCCGCTTGCGAACTTCCGCCTGCTGGTCTGGCGCGAGCACCTTGAAAATCTCGCTACTCTCTAGACTCTGCAAGCGCTCGAGCGTCACGTCCTTCTGGCCCTGAGTTAACCTTTCGTTTTTGACCACCGCCTCTCTACGCAACTTTGCATTCTGGCGAATCTCAGCAATCTTGGCTTTCTGGTCATCGGTAAATGTCAGCCCAGCAAAATCGTCGATTGGGCGAGTGTCCCTCTTGGGTGCAGCCGCAGGTGAAGCTGGGTGCGGTGTCGCCGGTGCTTCAGACGAATTGCTCTGTGACCCAACCAGCCCTGGCACCACAAGCAATAAAAGCAATCCACATGCAACCAGCACCCGTGTCCCAACGCGGTTCCTGTTCCTGCGCGCGCATTTGAGCGTAGCGCATCTCTTTTGCAACATAAATCCAGCGCTCCCTTGTGACTTTTCCTAAAGCCCTAAACAGCGAACGTAGCGATCACGATTGTCCGGGCGAACTCCAGACTACATCACTCGGTCACTTTACGGAATGCCCTAAGGTACTCCTCACGCCCCAAAAAACCGACGTAGATCTTGAGTAAAGGCCGCAAGCAGGCCCTCCGCACCGTGGGCAGCGGTTCGCGAATGGCATGGCCCCGACAAAGTCCTGAACATCGAAGACCATCGGGAAAAGTGAGTGGTTTGGCGTTACAGAGTCTTCTTTAAGTCCACGTGACGATGATCGAGGACATAAACCTACCCAACCAGGTGATCCGCAGCCACTACCGCAACACTTCCTCAAGCAATACGTCCGCGATCGTTTCATCGTGTGCACGGAAACGGCGACCAATAATATCTCCACTGATTGTGTCTTGGTTCAGTCTGAAATGGAGAAGAACATCTTCCCGTTAGTGAAGATTCCGCCCCTACGGGGCGGGGATTTTCAAGGTATGAGAATTCATCGCCCAATGCCTGTGTCCCGCAGCTTCGCATTGGCACGATGAGTCTCACCAGGTTATCCCTCAGCATGGTTGCATCCCTGCAGAGCCCGCTTCCGTTTCACCTGGCGAGGTCATTGTAGTCGTGTTCGATGAATGTGCAAGCGTCGATCTTGCTGCCCGCCGGAGCTGCCGTTGGTGTCGCGCTTCC
>DATFTB010000214.1:0-6783 GCA_035262325.1 Candidatus Acidiferrum sp.
GTGCTCCCTGCGGAGGCCTGGCGGCAATAGGCTGCCCGGGAGTCGCGCTCGGTCGCGGACTCGGTATTGGCGCCGCGGGCTTAGGAGCCGCCGGCGCCGGAGCCGATGGTGCTGGCGCAGCAGGCTTCGCAGGCGTGGCCACAGCAGTCGCGGGGGCGCCGCCGGGTGCAGCGGGCTTGACCGCAGCCGGAGCTGGAGCGGGAGGCGCAGCGGGCGCTGGCGCAGCGGGCGCTGGCTTGGTCGCCGCCGGCGGCGGAGCCGCCGGTGCAACTGCAGGAGCGTGGGTGGTCGGAGGGTGGCTTGCGGCGGGTGGTGCCACCGGCTTGGCGGCGGCCGGCGGTGGCGCAGCCGGAGCGGGCGCGACCGGCTTTTTTGCCGCCGCCCTCGCAGCCGCTTCTTTCGCGGCCGCTTCGGCAGCTTCCGCGTCGGCGGTTCCCCGTATGGCCTGGCGAACCTTTTCGGCTACCTCAACCGGGATCGAGCTGGAATGCGTCTTCTTCTCGGTGACGCCAAAACCGGGCAACAGGTCAATAATCGCCTTGGCCTTGACTTCCAGCTCGCGAGCGAGTTCGTTAATGCGTACTTGAGATGCGTCACTCATACTTCGCTACGAACTTTTCTCTTCCTGCTGTTCCTCCGCGGGATGGTCTTCCGCGGATTCAGCCGCCGCCGAGTGAGTCTCTGCGGTGGATTTTTCGCTACTTGCCTCTCGATTCGTCTCTGCCTCTGTTTCTGCGTGCGAGCTCTCCGCCGTTTCGGATGCTTCCGCCGCTTCCGGGACTTCCTCCGCTGTCTCCGCGGAAGCCTCGGCCGCGGCACCACCCGTTTCGCCGCTCTCGTAGAAGCGGTTCACGGCCTGATAAATCTTGTCGACCATCTTTTCCCCGATTCCCGGAATTTCCATCAGCTGTTCGGGAGTCATCGCCGCAAGCTGCTCCAGGTTCGTAATGCCGGCAGCTTCCATCTTCTCGATGGTTTTTGGGCCGACGCCAGCCAGCACCGTCAGGGGCGTTGTCGGAGCGGTCAGTCGGGTCATCTCCGCTTCGATTTCACGGCGCTTCTCTTCTTCGCTCTTGATATCGATGTCCCAGCCAATCAGTTTGCTGGCCAGACGCACGTTCTGACCCTTCTTGCCGATGGCCAGCGAGAGCTGGGAATCTTCCACGATCACCTCCAGCTTCTTGTTTTCCGGGTCAGTGATCTGCACGCGTGTCACCTTCGCCGGACTCAAGGCCTTCTGAGCGAATGCGACCGTCTCCTCGTTATAGGGAATGATGTCGATTTTTTCGCCGCGCAGCTCGCGGATGATGGACTGCACACGCATACCCTTCATGCCAACGCATGCGCCCACAGGATCGACATCTTTGTCGCGGCTGGCTACCGCCACCTTGGTGCGCTCACCGGCCTCGCGGGCAGCGGCGCGGATCTGCACCGTACCGTCGTAGATTTCTGGCACTTCCATCTCAAAAAGGCGTTGCACCAGCGAAGCGTCCGCGCGCGAAACGATCACTTGCGGGCCCTTGGCCGCGCGGTCGACTGCCTTGATCACGACGCGCAAACGTTCGCCGATGTTGTACGTTTCGAGCTTCGATTGCTCGCGCTTCGGCAAGCGGGCTTCCGTCCGCCCCATGTCCACAATCAGGTCCGGTCCTTCAGCGCGCTTCACAATCACGGTGACCAGTTCGCCCGCTCGCGTGTGATACTCGTTGTAAATCGTGTCGCGTTCCGCCTCGCGCACCTTTTGCAGGATCACCTGTTTCGCGGTTTGAGCCGCGATGCGTCCCAGCACATCCGTTGGCTTCGCCGTTCGAATCTCCGAACCGAGCTCCGCGCTTGGATCCTTCTTCCTCGCGTCCGCAACGCTGATTTCGCGCTTCGGGTCGGTCACTTCCTCGACCACGGTCAGGACCGAATAAACGTCCACCTGGCCGCTGTCCGCATTGAACTTGCCGCGCAGGTCCTCGTCCGTCTTGTAGAACTTGCGTGCCGCGACGACCATGGCATCTTCGATGGCAGAGATCACCACCTCCGGTTCAATGTGCTTCTCCCGGCTGAGCATCTCGATTTGTTGGTAAAGCAGACTCGCCATTTTCTATCCCTAAAATTCGACGACGAGGTTCGCCTTTCGGATGATTTCGAACGGTATCTCCACCGTCCGCGCCTCTTTGCCCTTCAGCTCCAGGCGAACCTTGCCTTCCTCAAAACCGAGCAGTCGCCCCTCGAAAAACTTGACCTCGCCGATCGGCTCCGTCGTAGAAACCTTTGCCAGCCGTCCCCGGAACCTCTGGAAGTCCGCCGCGGTCTTCAGCGCGCGGTCCATTCCCGGAGAGCTGATTTCCAAAATGTAGCCGGGCCCAGGGACCAACTCCTCGACATCCAGAATCACGCTGAGCTGCTGGCTTACCCGTTCGCAGTCGGCATGGCTGATCTTGGCGTACGGGTCGGCAACCCATTCTTCCTCAAGTGCTTCCGCAGGGTTCATCGCAGGCAGTCGGTCGATGTACACCCGAAGGAATCGTTGTTTGCCGATCTTCCATTCGACGTCGACAACTTCCAAGCCTTCCGAACGAGCCACCCGCTCGGCGGCTTCGCGGATCTTCTCCAAATTCACGCAAAGACTCCCCGGCCTAAGCCGGTCTGAAGCTCAGTTCATCCGGCGGCAACAAAAAAGTGGGCTTGCGCCCACTCTAAGGTGCGACCCGTAACAGAGCGAAATATAAGTATATTCCCGCAAGGCGATAAAATCAAGGCGGGCCCCAAGCCCTCCGAGGCCCGCCGGGAGAGCGGCAGCGAATACCCTAAACATGAGAAGGAGCCCCGGCCTCGGCCGGAGGCCCCGACAGATCTTCGAAAGGAACGGCCGCGATTATGGCTTGGGCGCGGGCGGGTTGGCCGGTTTTGGAGTCGCTGTTGCGGGTGGCTTTGCTGGTGCGGCCGTCGCGCCCTTGATGGGGTACGCCTGATCGTACAGCTTGATGATTTCCTGGGTGATGTCGATATTGGTCGAGGCGAAAAGAATCGGCGAATTCTGCGCCGAGGAGTCGAACACGGCCACCATGCTGTTCTCTCGCGCATAGCGATCGAGCACGTCCATCATCTTTCGTCCGATTCGATCCACCACGTCGGCTTGCGCGGCGTTTACGTCTTCCTGCAACTCGTTGTTCTTGCGATCCAGTTGTTGCGTCAGCCGCTGGCCCTGGGCTGTCGCCCGCCCCTTCTGCTCATCGCTCCAGGTGGTCTGATTTGCCTGCAGCTGGTTCCGAAGATCATTGATCTGGTTGTTCATCGTCTCCAGTTCCTTCTGCCGCGGCGCGAATTGCGTCTGCAATTCCGCGGACGCCTGCTTGCCCTCGGCCGTCGTGACGATGGCCTGCCGGACGTTAATTACCCCGATTTTTCCGCTCGTGGCCGATCCCGCCGCTGTCTGGCCCCAAAGTGCTGCTGGCCCGACCAAGCAGGCCGTGCCGAGAAGAGCCACCTGAATGATATTTCTCGAATTCACTTTTTTCTCCTTGTTGATCTCCAGGCACGCCATTCCTCGCACAATTTCTCGTGGACGGAACAACTACCCTGTAATGCTCCTAACCGTGGACCGGTTAAAGATTTTTTTGCTGATCCCAAACCGAATGAGGACAACGGCGTTGTCGACTATTCCTTCAGGATGGCCCTCACAGGCCTTCTGCCGCCGACTCAGAAAGCTTAAAGTATATCGACTGTTCGACATGCCTGCAATCGGCCCTCCTGGCCTCCTTTGACGCCACGGCCCGCAAAACCCTGACCTTACCTCGGCAGCGCTACGATCAGAACGCGGTTGTTGTTCTGGTCCACAATCACCGCCGTGTTGGTCATGTTGTCGATTGCCGCGCCAAACTGCGATTGGCTGGTCATTCCGAACGTTTCCCGCGTCGTGAACGTCTGCGAATCGATGACCGACATGGTGTTCGAAGTCGAATTGAGCGTCAGAATTGTTCCCGTCTGATAGTTATAAGCAATGGAGAAGGGGTTGATCCCGACGCGGATCTGGGTCGTGTTGGAGGTGTCCGGATTGAAGGAGTACACCGCGTTTGCTTGTGTCGATGTCGCGTAAAACAGCGCCGGGTTGACCGCCGGGTCGTACACGATGCCGGTCGGATTCGCGGTCAGGGTGGTGATCGACGCTGTACTGCTCTTCGTGGGCACGCTTCCAGAGAGCGTGATGACGTCAAGTCCTCCGACTACCCCCGTGGCGCCCGTATTCTGGATGTTTGTCACCACGGCTTCGGACCGGTTCGGATCGACCGCAACTGCCGTCGGCGGTCCACTGACGGGAACCAGCTGCGCCGGCGGCGCAACCGGCGTTGCCCGCTCGAGCGTCGTCAGGTCCACGGACGAAAGACTGTTTCCGCCGGAATTCGCCACCAGCGCCAACGCCCGGTCTTGATCGATGGCTACTCCGACCGGCGACACGCCCACAGTCACCGGCGAACCCGCCGCCGCGGAAGGCGTCAACGGGTTGCTCATATTGATGATCGTAACCGTGCCGTCCGTATTGTTGGTCACCACAGCATAGCCGAGCCGGGAGATCACGGCGACGCCGAGCGGGGCATTTCCCGTTGGGAACGTACTCATCACCGAGCCGTAGGCCACACCGTAGTTGTGTGCGTTCGTCGAGTCCAGGCTGATGAAAGAAACGGAATTGCAACCGAAGTTGGTCACCACGGCCACATTGCGAATATCGTCGACCGCTACGCCTTGAGGCTGGGCACCGTTGATGGAAGTCCCGCATCCGGCCAAAGGTGTAATCTCGACCGCATGCAGTTCACTGGTGTTGGAATTCACGTTGCCCGACACGACGTCGAGCGCAAAAGCATGCGCCACCTTCAGGCGCGACCCAGCGATGGTGACGTCAACTTCGGAGTCGGTCGCATTTGTGATCGTGACGCCCGTGGCATCCCCATCGAGCCGCACGGTTGGCGCGCCGCCGCTCAAGAATCCTTGGCCCAAAACCCGTATCAACGCCTGCTTCCCCACGGTTACGCCGTGCGGCAGGCACGCCGCGAATATATTCGTCGGATTCGTCGGATCGCACGTCGCGATCGGCGGCGGATTCTGCACGGTCGCGAGCGGCGGCTGCGAACTCGGCACTCCCCCTGAGTTGACGGTCTGCTGAAGCTGGATATCCTGAATCTCAACCTTCTTAAACGTGGAGCCTGGATCGATGTCTAGATACGTCAGCGTGTTGCTCCCCGCGTTGGCCACCAGTACCAGGTTGGTCTTTGGGTCGTACGTCATCGGTCCATATACGGTCACCGGAGTGGACGACCCCGACGGCGTATAGCTCCCCGTACCCGTCTGCCCGGTTTGAATGGCCTGAATGATCCTGTACGATCCGACGATTCCAGTTGCCGCGGACCCACCGGGATTGATGAGCGAGATTTCGTTGAAGTTGTCCTGGGGATTGTAGGCGAGGAGCACGTTTGTAAAGGGATCCCACGCGACATAGCGCAGGCCCGGTTCCGGCACACCCGCCGGATTCGGCGTGCAGCCGTTGCAACTTCCCTTCGACAGCGAAAGAGAGGTAACCGTCTGATCGAGCGTATGGATGAAGCCGATTTGCGAATTACTGGCAGCGTTAGGGTCGGCAAAGGCAAAGGTTCGCGTGATGGGATTAATGGCCGCGCCCGCGGCCGTTGAGGTTGTACTGAAGGTGTAGTAGGGATTGCCAAAGGTTACCGTTCCCCCGCCGCCCGTTTCATTCGATCCGTTTTGCGTGTAGGTGAACGTAAAGGTCGAGGCCGTCAAGACATTGAAGCTTCCGTTGAAATCGGCGGGTGAAACGCCCGCAACAAGAACTGTACCGGGATTGGCCTGGTTTAGTCCGTTCGGAACGTTCGTCGTGATCGTAACCACATTGTTGGTACGCACCGCTCCGCTCGGCGAGGCCGCGATCGCCACGCTCTTATTGTTCTGCAGCAGGTTCACGACGGAGGTTACGCCGGAACCGCCGGGCGTGACATAACCGAGCGGCACATCCGGCTGCATGACGACCTGCGGGTTCGCTCCGGTATTCAGAGACACCGTCGCAATCACGCAAGGAACGTGCTGTGACGAATTGAAACACGCCGGTGATTGTGCCGAGGGATTCGGATTTACATCGACGATGTATCCGATATTGCTGGTGTTCAGGGCCACCACGGCATAGTGGGTGTTGGGGTCCACGCCAACAGCATACGGTGCGGGTGGCGTTGTTCCCGGAATCAGACCTGCCAGGCTGATCGGTGATCCGATAATCGATCCGGAAGGTAGCGCCACGAGCGTGAGCGTGTTGTCCCCGCTGTTCACGACCACTCCGAGATCCTGCCCCGGATAATTTTGCAAGTTGATCTGATCGTCGATCGCAATGCTGGTCGGGGCGTTGCCAACGGCGATGGGGCCTCCCTGCATTTGGGGCACGACGCGTCCGTTGGTACCAACACTGGTCAGGTTCACGATCTGGATGGAGTTGTTGGCCTGCTCCGTGATGACGGCATATCCCTTCGCCGAATCGAGCGCGATGCTGCTGGGTGCAAGGTTTGTGTTGCTGCCGGAAACCGGCAAGGCAATAGGAGGCGTTGTGACTTTCGAGGTCAAGCCCGTAAACGTCGGCTGCACCGCCACGTTCGACCAGACCTGCGGGAAGGGCGGCGGCGTGAAATTACCGGTTCCACCGAGCGGCGCATTGCTCACCACGGAAACGGGGAAAAGGCCCGGCGTCTGAATCTGATTTCCATCCAGCGGTCCGACGAACTGCCGCGCCGAAAACGA
>DATFTB010000215.1:0-13422 GCA_035262325.1 Candidatus Acidiferrum sp.
CGATGTTAAAGCCGGCAAAGTAGATGCTCCATTCCTCGAAATACCCTCCGACCACTCGGGCGTGGTGGTCATCGTCAGCGGGCTCGCCCGCGACTGCGGGACGAGCCTGCTGAGGCACGAGCAATACACCGGCCAGCAGAAAAATGGGCAGCGCATAGTTAGACAACCGCGGAGAAACACGGATTTTCATGGATAGCACCTCGGGGACAGGAGATTCTAACGCCCGAGACCATAGACCTATATAGCGGTAAGTGCAACGGCTCAGTTTTAAAGGGAATTGTGAAGTAATCCCTCGCTCGCTTTCTAAAGCACTATATAGCACTCAGAAGGCCCGCGGCACCGCCGGGCGGCGTCCAATTTGACCGTTGCGCTTCCGGAGCTCGATGCGCGAAACTAGCTTTTGCCGCCGTACTCCCGCGCTTCCCCGAAGTACGTCCTGCGGTCTGTCCAAGAAACTTCGCGATGCAACCGGAAAGGCTAAACCGATGACCAATGCAATCGGCGAACTCAATCCTCCCACTCGCTTGATGATGACCCCGGGTCCCTGCTCGATCGATCCCCGGGTTTACCGGGCGCTTTCGATGCCCATTGTCGGCCACCTCGATCCCTGGTTCCGAGGATGCATGGAAGAAACGCAGGTTCTGATGCGCAGACTATTCCAGACCGAAAACCGCATTACGTTCCCCTTGTCCGCTTCCGGCTCCGGTGGAATCGAAGCCTCGGTGTTTAACTCGCTTGAGCCCGGTGACGAAGCCATTTGCTGCGTGAACGGAATGTTCTCGGAACGCAGTTATGTGGTTGCGCAGCACACCCAGACCACAGTGCACCTGGTGGAAGCGCCCCTCGGCAAGCCAGTCGATCCGGAACATGTGCGCAAGGTCGCGAAGGGCCGCAAGATTAAAATGATTAGCCTTGCGCAGGGCGAAACTTCCACCGGCGTCGTAACCGACATCGACCCTTTTCGAAAGGTCGCCGATGAGTGCGGTGCTTTGCTGGTGGTCGACACCGTCGCTTCGCTCGGCGCTGTGCCCCTGCACGTTGACAAGCAGCGCATCGATATTTGTTTCAGCGGGTCGCAGAAAGCGATTAGCGCGCCCCCGGGCATGTCCCCGATCACCGTAAGCGCTCGAGCCGAGGAGGTTTTTCGCGGCCGTAAGACCAAGGTGCAGAGCTGGTATTTCGACCTGACGACGGCCATGAATTACTGGGGAAAGGACCGGCTGTATCACCACACGCCGCCAATCTCCTTAATCTACGCGTTGCACGAAGCGATGCGGATTGTGCTTGAGGACGGGCTCGAAACGCGTTGGGAACGTCATCGCGTGAACCAACTGGCGCTGGTGGCCGGCGTCGAGGCCATGGGCCTCGAGATGTTTGTGGAGAACCCGCAGGACCGGCTGGTAACCGTCACGGCAGTGAAAATTCCCGCGGGCGTCGACGATGTAAAATTCCGCAATCAGCTTCTTGACGAATTCAATATCGAAATCGCCGGCGGCATTGGACCGACCAAGGGGCAAATCTGGCGGCTGGGCACGATGGGCTATTGCAGCCAAAAGCCGTTCATTTTGCAATTGCTCGCCGCGATGGATAAGGCGTTGCTCGACCAGGGGCATCGCCATTCGCCCGGGGCGGGCGTGGCGGGCGCGATCAAAAGCTACGCGCAGTCGGAAACGCCGGCGGTCGCTGCTCGCTGACGAAGTTACGGGGAGAGGGAGACGCCTAGCGCACTCTTTGCGGCGCGGCCACGCTTTTTTGTTGTGCGGTGAGGAGGTACTCCTCGTACGTGCCCTTGAAGTCCTCGACCTTGCCGTCTTTGAAGTGCCAGATGCGCGTGGCTACTTCGTCGAGCACGTCCTCGTCGTGCGTGACCAGCAGCAGCGTACCATCGTACTTCTGCAGGGCAATATTAAGCGCGTTGATGGATTCGAGGTCCAGGTTGTTCGTCGGCTCGTCGAGCACCAGAAAATTCGGTTTTTGAATCATAAGGCGGCAGAAAATCAGCCGCGCGCACTCGCCGCCCGACAGCGCCGCGGTGGGCTTTAGCGCGTCTTCCCCGCTGAACAGCATCTGGCCCAAGAAGCCGCGAAGTTCCTCCTGCGTTGCCTGCGGCTTGAATTGCCAGAGCCACTCGAGCGCGTTTACGCCTTTGCTTTTGTCGATGGTGTAGCCGAAGTCCTGCGCGAAATAGCCGACGCTGACTTCATGACCCCACGCGGCGTTCCCCGAATCGATCGCAAACTGGCGCTCGGCGTCGCCGATGAACGGTCCGGCATTGCGGATCAGCGATCTCAGCATCGTCGTTTTGCCGGCTCCGTTGCGTCCCGTGAGCGCGATCTTTTCGCCCCGCGTGACGCTCGCGGAGAAGCTCTGAAAAATCATTTGGCCGTCGTAGGACTTTGTGAGGCGCTTCACTTCGAGGGGAACGCGGCCCGAAGGCGCCTCGATCTGAAAGCGAATATACGGCCGCTGAATGTTCGATTTGGCGAGTTCGGAGGTTTGCAGTCGCTCTACTTCTTTTTTGCGCGAGGTGGCTTGCGCGGAGCGCGTGCCGGCGGAAAAGCGCGCGATGAATTCGTTGAGCTGGGCGATTTTCTTTTCGCGAACAGCGTTGTCCGCTTCCATGCGGGCTCGGATTTGGGTTTTGGCAAGCACCATGTCGTCGTAGCCGCCCGGGTACATGATGATGGTCTGGTAGTCGATGTCAGCGGTGTGCGTGCAGACGCTGTTGAGGAAATGGCGGTCGTGCGAGATGACGATCAGTACGCCGTGATATTCGATGAGGTATTCCTTCAGCCAGTGGACGGAATCGAGGTCGAGGTTGTTGGTGGGCTCGTCGAGAAGCAAAGCCGAGGGGTTGCCGAACAAGGCCTGAGCCAAGAGCACGCGCACTTTCTGACCGCCCTGGAGTTCGGCCATTTTGCGCTCGTGGAGCGAAGCGTCGATGCCGAGACCGTCGAGAAGCACACCTGCGTCGGCCTCCGCGGTGTACCCGCCTTCCTCGCCGACAATGCCTTCGAGCTCGCCGAGGCGCATGCCGTCTTCGTTGGTGAGTTCGTCGTGCGGCTTGGCATAGAGGGCGTCGCGTTCCTCGAGCGCTTTCCAAAGCGTAGCGTTGCCCACGATGACGGTGTCGATCACGCGGAATTTGTCGAACGCAAACTGGTCCTGCCGGAGGATGCCGATTCGTTTCGGGCGCGTGACGTTGCCGTGAGTGGGCTCCTGTTCGCCGGCAAGGATTTTCATAAAGGTCGATTTTCCGGCGCCATTGGGGCCGGAAACAGCGTAGCGGCGTCCAGCCATAAAGGTCGTGGTCACATCCTCAAAGAGGATGCGGGAGCCGAAGCGCATGGTGATGTTTTCAACCGAGATCATATCTTTATAATTTTACCGTGAACGGTGACACGCGCAAGACGCGCGCTAGGCGTGAGCTGCGGGCCTGAAGGCATGGTGCTAGGGAGACGGAACGGCGGCGTCGGCGATCTCCGGTGCGCTTAGTTCGCCCTCCCAGCGGGCGATGACGGCGCTAGCCAGGCAATTACCTGTGACGTTGACGGAGGTGCGGGCCATATCGATCAGGGCATCGACGCCGAGGATGAGGAAGATGGGTTCGGTGGGCAGATGAAGCGAGCCGGCGGTGGCGATCAGCACGACGGGCACGGCGCGAGGGACGCCGGCAATGCCCTTGCTCGTCAACATCAAAATGAACACCATAAGGAGCTGCTGCGTCCACGACATGGAAATTCCTGAAGCCTGGGCTGCGAAGATCGATGCCATCGCCAGGTACAGCGTCGAACCGTCGAGGTTGAAGCTGTAGCCTGCCGGAATCACGAACGCGACGATTTCTCGAGGGACGCCGAAGGCTTCCATGGATTCCATCGCGCGGGGCAGGGCGGCTTCCGAGGAACTGGTGGCGAAGGCAATGGTGGCAGGTTCGGCAACGGCGTTGAGGAAGCGGCCGAGCGGGAGGCGAGCCACCAGCACGATTGGAAGCAGCACCAGAAACAAGAAGGCGAGCAGGCCGCCGTAAGCGGTAAGAACCAGCTTGCCTAGCGGGAGAAGGACATTGATGCCCAAATGGCCGACAGTGTAAGCCATGGCAGCTCCCACACCGACTGGGGCGAAGTACATAACGATGTTGGTGAACTGGAACATCGTTCGGGTCAGGGACTCGGCAAAACGCAACATCGGCTGGCGGCAATTGTCCGGCACTTGCGCGAGAGCGATGCCAAACAGAATCGCAAAAACGGCGACCTGCAGGATCTGATTTTCGGCGATGGCCTTGGCGAGATTTTCGGGGAACGCGTGCACAATAAATTCGTCCCACCGCAAAGTGCCGAGGCTTCCGACCGGCTGCTCTTCGAGGGCGGGCGACAGGACCAGCCCCACGCCGGCCCGAGTCAGGTTGATTGCCGCGACCCCAATGAACAGCGCGATCGTTGTGACCACTTCGAAGTACACGAGGCTCTTGAGACCGATGCGGCCTACCTTGCGCACATCGCCGTGGCCGGCAATACCGGTGACGAGAGTGCCAAGGATAAGGGGCGCCACGATCACTTTGATCAGGCGGAGAAAAATATCGCTAAGAAAACGGAGATGCACGGCGAAGGGCGGTGAATCGAGGCCCAATTCGAGACCGAAAAGCACGGCGAAGAAAATCCAGTAGGTAAGAGAGCGTTTGCGAAGGCCACCGCAGAGTAGAAAAAACAGGCCCGCCCAACGGAGAGCCATCACCGAAGCATGTCCGCGGAGGAGCGCGAGAAGAAGCGAACCTAGGCCGAACAGCAGCAAGCCGCCAGTCACAAGGAGACGCGTCGTTTTGGAGGCTGGAGGCAAATGGTTTCCTCGACAACCAGCGAAGAATAGCAGCCACGCGCTGTCATTCCGAGCCTGAGGCGGGGCAACGCGCATCGCTCGTCGGCGCCGGTTGAGACGCGCATCATATACTCGGGTCCACGGTTTGAAGTAGCGCTTCTTTCCGTCCGGGCGGCGACAACTTGCCCGTGAGTTTGCGGGCCTGCTATCTTCGCTCGGTGGCGAAAATTACCTATTTCGAGTGCTCCCGCTGCCAGTCACAGTTCCCTGTGAACGGGCCGCGCACGGTGTGCCCGCATTGTGCCGGGTCCCTTTACGTACGCTACGACTTGTCGGCCTTAGGCGGACTCGCCCGCCGTGAGGAAGTTTCCCGAGGCGGGAGTGCTTCCGAACCTGCCGGTATGTGGCGGTATCGCATGGTTCTTCCGGAAGCGGAGCCCGTCACACTCGGTGAGGGCTGGACACCGATGATTCGCAGCCGGCGGTATCCGAACGCCTATCTGAAGGAGGAGGGAGCGAATCCGACCGGAAGCTTCAAAGCGCGAGGCATGGCCATGGCGGTGACGATGGCGCGGGGCTATGGATTGAAGAAGTTGGCCGCGCCTTCAGCGGGAAATGCCGCAGGTGCTTTGGCAGCATACGCCGCCGCGGCGGGACTTGAGGCGCACATCTTCATGCCCAAGGATGTGCCTTTCGCGAATTACCTGGAAGCCCGCTTGTATGGGGCCAATGTCACATTGGTGGATGGATTGATTTCCGACTGCGGCCGGATGGTGGCGGAGCGGAAGGAAATCGAAGGCTGGTTCGATGTTTCAACGCTTAAAGAGCCATTTCGCGTGGAAGGCAAGAAGACGATGGGGTATGAATTGGTGGAGCAACTTGGGTGGGAGTATCCGGAAGCGGTTTTTTATCCGACAGGCGGGGGAGTCGGTCTGATCGGGATGTGGAAAGCGTTCGCGGAGTTGGAGGAGTTGGGATGGGTGCGCGCGGGACGGAAGCCGAGGATGATCGCGGTGCAGTCGGCGGGCTGTGCTCCGGTGGTCCGCGCGTTTGAGCACGGCGAAAAGGCCAGCGAGATGTGGAAGGATGCGGCGACGTTCGCCGCGGGTTTGCGAGTGCCGAAACCTTACGGGGATTACATCATGCTGGAGATCCTGCGTGCCTCGGGAGGCCTGGCGGTGTCCGTTCCGGACGAGGAAATCCTCAGTTCGCTAAGAGACTGGGCCAGAAACGAGGGGATTTTTCTGTGCCCGGAAGGGGCGGCGGCGACCGCGGCCTATGACCATCTGCTGAAGGCCGGTTACCTCAAGGCGGAGGACCGTGTCGTGCTTTTCAATACGGGCGCGGGGTTGAAGTATACGGATGTGACGGCGGAAGCGGCCAGAATACCGAGGCCAAATGCGATGGGGTAGCCTGGTTCAGTTGAGATGGACTTGAATTCGAGTTGGCCCGTGGATTCAAGTGCCGCGCCTTCGGTGAGTGATTCGAGAGGGCACGGATTATTTCGAGCGTTCTCGGAGCTGGTGACGAGCGCCGTGTAGCCTCTTGCTGCGGTCGCGAGCGGGGTTGACACCGGAACGCGGAAAATTGGAAACTGGCTGGGCGCGAACTGAGGTTCGTTGAGCGCCGGATCGATGGGTTCCGGGTCCGGATAGTGAGAAGTGCGAGGGGGAAACCGTGCCATCGCTACCCGTATTAGCCAACAACGGAGCCATGAACCAGTTCGTGAGCGCGTTCGAGGTGGTCTCGAAGCTCAGCGGGCACACCTACAAAGTGAGTTTCTCGCACATCTGGAATGGCATTGCCACGCGGCACAGCGACACGATTGATTCGAAGTTCGTGATCGACGAGGAAGGGCATATTGTTGGCCTGGCGCACACGGCTTTTGTCGACTTCCGGGCAAAGGCGGGGCGCGACCTGACCGACCGCGAAGCGAGTTTTGTGGCCGCTGAATACATTCGCGAACGGCTGGAAGAGGAAGACGAGCGGCCGCTGTATGATGTGCCGCGCGAAGAGGTGACGCGCCTGATCGAGCTGCTGGGAATCAAGTAGCAAAGGACAGGGAAGCAAAAGCACACCCCTTCGTTCGCTTCGGGATGGCCATCGCTTTGGATCGTTCCCTCGCTTTAGGAAACCCCGGCGGCGAACTCTCGGTTGCGTCCAGAAAATAAAATTCAGGAATAAAGTCAGTCGGTGAACTGGGGCTCGGCCTTGACGCCGGCGTCGTCTTCGGCGCGGAAGACCGCGAGGCGGGGGTGGTGCAGGCCGTCGCGGCGGATAAAGTAAATCACGAGCAACAAGAGCAGGGCGCCAAAAACCGTTACCCCGGCTGCTGCCTGCAAGCCGATTTCGAGGTCGCTCAGATCCGAAATGCGGCCGATGAACAGGGGCCCCAGCGCGCCGAGCAATTGCGTCGCGAACATGTAGACTCCGATTGCGGTTGCGTGCGCGCGTTGCGGCGTAAGGTCGTGGATGACCGCGGTCGTTGGCCCGTGGTACCAGGACATGAAGTACATGGAAACAAAGAAGCCGGCGAGCACCAGCCACTTTTCTTCGGATTGAATGGAGAGCAGCAGAAAGGGAGCAGCAACCAGGAACGCGCAGGCGATCACCATGACGCGCCCGAAGATGAAACGCTTCTGCAAGCGGTCGGCGAAGAATCCACCCGAGAGAGCGCCGAGAACCGACGCGAGAAGCGCAATGATCGCGAGGGAAAGGGCGGCTTCTTTGATGCTGAAGTTTTTGTAGTTGGTGGCGTAGTCGATGCCCCAGGTGACGAATGAGACGCTCGAAAAGGTGATGCAGATGCCCGCCGCGATCATGGCCACAAAGGCGGGCACGCGCAAGAGTTGCCCGATGCCGACGACCTCCGACCGAGGGCGTCGCGGGGGCTCTTTCAGCTTGAGTGCTGAGAGGCCGGGGATCAGGCCGAGTACGCCGACGAAGATGAAGGCGTGCTGCCAGCCGCTGTGCTCGCCCATAATCCCGCCGAGAGCGAGGCCAAAAACTCCGCCCAGAATCATGCCCGAAGCGAAAATGGACTGAGCCAGGGCGCGGTTGTCCTTGGAGAAGGAGTCGGAAATGAGCGACTGGGCGGCAGGGGCGTAGGCAGCTTCGCCAACGCCAACCAGGGAGCGGGCGAGAATGAGCATGGAAAATGTCGGGGCCAGGCCGCTGGCAATCGCGGCAAGGCTCCAAAAGACTACGCCGGCAGCGATGATTTTGGGCTCGTTGAAGCGGTCGGCAAGATACCCGGAAGGAATGCTGGCCAGAGCGAGCACGACGAGAAGCACCATCTGCAGGGAGCCGAGTTGCGCATCGCTTACGCCGAAGTGCTGGCGCAAAAGGGGCACCAGCGGATTCAGGACTTGGCGATCGGCGAAGTTGACAAAATTGATTAAAGCAAGTACAGCAAGAAGGCGCGCCTGCGCGTAATTGAACGGGATCTTTCGTAAGGCCATGTGATTGCGGCTTCCCCTGGGCGCGGCGTGACGTCCGACGGGTCCAACACGAACCCTCTCACAGTAACTCAATGGATTATATAACGCCGATGACCGAAGCCAACCGAAACACGTCAACGAGTGACAGGTTGACCACCGTCCTTTCCTACGGGGCCCTAGTGTTGCTGGGCTATCTGGTTTTCCTGATCATCGAGCCGTTTGCCGCTCCGCTGGCGTGGTCTGCGATCTTTGGCATTTTCTTTTACCCGGTGTACGAGAGGCTGGAAAAACGCTTTAGGCCGACCGCGGCGGCCCTGCTCTGCGCGGCGGGAGTGACCTTGCTGCTGATTTTGCCGGTACTGTTTGTGCTGCTCTACGCAGCGCGCGAGGCCATCGACGCGTCAGCGCGGATCCACTCCTTCTTGAGTGAGGGTGGAACGCTTCCGACGGCTGTGGCGGACTGGATCCGCCAGCATCTGCCGCGCTCCATCGAAGACATCGATTTCGTGGGGCCGCTGCGTCAGCGGGCGGAGCGAATAGCAGCCTATCTTGCGTCGAGCCTCGGGCTGATGGTGAAGAATCTGTTCTCCCTTTTCTTGAACCTCTTCATTTCGCTTTTTGCGCTGTTTTTCATGTTTCGGGACGGCCAAAAGATCATGCGCGCGGTTCGCCACCTCATTCCGTTTGAGAAACAGCTTCAGGACGGCATGCTGTCCGAATCGCGGGACCTGATTTTTGCGAGCGTCGCCGTGGCTTTGCTGATTGCAGCGATTCAAGGAATTTTGGGAGGAACAGCGTTTGCACTGGCCGGAGTGAAAGCGCCGGTGTTCCTCGGTTTGCTGGTGGCTTTTTTCTCGATCGTGCCCGTGGTTGGTTCGGCGCTGATTTGGGTGCCTGCGGCGCTGTGGCTCGGAGTGAACGGGCATTGGGGCAAGGCGATTATCGTGGTTGCGATATGCGGCGGCGTGGCCGGTCTGGCGGACAATTTTGTGCGACCGCTGCTGTTGCGCAACCGCACGCGTCTGAACGACCTGCTGGTGTTTTTGAGCATCCTGGGCGGCTTGCAGGTGTTCGGGCTGCTGGGATTGGTGATAGGGCCGACGGTAGTCGCGGCGGCGCTGGGGGTTTTCCGGGTTTACATGGAGAGCCGGGAGCGGCTCGGGACCGAACAAGCGTAACTGCTTGTGCGACGGGGTTGGCAAAAGCCCCGCGAGATGGTTCGGTCTGTGCTAGAGTACGCGCTCGAATGAGTGAGACGAACCTTAATTCGGATCGAAGACTCGTGGAGCTGGGCCCGCAAAAATTGCGCTGGCGCTGCGAGCTTTCCCGCATTCCTTTCGAAACCACCGCGCAGGCCCAGAAGCGCGAAGGCTTCGTGGGGCAGGAGCGCGCCTTGCGCGCCCTGAAGATGGGCGTCGAACTGTCCGCGCCTGGGTACAACGTTTTCGTGTGCGGGCTGGCGGGCACCAGCCGCGGCGGGACGATCGCGCAGATGATCGAGGATTTGCACCCCGTCACCAAGCCCTCCCTGGACCGCTGTTATGTGAACAATTTCAAGATTTCCGACAGGCCGCGCCTTCTGACCGTGACGCGTGGTTCAGCGAACGCCTTCAAGAAAGACGTGCAGGCGGGGATCGACTTTTTGCGCCGGCGAATTCCTCAGGTGTTCGAAGGGGAACCGTTCCAGAGGCAAAAGGGACGCATCGTCGAGCGGTTTTCCGTGCGCGAGAAGGACCTGATGGACGATTTCACGCGGCGTATTGCGCGGGACCAGTTTGCGCTCGGCCACATGCAGGTGGGCGCCGTCGCTTTGCCGGAAATTTTCCCGGTTCTCGAAGGGCAAATGGTGCCAATCGAGGACATCACCAAGATGGTGCACGAGGGAAAGCTCGAAAGCGGGGTGGCCGAGGAAATCGAGCGCAAGTACGAGCAGTTCCGGCAGGAATTCACGGTGGTGTACCGCAAGACGCTCACACTTTCGCGGGAACTGGCGAGCGAGTTGAGCTACCTCGAGCAGGAAGCCGCCTCCGTGTTGGTGGATGGAGTGATCGAAGAGCTGAAGGAAAAGTACCCGGGTGCGGACGTTGCCGAGTACCTTGAAGAGGTGCGGCATCACCTGCTCGACAACCTCGGACCCTTTAAGGAACGTGAAGGAGAAGAGGAACAGGCGCAGGAGACGCCCGAAGCGTTGCAAAGAATGCCCGGGCCAGAACGCGATCCGTTCCGCGTTTACGGGGTGAATGTCATCCTGGCGCACAATCACGAGGATTCGCCGCCGGTAATCTTCGAGACCACGCCGACGTATGCCAACTTGTTCGGCACGATTCAACGCACCTACGATGCGCGCGGCGGCTGGACGAGCGATTTCATGGATCTGCGCGCCGGTTCTTTGCTGCGCGCCGACGGCGGGTTTTTGATCATGTATTCGATCGAGGCACTTTCCGAACCGGGTGTGTGGCGGGCCTTGAAGCGCACGCTGAATCACAACCGCCTGGAGATTCAGCCTTTCGAGAGTTTTTATCCATTCACGACGACGGCTCTGAAACCGGAACCGATCGAAATCAATGTGAAGGTGATCCTGATCGGTGACCGCGATCTGTATGAGCTTCTTTACGATTACGAAGAAGACTTTCGGAAGATTTTCAAGGTGCGGGTGGAATTTGACGAAGAAATGCCGATGAGCGACCGGGTTATCGAGGAATACGCGGGACGGCTTCGCAGCCTGAGCGAAAAAGAGAATCTTTATCCGTTCGATCGCGGCGCTTTTGCCGCGATTCTGGAACACGGCGTGCGCAAGGCCGGACGACGGAACAAAGTGACGGCACGATTCGTGGATGTTGCGGACCTAGCACGCGAGGCCCACTATGCTGCCGCGGCTTCGAACGAGAATGTTGTGAGGGCGGCACATGTGCGGGCGGCGATCGCGTCGAAGATCGAACGGCACAATCTGATTGAGACACGCATTCGCGAAATGATCGAGGAGCAGACGCTGCTTGTGGATTTGTCGGGGTCATGCGTGGGACAGGTGAACGGGTTGAGCGTGCTCGAAATCGGCGGCTACTCGTTCGGCAAGCCCGTGCGGATAACGGCGACGGCCGCCCTGGGCAAAGCGGGGTTGATCAATATCGAACGGGAAGCGAATCTGAGCGGCCGGTTTCACGATAAGGGTGTGCACATCATCGCCGGATACCTGCGCGCGTGCTTTGCGAAAGACAAACCGCTGTCCTTGGCCGCGAGCATCTGCTTTGAGCAGTCGTACTCCGGTGTGGACGGCGACAGCGCCAGTTCCACGGAGATTTATGCGCTTCTTTCGGCGCTCGCGGATCTGCCTTTGCGTCAGGACATCGCGGTGACCGGATCGATGAACCAGCGGGGTGATATTCAGGCGATCGGTGGCGTGAACGAAAAAATCGAAGGCTTCTTTGATACGTGTCGGATTGAAGGACTGACCGGCACACAAGGGGTCATGATCCCGCTGGCGAACGTGGAGGATCTGATGCTCCGGGAAGACGTGATCGACGCTGTGGCTAAAGGAGCATTTCACATCTGGCCGATTGCTCGTGTCGAGGAAGGCGTGCAATTGCTGACCGGGGTCCCGGCGGGCAGCCGCAACGGCGCGGGAAAATTCGACGGGGACAGCGTGTTTGGGCGAGTGGATGAGCGGTTGCGGGAGATGGCGCGCACGCTGAAGGAGTTTGAGTGACGGCGCGGGATTGCTTGAGCCACGACCCAAAGGCCATTCCGGGCTAGGTTGATCCCGTTCGCGACCGGGCTAAGGTCCAGTGGGTGGCTTGGGTGCGACGTAGGCCTTGCGGTGGTCCACGATGAACCCTGACCGTTTTCCGGCTTCCGTCGATTCATCCACGCGAACGTCGATCGTGTGCACCGCGCCGTCGGCGACAGGCGGGGCGAACGCCAGGCTGTATTCGTGGCGCACGAGCAGTGCGATCTGCCGATACGCTTCCTGAAACTCTTTGGCGTTTGCGGGAAAATAGGCGCGCCCTCCGCTAGCCTCCGCAAGCGACTTCAACCAGCGATCGGCCTGCTCAAAGGCAGCTTGCGTCTGTTGGATCTGGCGTTTGGTGCCATCCTTGCCGTTGCGCAGGGGGCCACTCATGGAAATGCAGAGGGTCCTGACGTCGTCTGCCCGCAAACGGCCCAAGAGCGCCTGCATCATGGGTTCGGGCGAGGTGTCGACGCCGGTCGAGATGAGCACGACGGTTTTCTTCCCAGGGACGCGCGCCAGCCAGTCCAGGACCGTGTTCAAGCTTGAGGAGAGGTTGAGCTGCCCGTAACCGAGGTTGAATTGGATCTGGTCGAGCGCCGACTGCGCCATTCGCTTGTCGGTGGTGAAATCGAGCAGCGCTAAAGGAGCATCGTTGTAGCGGACGAGGGCGATGCGGTCCCCCGGGGAAAGGCCGCCGAGTAGCGAGTCTGCGACAAAGAGATGGGCGTCTTGGATAAGATAAACGGCCGGTCCGGCTTCGACGAGCAGGAGAACCTGAGCGGGCTGGTCGATGGAAAGAAAGTCGGTGATGGGTTGCACGGCGCCATTGTCGGTGACATGAAAATTCTCCCGTCGGAGGCCCTCGACCAGTTTGCCGCGGTTGTCGGTAACGATCACGCCAACGTTCACGCGCTCTACGCTGATGCGCACGGTCTGCTCGGAAACGGCGGCTGGCTCCTGAGGTCGGGAGGGCTCGGCACAGAGAAAAAGCGAGAACACGAAAAGGGAGGTGATCGGGGTGCGGCTCATAATAATTTCAGTCGGAAGAAGGACTTCCTCAGGCGCTTCGTGCCGCGGGCTGGGCAAAAGGCCGGCGCTATTCGAGCGGCGACCGGCGATTGCGCGGCAGATTTAGTCGAGCCATTCCTCAAAGTGGACACCCTTGGCGTCTTTCCACGAGGCACCGATTAAGGTGTGTAGGTGGTGGGGGAAAACCTCAGGATTTACCTGGCTGAGCCAGTCTGTGAACTTCTTGTTGGAGTCGGCGGCCTCGTTGGATTTTGCCGTCTGAGCGGATTTGCTTGATTCGGCAATCCATTTGGCTTTCACCGCGGTCCAGTCTAGCTTCTGAAAGTCAAAATAGGAAAATCCGTTGAGCTTATCCGGATACTGACCACGGAATGCCGAAATATTTTGGGGGAGCGCCAGGGTGGACTTCGCCGC
>DATFTB010000216.1:0-9914 GCA_035262325.1 Candidatus Acidiferrum sp.
CCATCCTCTACAAAACTTCGAAGGAATTTCTGATGCGCTTTGGCCTCAGCGATCTTGATGAACTCCCGAGCTTGAAGGAATTCGAAGCGCTCGCCCGCGAAGCGCTCGGCACCGACGAAGGGGTTGCTGCCCCGCTGTCTGAAGACGAAGTCTCAGAATTTCACCGCGAGACCGACGTTGCTAATGTCGGTCAAACCATGTCCAAGGTCGAGCGGGAGCTCGCCGTAGCGGAGGAATTCCGCGAGGAAGAGGCCGCTGCCACGGCCGAAGGCATGCCCTCCGGCCAGCTTGATGAGGACCCCCCCAAGCCTAGTGCGAAATCGACATCCGCCGACTAGCGTGACGTGACTTCCCACACCGCGCCGCGGTAGCGGATTTCTCCGCTTCTGCTATCCTTACTCCGCCATGCTCGAACGTCTTCAAAAGATTATCGCTCACGCGGGCATCGCTTCCCGGCGTCACGCCGAGCAGCTGATTCTTTCCGGCCAGGTTCGGGTCAACGGTAAGACCGTCACCGAACTCGGCACCAAAGCCGATCCCTCGAAGGACAAAATCGAGGCCGCCGGTCGAACGGTGGAGTCCGAAGAGCGGCACGCCTATCTGCTGATGCACAAGCCCACCGAGGTCGTCTCGGCGCTCACGGATCCCGAAGGACGCAAGACCCTCCGTAACTTTCTTCGTGGGTTTCCGCAGCGTGTCTACCCGGTCGGGAGTCTCGATTACACTGCCAGTGGTCTCGTTTTGCTTACGAACGATGGGGGGCTCACCGCGCAAATGCTGAAAAATTGGTCGAGCTTCGCTCAACTCTACCACATCAAAATCAAGGGACGCCTCACGCTTGAAGAACTCGACCGTTTCGGTAAGGAAGCCGGCGTCAAGCTGCAAACCGTTCGTCAACCGGACGCCACTCGCGGCCGTGCCGCCAATTTCTGGTACGAAGTGCGGATGTTCGGCGGGAAAATGGATGGGTTGCGCCGCGTCCTGTTCCGCGAGAATCATCCGGTAGAGAAAGTGAAGCGTGTCGGCCTCGGCCCACTCACGCTCGAGGCCATTCCTACGGGCCGTTACCGCTTGCTCAGCAAGGCCGAAGTCGACTCCGTGGCCAATTCCAAGAAGCCCGCGAAGGCCAGGAAATCGAGCTAGGCGGGAGTGCTCCGCTGACGCGCGAGGCGCCTCGGTACAATCAAAGCCTCCAGAAAATTGCTGCCTATGAATCGAGGAGCATCATGGAACATAACTTGCCCGATACAATCGCGCTTCTCACCCGGACTCCCGCAGTGCTTGATGCGCTTCTCCGCGATTTACCTGAAAGATGGACCCTGCGAAATGAAGGGGACAGCACCTGGAGCGCGTTCGACGTCGTCGGCCACCTGATTCACGGTGAACGCACCGATTGGATGCCTCGGGCCAGGATGATCCTGCATTTTGGCGAGGCCAAAGCGTTCGAGCCCTTCGATCGTTGGGCTCAGCAGCGAGAGAGCCAAGGCAAGTCGCTCGGCCAGTTATTGGATGAATTTGCCCGCACGCGCTCGGAGAGTCTCGGCGAGCTGCGTGCCTTGAATCTGCGGCAAGAGGACTTCGGTCGCCGCGGACGGCATCCGGCGCTCGGGGCCGTCACCCTCTCCGAGTTGCTGGCCACGTGGGCGGCTCATGACTTGACACATCTGCACCAGATATCAAGGATCATGGCTCACCAATATCGCGAGGCTGTTGGTCCGTGGAGCAAGTATCTCGGCGTATTGCAGTGCGCTGGGCACAGCTCTTGATGAAATCGGCCATTCCCATGCCGTCCGAACGCCTTCAAAAAATTCTCGCTGCTTCCGGCGTGGCTTCGCGCCGCAAAGCCGAAGAAATCATCACGGCCGGCCGCGTTACGGTAAACGGCAGACTGGTCACCGAACTCGGCAGCAAAGCGGACGCGTCCGCCGACACCATCTGTGTCGATGGCCAGCCCCTCAAACCCGCCGGGCAGCTCCTCTATTTCATGCTCCATAAGCCTAAGGGCTACGTAACGACCGTCAGCGACCCCGAAGGCCGGCGCACCGTCATCGAGCTCATGTCGGGCGTTCGCGAGCGGCTTTATCCCGTTGGCCGCCTCGACTATGCGAGCGAAGGCCTGCTGCTCATGACCAACGACGGGGCACTCGCCCAGCAGCTCACGAAAGCTGCTGCCCACGTCCCCAAAGCTTATCGCGTCAAGATCAGCGGCAAGCCTGATGAAAAGACCGTCCAACGCCTCCGCGATGGTGTCACAATCACACTCGACGATGGTCGGCGCGTGAAAACCTCTCCCGCCAAGATCAGCCTGGTCGAAGACGCTCCTAATCCCTGGTACGAAATCATTCTTATCGAGGGCCGCAATCGCCAGATTCGCCGCATGTTCGATCACGTCGGCTTTCGCGTCGAAAAAATCAAACGCACGCGACTCGGCCCGCTCATCCTTGACGTTGCACCCGGCAAATTCCGTCCTCTCACTGAAACGGAAGTCGCCCAACTAAAGTCCCTGAGCGCCGCCAGTAACAAGTAGCAGGCGCGTTGTGCTCCCGCGGTTGCCGATTACTGATTGCGGGGAGCCCCTCCCCAAACGCTAATCTTCGGCATAAAATAAACTCATGACCCACACTCTCGAAGAACTTATTCCCGATTACATCCAGGGCCTGCCCGCGTACGTTCCCGGCAAGCCCGTCGAGGAAGTGGAGCAGGACCTCAAGATCCACGCCGTCAAACTTGCTTCCAACGAAAACCCTCTCGGGCCTTCTCCGAAGGCCATGGAAGCCGCCCGCCACGCTCTGGGCGAAGCCAACTGGTATCCCGATGGCGGCAGCAAGCATCTCCGCCAGGTCCTTGCCGACCGCTTCGGCGTGCGCTTCGAGGAGGTTTTTGTTGGCCTCGGCTCGAGCGAAATCATCGATCTGGCTTCGCGCGTTCTGCTTCGCCCTGGCCTGGATGGCATCACCAGTGAAGGCTCTTTCACGCTCTTTGCCATCGCCATTCGCGCCAGTGGCGCCACCCTTGTCCAAACCCCCATGAGGAACTTTGCCTTTGACCTCGACGCCATCGCTGCCGCCGTCACTCCGCAGACCCGCGTCATCTATATTGCCAACCCCAACAATCCTACGAGCACGGCCTTCGGCGCCTCCGAATTCGCGGCCTTCCTCAAAAAAGTCCCTGGCGACGTCCTCGTCGTCCTTGACGAAGCCTACCGCGAGTACGCCGCTCGCACCGATCTCCCCGAAGCGCTCAAGCTTTTCCGCCACTACAACAACATCCTTACTCTTCGTACCTTCTCCAAAGTGTACGGCCTAGCAGGACTGCGCATCGGCTATGGCATCGGCCACCCCACGCTTGTCGCCGAAATGAACAAGCTGCGCACCCCCTTCAATGTCACCAACGTCGGGCAGTCCGCCGCACTGGCGGCTCTCGACGACACCGAACACGTTCGCCGCTCGGTCGAAATGAACCGTCAGGAGCGCGAACGCCTTTACAGCGAACTCCGCAAGCTTGGCCTTTCGCCCGTCCCGAGCGAAACCAACTTTCTCTTTATCCCCATCGGCCCGCATGCGAAATCTCTCTGCGATGAACTCCTCCTTGAAGGAGTCATCGTCCGCCCGCTTGGCTGGATGGGTTTTCCTGAGGCGATTCGCATCTCCGTCGGGAGCCCTCCGGAAAACACCAAACTCCTCGGCGCCGTCAGTTGTGCGCTGGAACGGCGCAAGCCCGGTGTGCTCGCGCCGCAATAAACCGGGCGCGTATAACTTTGCTCTCACATAACTCATCCAACTTCGCCCATGAACCTCCACC
Organism: Candidatus Acidiferrum sp.; assembly: GCA_035262325.1. Lineage (GTDB taxonomy): Bacteria > Acidobacteriota > Terriglobia > Acidiferrales > UBA7541 > Acidiferrum. The sequence continues at coordinate 3,802 of DATFTB010000216.1, forward strand.
GCCCCGACGCAGCCACCCCGTCTTCCGATCCCATCGGTGACATTCTCCGTTCTTCGAAGACCATCGCTGTCGTTGGCCTCTCGTCCAATCCCTTTCGTCCCTCCCACGAAGTAGCCGCTTATCTACGATCCGCCGGCTACCGCGTGATCCCCGTCAATCCGAACGAATCAGAAGTTCTGGGCATCAAGGCTTTCGCCCGCCTCGAAGACATTCCTGAACCCGTGGACATCGTCGACGTCTTTCGACGGTCCGAAGAGGTTCCGACGGTCGCTGATTCCGCCATTGCCATCGGCGCAAAGGTTCTCTGGCTTCAGCAGGACATCACGAACGCCGCCGCCGCTGAAAAGGCGCGTGCCGCCGGTCTTACCGTCGTGGAGGACGCGTGCGTTCTCGTGGAGCACAAAAGACGGAAATTGGAGACTGGAGCTAGAGGCTAGAAGACGCCAACCCCGAATCCGAGCCGTGGCCGCAGGAAGGATCGCGGCTAAAATCCAAAGATCTGCAGGTTCCTTTTCCCGGGCAACACCACCGCCAGGTACTTGCCATCCAGCGAGATTCCATACTCCCGGATCGCTAGCCCGTGCAAAAGCACTTGCGGCGTCGGCTCCTGCACCGGAATCTTCTGCGTCTTCTGATAGGCGATGAATTCGGGCAATCGCACAGTCACCAGGTCGGCCGATTTCTTCTCTACCGTGCGCTTCAGATAAATTCTGGATTCTTCCGCTGACCACCGCACTACGCCCAACCCCACGCGCAGGCGTATGGCCTCGATCGGCGACTCGAGGTTCCGCACCTCCATCACCTCGCGGTCTAGGAAATAGGCCACTTTGGTTCCGCTGGGCGAAACCGAAAGCCCGCCCGTATAGCCTTCGAGGGTCGCGAGCTCCTTGTCATCCTGCGCGAGTAAATCCAGTTTCAGCAGGCGCGCGGGCCCGTCCATGTTGCGGTTGCGTTCCACCGCAATCGCCGAATTGCTTCCAGGAATCCGCGCGGCCGCAATGAACGTGCGCCCTTCGAACACCTTCGTTTCCGGGCCGCCGGAAACGTACAAATACCGCATGGAGAAGAGTTCGCGGGGTTGCACGTCTTCGGTCAGATAGACGAGCGTTGCATTGTCTCGCAGCCACATGGGGCCTTCCGCGTTCATTACCAGCGGATCGGGTCCCACCATCGGGTGCAGCTCGTGCCCGCCGTCGTCCAGCAAGAGCAGCGCGCGCGCGTCCTCGCCTCTTCCCTCGTCCAGATCTACGGTCGTGGTGAAGAGTTCCACCGCGATGATGTGCCCGTTCGGCGACCAGTTGAACGATTCCACCTGGTAAGTGAACGGCTTGTCTCCGTGCGTGAATTTTTCACCGGTAAAAATCCGCCTTCTCTTACCGTTCGACTCTAGGATGAAAATATCGTCCCGCTGCAGGTCGTATTTCTTGGCCTTGTACATTCTTCTTACGGAAAAGACGATCCGCCCGTCGGGAGCGTACGCAAACGCTGTGACCTCCTCGTCCACGTTCATCACCGTTTTGTCGAGGTTTTGGGCGCATGTCGGCTCGGGGCAGGGAAACAGCCAAAGAACAATCGCCAGAGCGATCAGGAACGGCGCGCAGCATGCTCCTGCCGTGGCTTGTAAGCACGGGGCTGGGGCTAATCTTCTTCGAAACTGGCAACTGTAAACCAAGAACTGTAGGCTCACTCTCATGGCTTCGGGTGTGGCCCCGTATACTCGGCGCAGCACGGCTTTTCTGTCGGCGTGAACTCCATCAATTCCACCCTGGTGTCATCCGGATCATACAAATTCAATTGCCACTTCCCATCCCGCCCGATTTTGGGCTGCTCTGTCAGTTTGACGCCCGCCTTCTCCAACTGGTTTGCCGCCGCGCGCACATCCGGCACCCCGAGGGCAATGTGATTCATCACGCCTAGTGTTCGCTTGTCCGCATTCGCGGCCACGTTCAGCATGTACTCGATCCAGTCGGTTCCCTCCGGCACTTGCATGTCCACCCAATTCGTTTCCCCGTCCTTCATCCCGCCGTGCCAGTACACGCGAAACCCCAGCACGTCCCTGTAAAACCTGTCCATCGCCTCGCGATCCCGAACCACCCACCCCGCATGGAGGATATCGCCAGCGATCCGTGGCCCGCCGCTGGTCGATGCGCCGATGCCTTCGGGCTGGGAAACGAAGAAAAGTCCGTGCCTCTCGGGGTCCCGGACTTCAAAATAAGCCGTTCCATGCCGATCGGAGATGATTTCACCGGGCTTGTATCCGTGGGCCGCAAGAAAGCCGTGCATTGCCTTGACGTCCGACGTGTAAAAACCAACGGCCTCCAGGAGATTGCCATTTTCCGCATTCTCCAATTTGACCAGTTCGATCCGCTGGAAAAGGTTGACAAAGTAACACTGTCCTTCGAACGAAATGCAACTGCCAATGCCCAGAGGCCGTTCGAACAAGCTTCTATAAAGCGAGTCGTTCTGAAGACTCGAAACTTTCACACGAACGAACGCTATCCCCGTCACCTTCGGGCGGTCCACCGCTTTTCGAAGCCAGCCGGACGCCGCGCTGAAGTAGGCTAGAAGCACGAGCGCAACCGCCTTCATCTTAGGATCCTCATCTTCTGCGCCCGTTGCGACCTGTGGTGATTTTTGTCACTGGTCACTTTTTGCTGGGCACGTTCTTCTTCAGTCTCGCAATCTCGTCCATTCTTGCTCGCAGCCGAGTCTCAAACCCCTGGTCTGTCGGCTGGTAGTATGTCCGCCCGACGAGGTTATCCGGTAGGCACTGCATTTCCGTGACTTTTTCCTGAAAATTGTGCGCGTATTTGTATCCTTCGCCGTATCCAATGTTCTTCATCAAGCCCGTCACCGCATTCCTTAAGTGCAACGGCACCGGCTGAGCTTCCGTTTTCTTCACGTCTTCCAGCACGCCTCCGTACGCCAGATACAACGCATTTGATTTCGGCGCCAGCGACAAATACACCGCCGCCTGCGCCAACGCCAGATGTCCTTCCGGTGCGCCCAGGAAATCAAAGGCATCCTTTGCGGCTAAAGTCACTGCCAGCGCGCCCGGCTCCGCCAACCCAATATCCTCGCTCGCCATCCTCACCATTCGCCGAGCCAAATATAAGGGGTCCTCGCCACTCTCAATCATTCGCGCCAGCCAGTACAGCGCCGCGTCCGGATCCGAGTTCCTCACCGACTTGTGCAGCGCTGATATCAGGTTGTAGTGCTCCTCGCCCGCTTTGTCGTACCGTAGCAGTTTCCTCTGCAGCACTTCTTCCAGCAGTTCCGCGGTTATCTTTTTGACGCCGCTGCTGACGTTGGACGCCCCACCCTCGGTATTCGAGGACGAATCTCGGGGTTCCTTTTTCGCGCTCCGCACGCACAACTCGAGCGTGTTGTACGCCGCGCGTGCATCGCCATTCGCGAAAGCCGCCATCCGGAACAAGACCTCCTCGCTGGCATCCACGTTTTCGTTGCCCAGGCCGCGCTCCTTGTCTTCCAGCGCTCTCCGAAGCAGCTCCACAATCTGGGGCGCCGTCAGCGCCTCCAGCACATACACCTTGGTCCGAGACAGGAGAGGCGAAATCACCTCGAACGAAGGATTCTCTGTGGTGGCCCCGATGAACAAGATGTGTCCCGCCTCCACGTGCGGCAAAAACGCGTCCTGCTGTGCCTTGTTGAACCGGTGCACCTCATCGACAAACACAATCGTTCGCTGGCCGCTCCGTGAACGCCGTTCCGCGTCGGCCATCACTTCCTTAATCTCTTTGATCCCGCTCAGTACGGCGCTGAACGACACAAACTCGCTCCGCGTTAGCCGCGCAATCAGGCGAGCCAGCGTGGTCTTTCCGCAGCCGGGTGGCCCCCACAGCAACATGGAACTCAAATTGTCGGATTCGATTTGTACCCGCAGCGGCTTGCTCGTCCCCAGCAGCTTTTCCTGACCGATGAACTCATCTAGCGTCCGCGGACGCATCCTCTCTGCCAGGGGCTGCAACCCTGGCGCCGTTTCCGTCTCCATCCCCGTCGAGAATTTGGAAAACAAGCTCATTGTCTTTACAATCGCCGGTCACCCGAGCGATTCCCCATAATTTTACCCCTCGCGCTCGATCCCGCGCCCGTCGTTCTTAGATGAGCTCCAAGCAAAGAAGCGCCCGGCAAGAATTCTTTGCCTTTGCGCTCGTCACCGAGCCTCCCTCCTCTGCCGGAACGCCTCATACAGCACCACGGCAGCTGCTGTCGCCGCATTTAGCGATTCGACCTTGGTCGCCATCGGTATATGGATCCGCGCATCCGCTGCCTGCACCACCTCTTTCGGCAATCCGGACCCCTCGTTGCCCACCAGCAGTGCGACGGGCTCGCACCAGTCCGCTTCCCAAGGGCCTATCACTTTCGCCTCCCCGCGCTCAACACAGGACGCAAACGTTCGAATCCCGTTCAGCTTCAGTTGGCTCAACAAAATCCCCAGCGCCATCCCGCTCACAATCGGCAAATGCAGCGCCGCCCCCGCCGATGCCCGCATCGCCTTCGGCGCAAACGGGCTCGCGGTTCCGCTTTGTCCCGTCGCCATGGTTACGGCGCCCGTTGCGCCAAACGCCGCGGCAGTCCGCACAATCGTTCCCACATTACCCGGATCCTGCACACCCGCCAGCAGCACCAGCAGCGGCGCGCATACACCTGGTGGCGTCGCGAGTAATTGATGCGGCTCCAGCCGGTGCGGCGCCACCAGGGCGGCCACCCCCTGCGGATGCTCCGTGTCCGCTATCCCATCAAACAACCGGTCCGTTGTTCGCAGCACCGGAAACGGGATTTCCGATCTGCCGACCAGCGCCGCCAGCTTTTCCCTATGCCGCTCGCCGCTCTCGCTAAACAGCACGGCATCGACACGGCAGCCGGAGCGCAAGGCCTCTTCCACCAGCCGCACCCCTTCCACTCCGACAGCGCCTGTCTCCGTCGGCACCCCCCCGCGCAGCGCCGCACGAAACGCCTTCAGCCAGCGGTTCTCCCGGCTCGCAATCACGCCGGCCAAGGTGCCTCGTGAACCGGCAGTCACGTCCGAATCGCTCCGTCCTCTTGGGTCTCTCGTCATTTTCCCGACGGCTCAGGCTCTCGAATCCGTCCTCAATCTAACACTTTCCTATACCCGGGCGGCGATTGTCATCCTGCCCGGCGTTAGCCCGGCGGCTCCTTGCTTCGTACCGAGATCGTCCCCGCCGTCATTGCGCCTTGCCCACACGTATGATAGTTTCGCCACCAGCGGTCCAGGGACTCTGGCCGCCGCTCCAGAACAGGTCAGGGTAGGACTATTGTCTGCAGAGGTATTGAAAGTTGATGCCGCCAATCCGGATCCCCGTGTCCTGCGCTATGCTGCCGGTTGGCTGAATCGAGGCGCGGTCATTGCTGTTCCTACGGATACGCTCTACGCACTTGCAGCTGATCCCGTGAATCTTTCTGCCGTTGAAGAAATTTTCCGCGTCAAGGGGCGTCCCGAGAGCCGCGCCCTCCCAATTCTGATTAACTCGCTGGTCTACGCCACCATTCTCGCTCGCGAGCTTCCCGATAATTTCTTCCGCCTGGCGGAAGCCTGCTGGCCGGGTCCGCTCACCATCGTCGTCGACGCTTCGAACCGTCTTCCGCTTAAAGTCACCGCCAATACTCGCCGCGTAGCGCTTCGCTGGCCCGACAGCCCGGTCGTCTCAAATCTCATCTCCGAACTCGGTGTTCCCCTGACTGGTACCAGCGCCAATGTTTCCGGGTCACCTACCTGCTCTAGCGGCGCCGAGGTGTTTACGCAACTTGGCGATCGTATCCCGCTGATCCTGGACGCCGGTGAGACCAGCGATTCCGTGCCGTCGACGATTGTGGAACTCCGCGGAGACCACTGGTGTCTCGGCCGCGAAGGAGCCATCCCTGCCGGTCAGATCGAAGCCGCGCTGGGAGGCGACGAAGCCGTCCCCGTCTAATTGCTTGCCAAAACTCGTACCCACCCGCAGGGGACATCGCGATTTCTCCCATCTCTCGCCGCTGCACGCTTGTCACATCCTTAAACCAGAGCGGCACGTACGGCACATCGTTCGCGACTATTTTCTGTACCTCACTGCATAACTCCTTGGGCTTCTCCT
>DATFTB010000217.1:0-17202 GCA_035262325.1 Candidatus Acidiferrum sp.
AGCACTCACCCATGTTGGGGCAGCGGGCGGATTCGCACACGGTGTGTAGGTCCAGGGTGCGCATGATGCGCTTGAGGTCCTGATAGCGCGGTCCGCCGAAGAACTTGACGCGCAACCAATCGGGCCGCGGACGGGAATCCGCTGCGGGCACGGGAGGCGGCGCGCTGTTTGAGAGGATGTTGAAGGGAGCGGCCATTTTTAAGGAACCCGAATCTGCGATTTTACGTGGATTTCGCGTCGCTTACAAATCGGGGGCGCGGCCGTGCGTCGAGTATTTCTCGAACTGCAGCGCATCGTGGCGGGAAATGACGCGGTCGATCGAGCCGGCAAGCCGAAAGATCCGCTCCTGGTTTTTGATATTTGTGGCCTGGTCGGCGGGACTGAAAGTGTCCCTGGCCATGCGTCTCCATATTGCGGTAGAGATAAGAATGGTCCGACGCCAGAAGGAAACGTGGAGTGCCTTCGACCAACACGCGGAAGGGGCACCGAGAAACCTAAAGCGGGCGAGAAGCGGGAGATTCTTTGAGGAACGCACGCCTCGGAGAGCGGCGCGAGGATACAACAGATATTTGAGCGCGACTAGAGCGGTTGGCGCGAGGAACGCACGAAGTCGCGCAAAACGGTGACGTTCGGACCATAGGCACCGACGCGGCCGGCATCCACGGGAAGGCCGAGGCGTTCTGCGAGATCAAGGTCCACGCCGGCATCATCGAGTTCAGACAGACTGAAGCCGGCGGCCGGCAGCACGCGGTTCAGTCCGGAGGGATAGACGGGCCGCGGCGGCCGGTGGCGCTGCCAAGGACGGCGGGCCAGCTCGTAAAACTGTTTCCAGTCGCGTTTGTGCCACGTGTGCATGTTGCGGGTCGATTCCCGCGCCCTTCTTTTGATGCGCTCTGAGGCAGCGAGGTTCGCCTCGCCCTCAAGCTGCATCGGTGCCTTCAGCAGAGCCGGACAACGCTCACGCTGTTCATCTCATATACTCCAGGCTGAGAGGAGCGAAGAATTTTCTTCGCCTGGTGTATCAAACACGTCAACTCACGCGATGTTTCGGTCCACGATTCACTTCCGAAGCGCGGAGTCGAAACCGGTGAGCCCAGGCGGCCGGGGCCGCTCGAGGGAGACCTCCGGAGCTCGCGGGATAGTACACGGAAGGCCAGCCGGGGGCCAGTGAAATTTGGCGCCGGCTGTGAATTTTGAAGCGGCTCGATCTTCGGCCGATGTTACAAGAACATTTCTCGTTTCCGATCGCGGAAAGGCCGTACAAGAAACGCGTGCTTTCGGAGGGCGGCCCGAAGCAACGAACAGAAGATGACCAGAAGGAAGGAAAAGAAAAACTACTTACCAACGGTTGCCGCGGTCGCCACGATCGCCACGATCGCCGCCGCGGCCGCCACCTCCACGGCCGCCGCGATCGCCACCGCGGCCGCCACCCCCTCCGCCGTATCCACCGCGACCACCACCACCGGCGGAACGTTCCGTTTGCGGGCGCGCTTCATTCACAACAAGGTTCCGACCACCGAAGTTTTGACCGTTGAGGCTGTTGATCGCGCGATCTGCGTCTTCGTCACTGGCGATTTCGATGAACGCGAAGCCGCGTGACTGGCCCGTGAAACGGTCACGAATCAGACTAATTGCCGACGGATTGACACCAGCTTGCCCAAACCATTCCTGTAGCTGTTCTTCCGATGCGCTGAATGGAAGATTACCGACGTAAAGCTTCTTCACCTGCGAGCTCCTTCTGTCCGGAACCTTAAACGCGAGTTGCGGAGAGCGCACTGAAGATACCTTGTCCGCCAGGGGGCAAACCGGAGGGCGTGCCGCGGTGGTCGGAAGGGGGTATTCAGTGGTCCCGTGAATGGTCTCGAAAATTGACTTGTTTTGCAACCAATATTCCTGGCGAAAACCGGGCCGGAAGTACCAGGCCTCGAGGCGTACCGGAGAGCAAACAAAGCAGGGCGGTAAGCAGGATGAACGAGGCCCAGACGGACCTGCTAGGTGCGGTAGCTGGCGTTGATCCGCACGTATTCCGCGGTGAAATCACAAGTCCAGTAGCGCGCCGAAGCGCGTCCGGCGTGCAGATCGAGGAGAATGTGGACATTTTCTTCGAGCAAGCGATTGCTCGCCGCGCGCTCGTTGAAAGGCAGGGGCTGTCCGCGGCGCAATACGGGAATGCCGGCCATGTGAATGTCCACGCGGCCGGGATCGAACTTGACACCGGCGCGCCCGGCGGCGGCGAAGATGCGGCCCCAGTTGGGATCGCCGCCGGCGAACGCGGTTTTGACCAGCGGAGAGGTGGCGATGGTCTGGCCGATGCGGCGCGCGTCCGCTTCCTTTCTGGCGCCACGGACTTCGATTTCAATCACGCGCTGGGCGCCTTCACCGTCAGCAACGATTTGCAGCGCGAGTGAAGAACAAACCGCTTCCAAGGCTCTGCTAAAGGCCCGGTGGGCGGTGCTGCCTGACCGGATGGCAGGAGCACCGGCGGCTCCATTTGCGAAAACCAGCAGCGTGTCGTTTGTCGAAGTGTCGCCGTCAATGCTGATGGCGTTGAAGGAGCGTGAAATGACGTCGCGCAGTGTTCGCTGCAGCAGGCCGGGCGCGATGCTGGCGTCCGTGGCGACGAAGGCCAGAGTCGTAGCCATGTTCGGATGAATCATGCCGGCGCCTTTGGCGCAGCCAATCAGATGAATGCGCTTGCCGGCCATTTTGAACCAGGCGAAGGCGGTTTTGGGCCGCGTATCGGTAGTGCAGATCGCCAGGGAGAGTTCGGCAAAGGAACGAGCCGAGGACCGGCGATTACGCGTGATCCCGGGCAGCGCGCGAAGAATTTTTTCGATGGGCAGGGGTACGCCGATGACGCCGGTGGAACAAACGAAGACCTCTTGGGGGCGGCAGTTGAGGCGGCGGGCGGTTTCTTCGACGGTTTTCACCGAAGCAGCATAGCCGGCCGCGCCGGTGGCGCAATTGGCGTTGCCCGCATTGATGATGACCGCGCGCATGCGGCCCTTCGACGCACTTAAATGCGCCTTCGAGACCACCACAGGGGCAGCGGCGACTAGATTTTGCGTGAACACGGCGGCAGCCGAGGCGGGTACGTCGCTGGACAAAAGAGCGAGGTCAAGCGCGCCGGTCTTTTTCAGTCCGCAGGCGGTGGCCGCGAAGCGGAATCCGCGAGGGAGCGCGGCTTCGGAAGGGGCGTGGTTCATGGCAGAGGTGTCCGCGGGCCGGGCCGAGCGCTCGCAGAAGCGACCTCCAATCTTCCACCGGGTAGAAGGCGGATTCGGCCTCGAAGGCTCATGGTTTGTTCTGCCATTCCTTGAGATTCTGTTCGAGTTTTGTGATCGCGGCACGAACGCATTCCTCCGCCGTCCCGCCGGGGACGGCCTTCCGGGCGATGGCCTTCTCGACCGAAATTCCTTCGAGGAAATCGTCGCCGAACAGCGGCGAAAGCTTCTTGATGTCCGTCATGGAAAGCCGAGTCCAGGGCTTGCCTTGCTTGTCGGCCTCGCGAAGCACCTGGCCCACAACGTCGTGAGCCTGGCGGAAGGGCATGCCGCAGCGGACCAGATAGTCGGCGGCCTCGGTGGCTAGCAGAGCGGGATCGGCAACGGTGGCGCGCAAGCGATCTTCGCGGAATTTTGTGCCGGCGATCGCGCCCGCGGCGACCCGGAGCATATTTTCGACCTGATCGTGCGCCACAAACAGCGCTTCCTTGTCTTCCTGCAAATCGCGCTGGTAGCCGGTCGGGAGTCCTTTGAGCGTGGTGAAGAGGCTAAAAAGAGCGGCCGTGATGCGGCCGGTTTTTCCGCGCAAGAGTTCCCATGAATCCGGATTTTTCTTTTGCGGCATCAGGCTGCTGCCGGTGGAATATTCGTCCGGGAGAACGACGTACAAAAACTCCTGCGAGGCGAAGAGAACGAAATCTTCTGCCAGACGCGAAAGATGCGTTGCAATGCCCGAGAGCGCAAAGAGGTAGTCGAGGGCGAAGTCGCGATCGCTCACGGCATCGAGGCTGTTCGGTGTGATGCCGGAAAACCCAAGCTCCTTCGCAAGCGCCATTCGGTCGATCGCAAAAGAGCAGCCGGCCAAAGCCCCCGAGCCCATGGGACAGGAATCGGCACTCGCGGCGGCGCGTTCGAAGCGGGTGATGTCGCGAGAGAAAGCTTCGGCATGGGCCAGCAGAAAATGAGAGAGCAGAATAGGCTGCGCGTGTTGCATGTGGGTCATGCCGGCCATCGGGATCCCCAGATGCGCCTTAGCCTTGTCGAGCAACGCGGGGACCAACAGGGCGCCGACGGCGGCTCGCATCTCGCCGCACGCCGCGATCACGAAGAGGCGAAAATCGGTCGAGACAAGCTCGTTCCTGCTGCGGCCGGTGTGCAGCTTCCACCCCAGAGGACCGAGTTCCTCGACGAGCGCCCGTTCGAGGAAATGATGAACGTCTTCGGCGGAGGCGCCCAATTGTTCGACCCAGGCCGGGTCGCCTTCCGCGCGGTCGGCGATCTTGTGGAGCGCGGCAAGTGTTTGCTCTACCTCGGCCGCGGTGAAAACCTCGGCGCGCCCGAGAGCGTTGGCCCAGCTCCGGTCGACAGCGATTTCATAAGGCAAAAGGCGGCGGTCGAAGGAAAACGAGCGCTGGAAGGCGTCGAAAAGCGCGTCGGGCGCGGTTTCGAAGCGTCCACCCCAGAGGCGATCGTCTTTGCGTTCGGCCATGGCAGTCCGAGAAAAAGTCCGTATCGGCAGGAGAAGCCAGCGTTCGGAGTTTCCGGGAATCCTCGCGAGATGGGGTGCAGCGCGCCGCGCCCCTATGGGTTACTCAAGAGTTGTGGCCTTCGGCCTTGGCTTTCGGCCGCACCGTGACCGGCAAGGCAAACAAATTGATGAAGCCCTCCGCGTCCTTGGGATTATACCGGCCCATCGTGAAGCTGGCGAGGTCGGCGCGGTAGAGGGAGTAGGGCGAAACGCGCTTGGTGACGTTGAGCGTACCCTTCCACAGCTTGAGACCGACGGAACCCGTCACGCGCTGCTGGGCCACGTCGAAGAAGCCATCGAGGGCTTCGCGAAGCGGAGAGAACCACAGGCCGTTGTAAACAAGTTCGGCATAACGAGCCGACAGGGCCTGCTGGAAGTGAGCGGTTTCGCGGTCGATCGTGAGGCGCTCGAGTTCGCGGTGCGCGGCGACGAGCAGAGTGCCTCCGGGTGTTTCATAAGCGCCACGCGACTTCATGCCGACGAGGCGATTTTCGACCAGGTCCGTGCGGCCAATGCCGTTTCTGGCGGCCATTTCGTTCAGCGTGTTCAAAAGGTCGACCGGGCCGAGTCTTTTGCCGCTGACCGAGACCGGGGTGCCCTGTTCGAAGCCGATTTCCACTTCTTCGGGCTTTTCCGGAGCCTTCTCCGGCGAGACCACCCATTGCCACATGGCCTCGTTGGGCGCGTTCGCCGGGTCTTCGAGCTCCCCGCCTTCGTGGCTCAGGTGCCAGATGTTGCGGTCGCGGCTATAGATGTTTTTCTTGCTCTGTTCGACCGGGACCTTGTGTTTTTCGGCGTAGGCGATGGCGTCCTCGCGCGAATCGATGTTCCATTCGCGCCACGGCGCGATGATCTGAACGTTCGGCGCGATGGCTTTGTAGGCCAATTCGAAGCGCACCTGGTCATTGCCCTTCCCGGTGCAGCCGTGCGAGAGTCCGTCGGCGCCGAGTTTGAGCGCAAGCTCAGCCTGGCGCTTGGCAATGACCGGCCGCGCCATGGAGGTGCCGAGCAGGTAGGTGTGCTCGTAGACCGCCCCGGCCCGGAGTGTGGGCCAGATGTAGTCGCGAACAAATTCCTCGCGCAAATCCTCGGTGTAGGCGGCCGAAGCGCCGGTGGCGAGGGCTTTCTTGTGGGCCGCCTCGAGGTCTTCCTGCTGGCCGACGTCGCCAATCATGGCGATGACTTCCGAGCCATAATTCTCGCGCAGCCAAGGGATGATGATGGACGTATCGAGTCCACCGGAATAGGCAAGTACGACTTTTTTCGGTTTTTGAACGGTCCGATTCACTTCGGTTCTATCTCCTCAATTTTGAAACTAGCATTTTTAGGTGTAAAGCGCGTGCAGAATCGCCTTCTGCACGTACATACGGTTTTCGGACTGATCGAGCACGACGGAGTAGGGGGCGTCGAGCACTTCGTCGGTCACTTCGGCGCCGCGGTGTGCCGGCAGGCAGTGCATGAACACGGCGCCCGGAGCGGCCTGCTCCATCAGTCTGCGGTTGACTTGGTAGGACTTGAAGACGTTGCGGCGGACCTTCTCTTCGGCCTCAAAGCCCATGCTGGTCCAGGAATCGGTGTAGACGGCTTGCGCGCCATCCACGGCTTGGCTGGGGTTGCTGAACAGGTCGATCTGAGCGCCGGTTTCCTTGGCCACGCGCTTTGCATCGGCGAGGACGTCATCGTCGGGCGCATAGTTGGCCGGCGTCGCGACGCGCATGTGGACACCCAGGCGCGCGGCCAGGTAGACGAGAGAGTGGCAAACGTTGTTTCCGTCGCCGACATAGGCGAGCTTGAAGCCCTTCACCGAGCCGAACTTTTCTTCCAGGGTGAAAAAGTCCGCCAGGGCTTGGCAGGGATGAAACTTGTCCGAGAGCGCGTTAACGACCGGAATGGCGATGTTCGCTGCCATCTCTTCGAGAACGCGCTGCTCATAGACGCGGGCGACGACGCCCTGCACCCAGCGCTCCAGGTTCCGCGCCACATCGGGGATGGACTCGCGTTCACCGAGGCGCGCCTGGGTGTGGTCCAGAAACACGACAAAGCCACCCATGCTTTGGATGCCGACTTCAAAAGTGACGCGCGTGCGCAAGGAAGGCTTCTCAAAAATCAGCGCGATGTGCTTGTTGCGAAGCACCGAGGCGTAGCGCGATGGCCGCGCCTTGATCTCGGCGGTGCGGCGCAGCAGGTCTCGCGTTTCGGCCGGACCCCATTCGGCTCCGGTGAGCAGGTCCTTGGCGATCGAAACAGGAATGGCAAGCGATGCAGTCATGGTTCTTCCTCCCCCAAACGTAGAGACTAAAAAGAAGATGCAGACACGTGTTCTGCGGAAAGCATCTGCCGCAGGACGCGCGTGCCGGGCAGGGGCGAAAAGCTGTTTGTGGCGGTCGACTCGAACAGGCTCGGAGCCAGCGTCGCCGCCGCGAGATTCCCGCCCACGATGTGGACCTGGCGAACGCCGCCCTCAAGCGCGCGCTTGGCGGCCTCCAGCTTGAGAACCATGCCGCCCGAAACGACGCGGGATTCGACCAGCTGGTCCATCTGCGTGCAAGAAATTTCCGATAGAACCTTATCGCCGTCGAGCACGCCGGCGACGTCGGTCAGATAAATCAGCTGATCGGCTCCAATGAATTCGGCCGAAGCGGCGGCCATGTGATCGGCATTGATGTTGTAGAGTTCGCCATCGTCGCCGAGCCCCAGGCACGACGCAACCGGTAGCAGCTTTTCGCGCCACAGCGATTCAAGGAAGGGCGTGTTTACGGCCGTGAGATAGCCGACGTAGCCGAGGCCACCTTCCACGTCGTTGTGAACCAAGGGTGCGGCGGTGAAGCAGCTGGCGTCGGCCGCGGAGATGCCCACGGCGGGCTGTCCGGCGGCGGAAATGGCGCCGGCAAGCCGTTTGTTGAGCAGTCCGCCGAAAACCATCACCGCGGCGTCGCGCGTTTCGCCATCCGTAACGCGGAGACCCGAGACAAACTTGCTTTCCATGCCCATGCGCTTGAGCGTGGCAGTGAAAGCGCGCCCGCCGCCATGGACGACGAGAATTTCGTGCCCGTGCTTTGCGAGCGTCGCGACGTGGCTGGCCAGTTCGCGGACCAAAGCCTCGTCTTCGAGCAGGGCTCCCGCGAATTTGATCACCACCCTCATAGAAGTCCTTTCTGCTCCTCGATACCAAGGATCAGGTTGAGATTCTGGACGGCCTGACCGGCCGCACCTTTGCCGAGATTGTCCAGACAGGAAACGACGATGAGGCGTTGTCCGGAAGCATCGAGCGCGAAGCCGATGTCGCAGAAATTCGTGTTGCGGACGTGCTGAAGCTCGGGCAGCGAACCGGCCGGCCAGATGCGAACGAACGGGCGGCCCGCATAGAACTCACGGTACAGCTTCTCCAACTTCTCGGTGGACTGTTTTTCGTTGAGCGGCACGTAAATCGTCGAAAGGATGCCGCGAGCCACCGGCAGCAAATGGGTCGTGAAAATCAGCTGCGATTCGGCAAAACCGGTGTGCTCCAGAATCTCCGGTGTGTGGCGATGCGAAAACAGGTTGTAAGCGCGGAAGTTTTCGTCCACTTCGGCGAAGTGAAGATCGCGCCGGGGTTCCTTCCCCGCGCCGGTTGCGCCCGACTTCGAGTCGCAAACAACGGTTTGCCCGGTGGAAACGAGCCCGGCTTCCGAAAGAGGGCGCAGGGCCAGGATGACGCTGGTGGCATAGCATCCCGGGTTGGCAATGAGCTTGGCATTCCGGATTTTGTCCGCGTAGAGCTCCGGCATCCCGTAAACCGCCTCGCCAAGGCGCGGGGCGTGCGGCGCCGGAAGCTTGTACCAGGAGCTAAACGTATCCGCCCGCGAAAACCGGAAAGCGCCGCTCAAATCAATGACGCGCAAGCCCGCGTCGAGCAGTTTTGGAGCAAATTCGGCCGACACTTCGTGCGGCGTAGCGAGGAATGCCGTGCCCGCGGGGCTGGCCGTGACCGCCTCAAGCGAAAGAGGATGGACGCGAGCCTCGGCGCGCCCGCGAAGCTGCGGAAAAAGCTCGGAAAGGCAGCGGGGCCCGTTCGCTTCCCGGACATAAAAGGTCGGGGCCGGTAGGGCGGGATGACCGAGCAGCAGCGTCGCCAGCTCAAAACCCGTATAGCCGGTGACACCAATAACAGCAATGTTTCGGGGATCCTTCATTTCACCTGCGCTTCGATTTTCCGCTGGAGGGACTCGCGTGTTTTGCGGCTGGGCGTAATGATGAGCACGGTATCGTCACCGGCGATGGTGCCGACGATTTCGGGAAACTTGGCCGCGTCCACGGCGGCGGCGAGCGGCTGGGCAGCGCTCGGGGGAGTCTTCAGAACCAGGAGATTTTCCGCCGCGCGGACGTCGAGCAGGAATTCGCGGAGCGCCCGCGTGACGGGAGGAACGGTCAAGGCCTCCTCGGCGCGAGTGCTAGCGGCGCGATAGCCCTCGGTGGTTTTTACGAGTTGCAACTCATGAAGGTCGCGGGACAAGGTTGCCTGGGTCACGCGGAGGCGCTGCTGCGCGAGGCGGCGGCGCAACTCCTCTTGGTTGGAGATACGTTCGCCCCTGACGAGGCGAAGGATCTGTCCGTGGCGAAATGTCTTGGTTGCGCTCATCTGAATAAAATATTCAATCGACTGTATATTTATACAGCGCCGTTCCGGGAAGTGTCAAATTCTTTTTAGAAGCGGACCGCGCACCGGCCGGAGTGCGCTGCTTGCGCTCGGAGGATTTCGCCGCGGCTTCCGCGCGCGAGGAAAGCCCTCGAGCAACCTGCTCGACCGGAAGGACAGGCGAGGTACGGTTGCCAATAGGTGGCACAACCGAGATGAACGCTGGATTTTCCGGCCCGGGAATGTTACGAATCAGAAATCACTTGGGTAGGGCCCATGACTGACCTCTGCCACATCTCCGGATGCAAGCACGACGTGCCGGCCCCTCTGGCCGAGAAGAGACTCTGTATCCTTCATTTTACCTTGTCGCTCGAAGCCAGCTGTGCGGAGATGCGCCGCGAAACGGCGCTTGGCAATTCGCCGCGCGACCGGCAGCGCGAGATCATGGGATTCATCACGGAAAACGGCGAAAAACTGGCGCGCGTCGCGACAAGCGGGCTGCATTTGACGGACGACCTGAAAGCCCGGGTACTAAGCACATTTTTGACGCTGATGAACCTGCGCGAAAACCTCGACCGCGCGGCCATGCGCACTCCGTCAGGTCGAAGCGGCATCCACCGCTAAACCACAAAGCCAAGCGGAAACCCATCGAACCCCTGAAAGGTCTAGGAAGGCCGCAACCGCGGGGTGGGTATGACCATCGAGGTCACGAAACTCAAGCGCCGATGTACTTCGCATAGAGCGAACGGGCCACGGCGGGGTCCTTTGTGCCCTTCAGAATGGCGCGGCCATCGGTGAAGACGGTCATTTCGTAAGGCGGAATCCGAAAGCGGAGCAGGAAACCGTTCTGGCGTACGTCGCTGATCGTCGGGGCGAGCCTTTGCTGCAAAACCTTCAGGTCGAGGGTGCGTTTCCGCTCGTGAATCTGCACGGAATCACGCCCGCACATGGTGATATGTGGTTGTGCTTGGCCCTCAAGGTAAGGAAAGTCCTCGCGCGCACAAGCGCGGCAGGCGGGATTGCGTTCGACCTGGATGGCCTGAAAGCGCCCGCTCCAGACGTCACCCGAAAGAAGTCGTCCGTGGAGCGCATCGCTGCGACCGGCAAGAATCTTCAATGCTTCGGTGACTTCGAGAGAAGCAATCAGATTGACGATGGGGCCAAGAACACCGATGGTGTCGCAGGTCTCTTCGAGACCGGCTCCGTTCGAGGCTTCGAGGAGGCAGGAAAGACAGGGCGTCTGGCCGGGACGGATGGTCATAGTGACGCCGTAACTGGCCACCGCCGCGGCGTAGACCCACGGCGTGCCGGATTTGACCGCGAAATCGTTGATGAGGAAGCGGGTTTCGAAATTGTCCGTGCCGTCGAGGATCAGCGGAAACTCGCCGAGGAGTTCGGCGGCGTTCTTGGGACCAAGGTCGGCAATCAGGCCCTCGACGCGCACGTCGGAATTGATGGCACGCAGCTTGCGCTCGGCGGCTACGGCCTTCGGAAGGGCCTGGGCGGCGTCGGCCTCGTCAAACAAGCTCTGGCGCTGAAGGTTGGAAGTTTCGACGAAATCGCGGTCCAGTATCCGCAGCCGCCCAATGCCGGCCCGCACCAGCAGTTGCGCGGCAGCGGCCCCGATCGCTCCGCAGCCCACCACGACAGCCGAAGCGGTCCCGAGGCGCTCCTGTCCTTCCGGACCAATTGGCGCAAAGAGCATCTGGCGGGAGTATTTTTCCTGAAACGCGTGAGTCACGTAAAATAGTGCTCCAGCACGAGAACCATCATAATAGCGCCAATGAGCTCCAAGGAAGCAACGTCCCCATGCTACCCTTCGTCTGACTAATTGAAAGCATGAAACTCTGCTGGGCCAATGGGTTGCGAGGTGCTGTGCTCCTGATGGTGATTCTGGGAGGGAGGCATCTGTGCGGCCAGGAGCCGGTCGCCGGGCAAGGCGCGAACCCCGGCCCGACCGTGCGCAGCCTTCGCCTGGTAAGAGACGACGGCAAAGTCCTCGAGGAAAATCTCAGAGGCCTCTCGGTAAAGCTCGGGGAGCCGCTCAGAGGGGAAGAGGTGGCCGCAAGTATTCGAACGCTCTTTCAGAAAGGGAATTTCGCCGACGTGCGCGCGGAAATGTTCCCGCTACCCGACGGAATCCGCCTGGACTTCCTGGTCCGGGAAAATCTGTTTATCAATCAAGTTCTGATCCGCGGGTTGAAACCACCGCCAACGGAAGCCTCGGCGGCGGCGTCGATGCAATTGTCTTTAGGACAGACCTACCGGGCGGCGGACGTCGCCGAAGGCCTCGAAAGGCTCAGAGAGACGCTAAGGGAGGAAGGGCTGTACCAGGCCAAGGTTACCGCCGACCGAATACCCCGCCCCGAGACACACCAGCTCGACGTGATCGTTCAGGTCGATCCCGGGCCACGCGCACGCCTCGGAACCATCCAATTGCTGAACAACAGCGAATTTTCCGATGCCGCGCTGCTCCGGTTGTTCAGGCTGAAGCCGGGTAGTGAACTGACGACCGCGCGCGCCCAGGCTGGCATCGGGCGCATCCGAAAATTCCTCGAAAAAAAGGGGCATTTGAGCGCGCGCGTATCGCTGCGCCGGGGCGACTGGGCTGAGGCCACGAACCTATTGCCACTGACCCTGGAAGTAACGGAGGGGCCTCAGGTGCGTGTCGTCGTCGATGGCGCGAAATTCTCGAGGGGCGATCTGAGACGGCTCATTCCCATTTACCAGGAGGGAGCGGTCGACACCGACCTGCTGGAAGAGGGCAAGCGCAACCTGCGCGAGCGATTGGAGCGCGACGGATACTTTGACGCGACCGTGGAATACTTCGTAACGGGAAACCAGCTGAACGAGAATTCCGACTGGACGGGGGCCCAGGAAACCATCACCTTCCGGGTCGATCGTGGCGTGCGGCACAGACTGTTGAGGATCGACTTCAGCGGCAATCGCTATTTCAGCTCCGACCTGCTGCGTGGACGGCTGACAATTTCTCCCAGTTCTCTGTTTGTCCGGCCCCGCTTCAGCCGGCGGCTACTCGATTCGGACGTGCTTTCGATGAGAACCCTGTACGCCGCCAACGGCTTTCTTGCGGCCAAGGTGGAGGGCAAGATCCTGGATAATTACGGAGGCCGGAACGGAGATCTGGTAATTCAATTCGACATTGAGGAGGGCAAGCAAACGCTCGTCTCCAGCCTGGAAATCGAAGGAATCGAGGCATTGTCGGAGGAGCAAATCCGTAGCGTTGTGGGCTCCCTGCCCGGCCAGCCTTTTTCCGATATCAGCGTGGCGAGCGACCGTGACAATATCCTGGCTCTGTATTTCAACGACGGGTTTCCGAACGCCACGTTCTCCTGGAGTGCTGAGCCCGACCCTTCTTCGGCACCGCGCGCCGACGCCAACAAAGACGCGCCAGGGGGAGCCAAAGCTCAAGACGATCCGAAAGACGAGGGCGGTCTGCCGATCGAACGGGCTGAGCCGATGAAGCTGGTTTACAAGATTGTCGAGGGTCAGCAAATCCGGGTGCGCCGCGTCCTGCTCACGGGCTACAACCACACGCGGCCGAGCGTGATTCAGCGGCAGGTAAAGGTCCAGGCTGGCGAACCTCTGCGCGAAGGCGACGTTGTCGAAACGCAGCAGAAACTGTACAACCTGGGCGTGTTCAACCGCGTCACGGTTCAACCGCAAAACGCCAACGGCACCAATCCCGAGAAAGACGTTGTGGTCCTGGTGGAAGAAGCGAAGCGCTACACCATCGCTTACGGGGGCGGGTTCGAAGTTCAGCGCTTGGCCAGTACGACCGACCCCACGGGCGGTGAAATTCAAGGCGCGCCGCGGGGCATTTTCGAGATTTCGAAGGAAAACATCACCGGTCGCGCGGACTCGTTAAGCCTTAAGTTGCGCGGCAGCACGATTCAGGGGCGCGTGCTGCTGGCGTACTCTGCTCCGAATACCCTGAATTTCACGAACCTCAGCACGCAGGCGACCGCATATCTCGAAAAGACGCAGGACATCAACACCTTTTCCCAGACGCGCTACGAGGGGAACCTCCAGCTCACCGACCGCCTAACCTCCCGTTCATCGCTGCTGTTTCGCTACGCCTTCCGGAAGGTGACCCTGAGCAACCTGAACATTCCGCCGCAGGAAGTGCCGCTCTGGAACCAGCCGACGCTCGTCTCCGAGTTCAGCGCGACTTGGTTTCGCGACACGCGAGACAACCCCGCGGACGCAACCAAAGGTTCCTTCAACACCGCGGACTTGAGCATCGCGGGCACGGCGATCGGCTCGAGCGCGAATTTTGTTCGCTTGTTCCTGCAAAATTCGACCTACCGCCCGATCACGAGGAACTGGAGCTTCGCCCGCTCGATTCGCATCGGCATTCTGGAGCCCTATGCTTCGACCGTGTCACTGACTTTTCCGGCTCCCACGCAATCACCGTTGCCGGAACTGATTCCCTTGCCCGAGCGGCTTTATGCCGGAGGCGGGACTTCCCTGCGCGGATTCGCGCTCAACCAGGCTGGACCCCGCGACTCGTTGTCAGGGTTCCCCGTGGGCGGTCAGGCCCTGGTCATCCTCAACCAGGAACTGCGCTTTCCCCTGAGAGTTCCCTACGCCGGAACCAAAATCGGCGGGGCAATTTTTTACGATGGCGGGAACGTGTACAGCCGCATCGACCGGGTCACGTTGCGCTGGGCTCCCCCAAAGCCGGTTTTCGTCAGCGCCTATCCGGGCCAACCGCCCGGAAGATTCAACCCGACCAGGTGCATTTACAACTGCACGAATGAATTGAACTATTTCTCGCACACCATCGGGTTCGGCTTGCGTTACGCAACGCCCGTCGGCCCGATTCGAATCGATCTCGGCTACGAGATCAATCGTGCGCAATTCGTGATTCCCTGCCGGGATGGGGCGCTGCTTTGCCAGGAAGGAACGAGATTGCCGAAGCTGCAAATATTCTTCAACCTGGGGTCGAGCTTCTGATGCGCATCCGGGCGACATCTCTTCTGGTGGCAGCGATTCTGCTGGTCGCGGGGCCGGGGCTAAGGGCACAGGAGGTGATTGACCGCATCGTCGCGAGGATTGAAAACGACATCATCCTGCTGAGCGATGTCCGCGAGCTCGGCCGCTACCAGCAGTTCGTCGATGGCAAGGCAGAAAGCGACCAGGAGATCCTGAACCGGCTGATCGACCAGTGGATTGTGCGCAACGAGGCGAAAGCGGCGCTGTTTCCTCAACCGTCGGACGAGGAGGTCGAGCGCAGCCTGCGGCGGCTGAAACGGTCGTTTTCAAGCCCCGAAGCGTTCGAAGAGCGAAGAAAGCAAAGCGGGCTCACCGACGAAGACATTCTGCGCATGCTGAAATCGCAATTGTACTTGAGCAACTACCTGGACACGCGCTTCCGGCCTTCCATCCAGATCGACGAGCCGGCCATCGACGATTACTACAAGATCCGGGTGGTTCCGCGTGCGCAATCGCGTGGACAAGTGCCACCCACGCTCGAAGCGGCGCACGATTTCATTCAAGAAGCACTGGTGCAGCAGGCGATTAACGTGCAAGCGGACAAATGGTTGAAAGAGAGCCGCACAAGGGTTCGCGTCGACAATCTGCTAAGCGAGGACTCGAAATGACGAAGGAATCGCGGCGGCGGAAGATCCTGTGGCTCGAGCACCTGTTCTGGATGCTCGGCACGTGGACGCTGCTGGCGATGGCCCTGGCGGTCATCGCGGTGGGCAGTGGGTTGGCCAACCCCCTGCTGCGGCGGATTCTCATCCATCGCCTGGAGGTGCTTACGGGAGCACGCGTCGAAATACGAACGGTTTCGGTGGGTTGGTTCTCGCTGCATGCCACGATTCGCGGAATGGTTGTGCATGGTAAGGAACCTGCCGACACCGAACCTTTATTCAGCGTCGAACAAGCGCGCGTAGGCCTGCGCATCGACTCGTTCTGGGGCCGGCGGGTAGGGCTGAACGACCTCGTTCTGGAGCAGCCGCGCCTGCACGTGCGCGTCGAAAAGGATGGCACCAATAACCTGCCGAAGCTGCGTTCACCGTCAACGAATCAGCCCTTCGAGGAGCGGCTCATCGCACTTCGTGTGCACCGCGTGGAAATTAAGGACGGCTGGATTCTGTACAACAACGTGAAAACACTGGTGGCGCTCGAGGGCGGAGACCTCGAATTCACGATCGACCTGGCTGGTTCGGCCGACCGCCCGCTGTACGTCGGGAACTTGGACTGGCAGTCGATCGAACTGGCGCGCCGGCGCGACGTGCCTGTGCCGGCCAACGTATCGGCGAAGCTCCTGCTGAGCCGCGACGGTTTCAAGATCGAACAAGCCGTCGTCGATATCGGGCGATCGCACGTGGATCTCGAAGCGGAAACCAAGGATCTCGCCCGAGCGCAATGGACCTACCGCTATCGCGCCTGGCTGGACCTTCTGGACATCCGGGAGGCCTTTCGAACGCCCGAGGTGCCCTTGGGGCGCATCGACCTGCGAGGTGAAGGCACGTTCGCTGATGGACAGATCCTCGGGAAAGGCAGCTTCGCAGGGGACAACATCACGCTGGGTTTCCTCGATTTTCATGCGGCAAACCTGAGCAGCCGCTCGAGCTACCGGCTTGAGCCGAAAGGCGTAGTGCTGCCAGACTTCGCGGCTTATGCGCTCGGCGGAAGCGTAAAGGGCCGCATCACGATGCGCTATGAGGGATTACGGTTTCGCGCCGAAACGAGGATCGAAGGCATCCGGCTCTCGGAGGTTTCGCGGGCCATCGACCACGCCGGATTCCCGGTCGATCAGCTGCACTGGGATTCGGTCATCTCCGCCGACACCGTCCAATCCTGGCGTGAGAATTTCCGCGACTTCGATCTCTCGGGCAAAATGCATTGGGAGGAACCGGACGAGGTTGCGCCCGGACGCATACCGGTTACCGGAGACTGGAAGCTGCGCTACCGCTACGAGCGGGACCTGTTGGAGCTTGCGCAAGGGGAGTTCGCGACGCCGACCGCGCGCGGCTCGTTCACCGGCGCACTGGATCCGAAGAACACCGCCTTGGACGTGAAGCTCGACGTCGGCTCGCTCGAGCCCTGGAACGATTTCATCCACGCGCTCGCTGGAGACAAGCCGGGCACGCCCGAAGCGGCGGTACGGATCGGCGGCTCGGTTGAGTGGGCCGGAAAAATCACCGGGCCTTCGGATGGTCCGGCGTTTCAGGGCCACTTCCGCGGCGAGCGGATCCGCTATGCGGATTTTCGGCTGGACACGATCGACGGCGACCTGACGTACTCACCGAACCAACTGGCGATCGCGCAGGGCCACGCCGTGCGCGGCGTGACGCAGGCGGGAATTGACGGACAACTGGAATTGAGGGACTGGGAATTTTGCCCGGATTGCCAGTGGACCAGTGAGCTCAACCTCGAACAAGTGCCGATCGAAGGTTTGCAGCAACTCGCCCGCTGGAACTATCCGTTGAAAGGATTGGTGACGGGGCAGTTTCACGGACGAGGCACGCGCACGGAACCGTCGCTCACCGGACTGCTCGATGTGGCCGACGGCGAAGCGTACACGGTCCCGTTCAACCGTTTGCGCGGACAGCTCAACGTCTCGCCGGAGGAAGTGCGCTTTTCGAACGCCGAGCTACGCTTCTTCGCTCCGGGATCGGAAAAGACCGGCGGCGCCGGAATCGTGACGGGCACGGTGGACTACCGCTTCGCCGATGAATCGCTGAGCCTCGATCTGGTAGGCGCCTCGCTGCCGCTCGCCAATTTCCGAAGAGTCCGCGCCGCGAATCTCCCGCTGGGTGGCCAGATTTCTTTCCGGCTGAAATCCAGCGGTCCGGCGACCA
>DATFTB010000218.1:0-8169 GCA_035262325.1 Candidatus Acidiferrum sp.
TCCGTTCCCCGGCAGCAGAGGATCACCGAACTGATCAATTCGCGCTACGGCTCGATCGAGGTGGAGGACATTAAGAGATTTCTGAGCGACCATTCCGGCTACCCGACCAGCATCTGCCGCCACGGCGGCGGAATGCAGACGGTCGTCTCGATGATCTCCGAGCCGGCCGCCCGGCGCATGCACGTAGCCCTCGGCAATCCGTGTCAACATCGTTATGTGACTTACTCCATGTGAGTTGGACTCCCGTCGAGGCCAGCGCACTCCTCTGAAACGGGGATCTGGGAAGCGTGCGCCGACTGCGGTTGCGGATTACTCCCGGGAAGTCGGCTTGCGATCACCTTTGTACGAGTCGCGCGTCAACCGGCCAAAACCGGTCCCAACTTCCTCGTGCCGCTGACATTGGTGAGGTGAGCCGGATCTGAGCGTCATCACCAATGCCGAAGATGGTTCCGCGTAAGCGTCGTCGTCGTCTTGTACTTCCGGCGGGCGCGAATTAGCGGTCGACGAACTCGACGAATCCGAAAGCAGTTGGAGTGTGGAAGCTGTGTACCTGCGGCGGGAGGGGCGACCAACTGCTTTGCTGCGGGTTGGTGATTCCGCCGGTACGGTACAAATTCAGCCGCCAGATTTCGCCGGGCGTTGGGGGTGTATGAGCCGAGTCACGGGCGAAATTGCGGAACGGGATCGCGAGTTCGACCACCCAATCCTGATCGGAGGCGGATTCCAGTTTGGGGCTGGAACTCTGGAGCGAGGTGCGGTGAGAAACGCCCTCCGGCTCCCATGTCGGCGGGCCGTTCCACCAATCGGCCTTGTTGCGGTTCAACATGGTGCCGATCGCGTTAATCTCGAACGTATAGTAATTCGCGGGCTTCTGCGGATTGGGAGACAGGAAGATCTCGACGCAATCGTCCTTCGATACCGGGCCGTGCCGCTCGGTCACGGCGGCGGAGATGTGGCGATCGTGGCAGTAGAAACCCACGTACAAGTTCTGGTCGTCCCAGAGCATTCTGACGTCCGTAGCTTCTTTCTCGCCGGACTTCCACCAGTTGAAGTGGAACGGCGCGGCTAGGGGCGCGGCCTTCCAAGCGGTATCGTCCAGCTTGCCGTCAATTGCAATGGGCGACGGCGCTCTTCGAATCTCGTAAGCCGGAAGAACACCCCGGCCCGTGAGTTGGGCGCGCGCCGTGCGCAACCAAGCCTCGTAAATCAGGCGGTCCTTCTCGCGCTCCCACTGTGCCTGGTCGAAGACGCTGAGTTGTCCTCTGGTGAGAGGCGGCACGCCGGCCCCGAGCGCCAGGGCGCCGCCTTCGCGTTTCTCCGTCGCGTACGATTTGTCGATTTCGACGCCGTTGGTTTTGGCCCATTCGCTGATGTGAGTGACAGGCATCCGCTCTATGCTTGCGGGAGTCCAGTTTGGGAAATCGAGCTGCTGTTCGAGCCACAGCGCAACTGGTTTGGTGACGAACCACGGCCGATGTCCGGCGCCCGGTTCGAAGCCGGTTTGAAAGGTGCTTTCGCGGCGGCCGGACAGGGCGGCGGTCCGCTGCTGCAAGTCGCGGAAGAAGGCCTCGGGACCACGTGGATCATGACGGACGATCTCGTCGTCGAGGCCGTTGTACACCAAAGTGGGCCCGCGGAATGCATGCAGGGTGTAGATGACCGCGGCGCGATCGCCAAGAAAGGAGAGCGACTCGTATGGGATCCCCTGGCACATGGGCTTTGAACCGTCCCAATACCCGCCCGGGCCATCCAGGTTCCCTCCACCGGCCAGGACACAGGCGTGAATACGGTCGTCAACGGCACAGGTGAGGCTGAGAACGAAAGAGCCCATGGAGTATCCAAGTGCCCCGATTCGCTTGGAATCCACCTCGGGCCGCCCGCGTAGATAGGAGACGGCCTGCATGGCATCCGTAATCATGAGACCGGAGAGACGCTGCGCCAGCTCCGGCGGAGACTGTAGCTTATCGTGGGCCCGGGTTTCGGATGCTCGACGAACGTTGCGCTCTCCTTCGCCCATGGCGTCGTAAGTCAGGACCACGGCGCCGGCGCGGGCATACAGAATTCCGGAGTAGAACGAATACCAACTGTACTTGTCGCCCCCGTGCCCGTTGACTACCACGATGCCCAGCGACTTGGAAGCTTGT
This sequence comes from Candidatus Acidiferrum sp., assembly GCA_035262325.1. Taxonomy (GTDB): domain Bacteria; phylum Acidobacteriota; class Terriglobia; order Acidiferrales; family UBA7541; genus Acidiferrum. Next base: position 2,145 of record DATFTB010000218.1, read on the forward strand.
TTCTTGGGCCGGTACAGGATTGCCGGAACGCGCAAACCGTAGGCGGTGGAGTAGGTAATTCGCTCCGCAACGATGCCCGGTTCCGGCTCGAAACTGCCGTACGCAGCAGGGCGCAATTCCGGGAGGGGCGATGGCACAAAGAGATCGCGGAGGATCTGCAGTCTCCATTCGTGCGCATTCCGCACGGAATCGGCGCTCATTGGGATGGCGCACACAATGATGCTTGCCGCCAATGCAGCACACCGGAAGGCGCCTGGATAAGAGATCGACATAAGATTTTTGGCCAGCCAGCTATGCTCTCTCAAAAAGGCCGCCCGTCGCGAGCCCCGGCGGCATTTTCCAGAAAGTCAAAGGAACGGGCGGCATGAACCGCGGATCGGGTCCCGCGGCGATTCGTTTGCCCCATAGGGGGAGCGGGATTCGAGCAAGCAACGCACAAAGAATCCCATCTTCGCATGATTGACCCAATTATACTGGACTGGCCGCTGATCGATAGTCAGGTGTAATTGACGGTCTTGGCGGACCTGTGTTAACACTGATGCCAGACGGCCCTCTCGAACGGGACACCTTGATTCGACGATCGTTGCTTCTCAATGCGGCCTTGGCAGTGGTCTGCGCTGCCCGCCCGATCACGCTGGTGGGAGGTTCGGGACCAAAGGCGACGATCGTTATCGGCGCCCGCGCGGCGGCGGATGAGCGATTCGCGGCTGAAGAACTGTCGCGATATATAAAGAAGGCCACGGGAGCCGAACTCCCGGCGGTGGTCAATTCCAGGCGGGAAGGGCCGAGAATCCTGGTTGGCCCAGGCGCTTGCCCGGCGAGCGCGGCGGAGAAGCTGAAGAGACTCGGGACTGATGGCTGGCTGATCGAAACCGAGCCGGACAACTCGCTGGTGCTCGCAGGCAATGGCCGCGACGGCACAAGCATGGCGGTGTATCAGTTCCTGCAACGCTTCGCCGGGGTGCGCTGGCTCTGGCCGGGCGATTCGGGCGAGGTGGTCCCTCGCGCGTCTTCTCTCACGGTCAACGAGACGTCGATCGGGACGCAGCCGGCATATGCATGGCGTGATCTGGGGCCAGGCGGCGCGCTATGGGGACCGATGGACAAGTTGTCGGCCGAACGAAAACTAGGCGTTTCCGAGCAGCACCAGGAACTGGAGAAACTCTGGGAAAAGAGGAACGGTTTCGGCGGCCTCCTGATCTATGGCGGTCACGCGATGAACGAGGTTCTTCCGCCGTCGAAGTATGGACCGTTGCATCCCGAATACTACGCGCTCGTGAATCGGAAGCGCTCCTGGGAACAGGCCGACGGAAAGCACGGCGCCCAGCCGTGTACGAGCAATCCGGACGTCATCCAGATCGTGGCCGATTACAGCGATCACTTCTTTCATCAGAATCCCGGGTACGATGCGTTCGCGATTTCGCTGAACGATGGCGGAGGGTTTTGCGAGTGCGACCGCTGCCGCCGGCTGGACAGCGGCGCGACGCAGGCGCAGGTGGAAGATCCGGAACTTGGGAACGCGGCAAAGACGCGCGTGATTACCGACCGTATCCTGACATTTGCCAATGCAGTGGGCGACATCATCGCAAAGAAAGACCCGGGCAAGAAGCTGATTCTGTTCGCATACGGCCCTTATAAGCAGCCGCCTGCCCGGGTGAAACCCAGAGAGAACATCATTATTCAGTACACGTTCCACGCTTCGCTCGACTGGAATGCAAAAGCGGAAGAACAGCAGTACCTCGAGACAGGCGCATGGAGCGGAGTGGCCAAGAACCTAGGCATATATGAGTATTTCATTCAGGGGAACTCGCCTGATATTCCGCGGCTGATGCTGGAACCGATTGCACGGAGCGTGCGCAAATTACACGAGCAAGGTTACCGGTACTATCAGACGCAGGCTGGCGATGGGTACGCTGTGAACGGGCTGAATTACTACGTCCTCGGCCGCCTCCTGTGGGATCCTTCCGCCAATGTGCGGCAAATCGAGTCCGATTTTGTCGAGAGGGGATTCGGAAAGGCAGTCGCTCCGGTTGCGCGATATTTTCATCGGATGGAAGACCAGTGGCGAGCGCGAAACGGAAGACCGGTTGCGATGGACAGTGCCACGGAAAGCCAATTCACGCGGGTTGCAGAAGCGTATCCGCCGGAATTCCGTGCGGCCGCACGCGCCGACCTGGAGGAAGCATACCGGCTGTCTACGGGCATCGAGCGCGACCGGGTTCGCTTTTTGCAAAAAGGGTTGGAGTACGTCGAGTTGACCGCCGCCGCCGTGGAAGCAACGTTGCCACTGTTTCACGCCGGATGGAAATTCTCACCTGGCATTACCGCACCGGAGCACCCGGACATATCCGCGTTTCGCCGCGCACTCTCGGCGTGGGGCCAGAGGGATCGCTACGTCGAGTCTTTGAAGGACGAGTTCGTGATCGCGTATTTCTGGGTCCGCTACAACGACCAGAACCGGACGTTTGTGCCCCTGCGCAAGATGCAGGAATTCGCGGCGAAGAACGCGATTGCCGCGGACCGCTAAGCGTCTCAAGATCCCCGCCAAATACGATCGATTATCGGGAATCCGGTATATCATATCTAGGCGTAACGTCACGGCTCACCGGTTTACGCCTGTGCTGGCGAGGAGTTGAGGTACTACAGATCATGCGCAACGTTCTCATGGTCTTGCGCGTTTTGGTTTTCGCTACCCCTGTGCTCCACGCGCAGGGGACCGGCACCATCCATGGCTCAGTCACCGACGCGTCCACAGCCGCGGTCGTTAACGCCAAAGTCACCGCGATTCTGGAGGAGCGCGGCACAACTCGCGCGGCCACCACGGATTCGCAGGGCACGTATGTCTTCCCCTTGCTTCCGATCGGCTCGTATACCATCCGCATCGAGGTCAATGGTTTCAAGGTTTTCGTGCGAAGCGGGATCGAACTGTCGGCCAATGAAAACGACCGCGTCGACGCACAACTGGAGATCGGCGATACCAGCCAGTCGGTCACTGTGGCGGCTGAGGCCCCGATGGTCGACAGCCGGTCGTCGGTTGTCGGAACACTGATCGACACGCGGCGTGTGACCGATCTGCCGACGAATGGGCGAAACGTGATCTCGCTGGCGGGCATTCTGCCCGGAGTGGCCTCGATCAGCGCGCCACAGACGTTCACCGGGGACCGCAGCGGTCCGACGCTGTCTGTTTCCGGTTCCCGGCAGAATGAGAACCTGTTTCTGTTTGATGGGGCGCAGTTCAATGCTGTTTTCCGGAATACCGGCTTGAACTATCCGCCGCCCGACGCCTTGCAGGAAGTCAAGGTGCTGACCAACAGTTTCTCGGCCGAGTACGGGCGTAACGCGGGAGCTGTGTTCAACGTGGTCACCAAGGCCGGCACCAATCAGTTCCACGGCACTCTGTGGGAGTTTCTCCGGAACCAGGATCTGAACGCGCGCAATTTCTTCGCACCGTCCGTCAAGCCGCAGCTCATTCAAAACCAGTTCGGCGCCGCCGGCGGCGGCCCGTTCAAACGGGAAAAGCTGTTTTTCTTTGCTTCCTATGAAGGCTTGCGCATCCGTCCGGCGGCGCTGGGCACCAGCGCCTTTCCTCTGACGGCGGCCGAGCGCAGCGGCGATTTTTCGGGGGCTACGGCCGTAACGGACCCTCAGAATAACGCGCCGTTTCCGGCCAACCAGATTCCCGTCAGCCGCTTCGACCCGGTCGCGAAGAACCTGATTTCGCCGAATTATATGCCGCTGCCGAACGCGCCGGGCGGACAACTCATCACCACGTTCCCCCAGCCGCAGAACAATGATCAGGGCTTGGTGCGCGGCGATTACAACGCCGGAAAGCACACCTTCGACGGGCGCTACAATTACAACCTCGCCACCCAAGTTTCCACTGCGGGTCAGGTGCCGGCCTATCTGCCTCTCGATAACTTGGCACGCGTGCAGAGCATCACCATCGGCGATACCACGGTCGTTCGGCCGCAATTGCTGAATCAGGCGCGCATCAGCTTCAATCGCGTACTGGCCACCATCGCCAATCTCAACCGCATCAACATGCCGGACCTGGGTGGAAACTTTCCCGTGCTGGGGCCCAAGATTCCGCCCGCGATCGCGATCAGCGGAAGAGTCACGCTGGGCAACGGCTCCACGGTCGACGCGATTACCGTCAACGAATCGTTGCAGGCCGATGACTCCGTTCACTGGACTCATGGGCAGCATGCCATCAACGCCGGATTCGGCCTCCTGCACCTGCGCTACCTGAATCGCTCGTATTTCGAAACCATGGGCGACTTTACGTTCAGCGGCATCATCAGCGGCAATGCCGCCGCCGATTTCCTGCTCGGGAGGGCGCAGAGCCTGACTGTCGCCAGTCCCGTGTTGGAGCAAGCCGGCCTGCAAACCAACACTTATTACTTCATCCAAGACGACTGGAAGATCATGTCGCGGCTGACCCTGAACCTCGGACTCCGCTACGAACTCCCGCTGCCTTGGGTACATCCCCATGACTATTGGGGGACGCTGCGCTTGGGACAGCAGTCGCAGCAGATTCCCACCGCGCCGCTGGGCATGGTTTTTCCGAGGGATCCCGGAGTTCCGCGCGGGCTCGTCCAGACCGATACCAACAACTTCGCGCCGCGATTCGGCTTCGCCTGGGACCCGTTCGGACACGGCCGTACGTCCGTACGCGGCGCCTATGGCATCTTTTATGAAACAGTGAACTCCGATATCATCCAGAACACCAGCCAGCCGTACCGCTACACGTTCACCATCAACCAGCCGTTCAGCCTGGCCGACCCTCTGCGCGGGCAGCCACCCATCCCTCTGGTGCTGAACCTCAAGACCCCTGCGTTCGTCGGTCTCCAGCAGCTTTTCTATCCGGACCCGGCGCTGCGCTCTCCTTACGTCCAGAATTTCAATTTGAACCTGCAGCACGAAATGGTGAAGGATCTGGTGATACAAGTGGGATATTTCGGAAAGCTCGGGCGCAAGCTGCTGATGGGCATCGTAACCAATCCCGGGCTGTTCCGGCCTGGGGCAAGCTTGGCCAACCTGGATAGCCGCCGCCTGTTGCAGCCAGGATTCGGCAACAACAGCGAGATTTCCTCCGAGGCGGTCTCCAGCTACAATTCGCTGCAAGTGGAGGTGAAGAAGCGTTACAGCCGCGGTTTCAGCGTGGAGGGCGCCTACACCTGGTCGCGGTCACTCGACGACGCATCCGCCTTCTCTCTTGGCGCGGCGGTGCCGAACGTCTTCAACCTGCACTCGCAATGGGGTGTTTCGGATTTCTTCGCAAAGCACATCGCTTCGATTTCGTGGATCTGGGACCTTCCGGCGCTGAGGAGGTCGAACGCCACTCTGCGAACAGCGGCCGGTGGATGGCAGGTGAACGGACTGGTTTCGTTGCGCTCGGGAACACCGATCAACGTGGTGACCGGCGCCGACAATGCACTGAGCGGCACCAACAACCAACGGCCCGATGTGGTCGGCAATCCCCACTTGCCGGAGGGGCGCACCAAAGCCGCGGAGATCCTAGCCTGGTTCGACCGCACGGCCTTTGCCGCGCCGGCTCCCGGGAATTACGGCGACGCGGGCCGGAATGCCCTTACCGGTCCGTCAGCGGCTACCGCTAACCTCGCCGTCTTAAAGAATTTCCCCATACCGGGGAAGGAAGGGCTGCTGTTGCAGTTTCGTTCCGAGTTTTTCAACGTGCTGAATGCCGTGAATCTTTCGAACCCCAATGGCACCCTGGGAACGAATATGGGCCGGATCACCTCAGCCGCCGAAGCCCGCGTGATCCAGTTTGCGGTGAAGGTCCGATTTTAGTCCCATCGCGGGGTCTAATCCCGTCGCCGCAGCCGTTCCGGGAGTATGGTCGGCGACTCGTACATTGGCGTGCCGGTTAGTAATGATAAGTCGGCATCTCAGCTGGAACCACTTACGGAACACGGGCAGTATTGAATCGGGACCAATGGGCGTTTTCCGGGTCTGATTTAGGCAGCACTCCGGGCGTCGCGACTCGCCCACTAGGTGTGTGTAG
>DATFTB010000219.1:0-10274 GCA_035262325.1 Candidatus Acidiferrum sp.
GAATCGGAGTTGATATGCAAGGCAGGTTTGACACCGAACGGCTCATCCTTGAATTCGATATTACCAACGAAGAGTTGGCCAACGCGGCGAATATAACCCTCTATACCGCGAGCCGCATTTTAAGCGCGTGGCAGAGAACCGCCCTATTTGCTTTCCCGGGGATTCTGGTGCTGAAGCCTTCTGCGCCCGCGGCTCTCAGGAGTCCTCGGCAACAGCAAGCGCTGAGTTTTCCGGCTCTGTTTGGCGCGGCTTCTCACATGCAGCTGACCGCTTGCGTTTTTGATCATACATTGCTCGGTCCGCTTGCGACATAAGATCTCCAAGCGAAACAGGCTGCTCGGGATCGAATCGTGCTACTCCGACACTCAGCGACAGTTGGTAGCGTCTCTCACTCGAGCCCGCCTTTCTGACGTTTCTTTCGAGGCGTCGAAGTAGGACCGCCTCTACCCGGCTCGATGCGTCCATGCTCATTACCACAAACTCATCTCCGCCGATGCGTGCAACGGCGTCCGCATCCCGAAAGCTATGCTCCAGTGCGTCCGCAGCTTGAATGAGCGCCAGGTCTCCCGTCCGATGGCCGAACGAGTCGTTGATCTGCTTCAGATTGTCGACGTCAGCGTAGAACAGCAGAAGCGGCTGCGCCTTCCTTCGGGCCAGCTTCAATAGCTGAGTGGCTACCGCAAAGAAACCTCGACGGTTATAAAGGCATGTGAGGTCATCGGTCACCGCCAGGCGGCGCAGTTCTCGTTCCAACAGGGTCTGCTTCACCGCGCTCCACACTGCAGGGTGTTGTGCAACTTTTAGTGTCTTCCCGTCAGGCACCTGGGACTTTAAACCCTTCGAAATCTGTTCAACCTCACGCAGGATCCGTTCAAGCTCAACGTCCGACGCGACTATAGCCGACGACAACGACTCCTCGATGGCGGCCTCGGCCGCTCGACCCTTTCGGTCCAAGCGCATTAGCCCCCGGCTCGACAAAGAGCTACCTCTTGGCCGGCGGGCCGTTTGCTCAAAATTTGGATCCTGCGAATCGATGAAAGACATTGTGTCACCCCGCCGTGACTCCGAGTCACGGGACCCTCAGGCAGCGGCTTTCTATTCTCGGCAAATGGGAATTCCCTGCCCATCGGTTGAAACCTGTACTTTTTCGAGCTTTTCCTCTGATTTCGGAGCCATCAACAGCAACCAAACAACGGCTTTACGGCAATTAGGCTGAGCGGCCTCGCGGCGTGAGATGGTCCCCGCGTTCAGGAGAATGGTGGATTTGACTTGCCCTCGGGCCCCCGGCTCCATGCGAGGCGGTCCTGTCCGTAAGGCGCATGCTGTAGCCAAGGGCAGCAACGTAATCCGAGGAGACTTTGCGCATCAAGAAAGGACGGCGCAGTGGCCACCAACGAAGGCTCAGTGGTAGGAACCTATGCCAGCCGTGAGGATAGCGTCTTGGCGTCGACCTCTCTTTCCCACCGCGACACCACCACCGTTGCCACTCCGTTCGCCACCATGTTGATCAGCGCGCGAAACATGCTCATGAACCGGTCGATCCCCAGAATCAGCGCCATCCCGGCAACGGGAATTGCGGGAATGACCGTAAGCGTCGCAACCAGCGCAATGAACGACGCGCCCTGGACCCCGCTGGCGCCCTTCGAGGTCAGCACCGCGACCCCGAAAATCGTGAGTTGCTGCATCAGGGTCAGCGGCGTATTGGTTGCCTGCGCCACAAAAAGAGCCGCCAGCGTCATGTAGATGCTCGTGCCGTCCGTATTGAACGTGTACCCGGTCGGGACCACCAGCCCGACCAGCGATTTCGAGCAACCCAGCTTTTCGAGCTTCTCCATCAGCGTCGGAATCGCCGGCTCGGAAGAACTGATCGCCAGTACCAGCAATATCTCTTCCTTGATATAGCGTAGAAACTTCAGAATGCTGAATCCCGCAAGGTGCGCGATCAATCCCAGTATTACCAGCACGAAGAAAATACAGGTCGCATAAAACGTGACAATCAGCTTCGCCAACGGACCAAGCGCGGTGATCCCATATTTTCCTACCGTGAAGGCCATCGCGCCAAACGCGCCAATCGGCGCGAACTTCATCAGAATGTTCACGATGCCAAAAACCGTTTGCGCTAGCGCATCGAACAGATCAACGAGTGGCTTCCCCCGAGGCCCCACCGCCGACAACGCGAAGCCGAACAGAAGGGCCACCAGCACCACCTGCAGAATATCTCCCTTGGCGAAGGCATCGACCATCGTGTTCGGAATAATGTGCATCAGGAATTCCGTCACCGACTGCGCCTTGGCGGGTCCGGCATATTCTGCCACCGCCTTGGCGTCGAGCGATGCCGGGTTCACGTGAAATCCCGCACCCGGTTTCAGCACGTTCCCCACCACCAGTCCGATGATGAGAGCCAGCGTCGAAACGAGCTCGAAGTACAGCAGCGCTTTACCCCCAACCCGCCCTACTTTCTTCACGCTCTCCATGCCGGCGATGCCCGTCACGACCGTGCAGAAGATGATCACGGAGATGATCATGGTGATCAGGCGGATAAACGCGTCGCCCAGCGGCTTCATCGCTATGGCTTGCAGCGGGCGAAGGTAGCCGAGTGCGATGGCCATCGCGATCGCGGCCAGAACCTGAAACGAGAGGCTCGTGTAGAACGGTTTCTTCTTCGCATTCGGGCCTGCGGTCAGGTCAACCGGCAGATCTTTGACTGCGGGAATCTCCATGATCTAGTGTCCTCTGGTCAGTCGTCCGCTTCGTAGGCCCAAGCCTCGGGCAGTCGATTGCCGCGGGGACGTTGCCAGCCAGGCAAGGCAGGTGTGCTGTTCCCAGAAAGGAGGCCGACAACACGACCCCGCAAATGGACTCGTCACTCCAGCCACCGCGAAGGAGCAGCGATAGCGTCGGCCAGATCGCGCAGGAACTCGGCGGCGCGGGCGCCATCGGCGACGCGGTGGTCGGTCGACAGGCTCATATTAAGGATGGGCCGCACTTCTGGTTTGCCGCCAATCGCGACCACGCGATCGGTGATCGCTCCAACTGCCAGAACGGCGGCTTGCGGCGGCGTAATGATCGCAAAAAACGAATCCACCTGGAACATGCCCAGATTGCTGATGGTGAAGGTTCCGCCGGTAATGTCCGCAGGCCGCAGCTTGTTGGCTCGAGCCCGTTCCGCTAGGTCGCGCCGTTGCGCTGAAATTTCCGGCAGCGCCAAAGTGTTCACGCGGTGGATGACACCGCCCACAACCCCGTCTTCGACCGCGATTGCCAGGCTGATATGGATCTCAGCATTGTGGCGGATGTTGTTCCCGGTCCAGCTCGAATTGATCTTCGGGTGCTTTTCGAGGACCTTCGCGGTCAGCCGTATGAGCAGGTCCGAGACCGTGAGCTTCAAGCTCGGCGTTTTTTCCACGCCGGGCGCGAGCTCCTTGTGCTTCTTGAGCAACTCGGTGCAATCCACCTCCCGCGACAGAAAAAAGTGCGGCACGCTTGTCCAGCTTTGCGTGGTTTTCTCCGCCATGATGCGCGCCACTTGCCCTAACGAAGCTGCCTCGGCCGGAGCTGGCGCCGGGCCCCCGGTAGGCTGCGCGCCCGCAGCTGCCGCCTGCACATCTTCAGTGGTGATGACCCCATCCGGCCCGCTGCCGCGAACGGCGCTGATTTCTACACCCAACTCCTTCGCCAGGCGGCGTGCCTTCGGCGAAATCTGAGGCGTGGCCAGAGGTGCGGGCATTGCCGCCGGCGCAACCCCTGCGCCAGCCGAGTCCTTCGCACTCGAGGCTCGTCCACTGACCACCGAGGGAGCCGGATGAGCGGGCGGCTGCTCACCCGGCTTGACGAGCCAGGCAATCGTTTGGCCGACGGGGACCTCCGCGCCAACGTCGGCCGAAATCCCTGCAAGAATTCCTTCACCGGGGGACTCCACCTCGACAACCGCTTTGTCGGTCTCTACTTCAAGCAGCGGTTCGCCTTTAGCGACGTGCTCGCCCTCCTTTTTCTTCCACGCCAAAAGTTTGCCATTCTCTTGCGCCATTTCGAGCGCAGGCATCACCACGCTTATCGCCATAAAATTTGTGCGTGACTGAGGAACTCCTCAGTCGGTCGCTCCCACTCTTTCGATTTTTGCGCTGGCCTCCACCATTTCCACGACGTGCCGGCTGGGAGGCGCTTCATTCTCTCGGGTCGTCGACAGCGGGCCGTTCACTGTGAAGTAATGAGCGCCCGCAACAAGCAACTCTTCGGCGGGAAAGCGGGTAATTACTTCGCGGCCCGTTTCGGTGACCACAATTTCTTCCTCGATTCGTGCTGCGCTCCACCCGTCCGTCGAGGGCCAGAACGTCTCCAGCGCAAAGACCATGCCCGGCTTGATTTCGTGCGAATGTTCGAGCGACACCAACCGGCTGATCACGGGCTTTTCCCAGATCGCCAGCCCGATCCCGTGGCCGTACTGCAGCGCGAACGCCGCTTCTTCATTCGGGAAACCGAACTCCTGCGCCTTTGGCCAGACCGAGGCAATTTCCCCGGTCGTGCGCCCCGGCCGCACAAGGGATATCGCGGCATCGAGAAATTCACGGCAGCGCTTGTAGGCGTCGATCATCGCGTGCGACGCATAGCCAATCGTGAAGCAACGGTAGTAGCAGGTGCGATAACCCATGTAGGAATGAAGAATGTCGTAGTACACCGGATCGCCTGGGCGAAGCACGCGGTCCGAGAAAACGTGCGGATGCGGGTTGCAGCGCTCGCCGGAAATCGCGTTCACCGCTTCCACGTATTCCGAACCCAGGTCATAGAGCACCTTGCTCGCAAGGCCGACCGCCTGATTCTCGCTGAAGCCCGGCTTCATGGCCCGATACAGTTCGTCGTAAGCTGCATCCACCATCATCGCCGCGTGGTTCAGCAGCGAAATTTCATCCTGCGTCTTGATCACGCGCGCGTCCGACATGATTTGCTGCCCATCGACGACCTTGATTCCCTCTTTTTGAAGCGCAAACAGGATCGGTGGCTCTACGATGTCGACGCCGAGCGGCTCCGTCACCAACCCGTGCTTCTCCAGTTCTGTCTTTATCTTGCGCGCCACGTCTTCCGCCCGCCCCATCTCCGGCGACATTGCTCCGCGAAGCAGCGGAATTCCGGCGCGCGAGCGTTCTCCGAGCCACGGACAATTCAACTGGTGATGCTTCGCCGCTGAACCGAAGTCCCACAGAACGGGTTCCCCGTGCTGCGGAAGCAGCGCGAAGCGGCTCATCTTGTCCTGCGCCCAGGTGCCGATGTGTGTTGCGGTCAGGTAGCGCACGTTGTTCATATCGAAGCAGAGCAAGGCACCGCACTCGGATTTGGCGAGTTGCGCCTTGGCGCGCGCCAGCCGTTCGCGCCGCAAGCGCTCAAAATCAATGCGATTTTCCCAATCCACCGCCATCGGGCCGTAAGTTTTCAACGCCATGGCAACCTCCTTGCTTGATCCTTCGTCAGGCCACGCCGCACAGAGACTTCGCAGCTTCGAACACGGATTGCTCCGTCGGCACCGTCAGATCCTCCAGCGCCGGCGAGAACGGAATCGGCACATGCATCGCTCCCATCCGTTTAACCGGAACCTCCAGATTGTAAAAAGCGCCCTCGGCGACGACCGACGCTAGTTCCGCGGTTACGCCATAGCGCCCGTAACCTTCATCAATCACGATCACGCGCGACGTTTTCCGGGCGGATTCAACCAAGCTTTTTTCGTCGAGCGGCCACGTCGTTCGCGGATCGACCACCTCGGCGCTGATTCCGACCTTTTCGAGCAGTGCCGCGGCTCCCAGCGCCACTTGCACCATACTGCTTGTCGCTACGAGCGTAATGTCGCTCCCCACTCGCTTGACATCGGCCACTCCAAGCGGCAGCGTGTAATCCTCCGCCGGAACCGGCCCTCTCAGCCTGTACATCATTTTGTCTTCGAAGAAGACCACCGGGTTCTCGTCGCGTATCGCCGCCTTCAGCAGTCCCTTCGCGTCATAAGGAGTCGAAGGCAGCACCACCTTCAACCCGGGAACGTGGCACAGCCAGGCATGGAGCGACTGCGAGTGCTGCGCCGCCGACCGCCGCGTTGCCCCGAGCGTCGTCCGCAGAACCATGGGCACCTTCCACTTGCCGCCCGACATGTAATGGACTTTCGCCGCCTGGTTTACCATCTGGTCCATGGCCAGCGTCAGAAAATCGCCGAACATGATGTCGATCACCGGACGCATCCCGGTCATCGCCGCCCCGACGCCCAGTCCCGTGAATCCCGCTTCCGATATCGGCGTATCAATCACCCGCTCCGTCCCGAATTCTTCCACCAGCCCCGAAAGCACCTTGAACGGCGTCCCCGCTTCCGCCACATCTTCTCCCAAAATGCATACCCGCGAATCGCGGCGCATCTCCTCCGCCAGGGCCTCGCGGATCGCTTGAGCGAAGGTGAGTTCGCGCTCGGCGGGTTCAGGCATAGATGTCCTGGTCCACCTCGGATTTCTCCGGATACGGCGCGGCAATCGCAAATTCCACCGCCGCGCACATCTCGGCTTCGATTTCCGTCTCTATCTTTCTTAGCGCTTCCGCATCGGCGATTTTTTCGCCGACCAGCCACTCGGCAAAAAGCAGAATAGGATCACGGCGCGTCTTCCACTCCTGCTCTTCCTGCTTGGATCGGTAATGCTCGCGGTTAATGTCCCCGACATGGTGCCCGGTGTAGCGGTAGGTGTTGCACAGAAGGAAGGACGGTCCCTGGCCGCGACGCGCAAGCTCAACCAGTCGCGTGGCGGCCGCATACACGGCTCGCACATCCTGCCCATCCACGCTTTCTGACGGCACTCCGAACGCGCGGCCGCGCTCCAAAATATCGCCTGCTGTGGTCTCTTTGAAATGCGTGTATTCGGTGTAGAGATTGTTTTCGCACACGTAGATCGCCGGCAGTTTCCACAGCGCCGCCAGGTTCATCACTTCGTAGACCACTCCCTGACCGAGCGCTCCTTCGCCGAAAAAGCACACCGCCACCCGGCCCTTCCCGAGGCTCTTGGCCGAAAACGCCGCGCCCGTTGCGATTCCCGCGCTTCCCGCGACGATGGCGTTGGCTCCGAGATTTCCCGTCGCCGGATCGGCGATGTGCATTGAGCCGCCCTTCCCGCGGCAGTACCCGGCCTCCTTGCCAAGCAGCTCGGCGAACATGCGATCGGGCGAAGCGCCCTTCGCCAGGCAGTGCCCGTGCCCACGATGCGTGCTGGTGATGTAGTCGTCCTGCTGCAACGCCTCGCAGATGCCCACCGCCACCGCTTCTTCCCCTGTATAAAGGTGGGCGAGACCGGGCATCAGCGCGCGCATATAAAGATCGTTCACATGTTCTTCGAAGTGTCGGATCATCTGCATGCGGCGAAACATCTGCAGCCATTTCTCGGACGTTACTTCCATTGGCGATTCGGAACGGTCGGTAGCTGTAGTCATCGGGAGACTCCGGACATTTGCGCAAGAACGTCGTAGACAACCGCGAAATCTTCCTTCACCAGGCCCATCCCGCGAGCCGCGGTCAGGAATTCGTTGGTCACGGCCGTCGACGGCATCGGCACGTCGAGTTTCCGCCCCAGTTCGAGGGCCAGCAGCATGTCCTTCTGCATCATGTTCACGTTGAACCACGCCTCGTCAGGCAATTTCAGAACGAACGGGCCGCGGTACTTGATCATCGGCGAGGCGATGGCACTGTTCACCAGCACCTCGACGGCAATCTCGCGCGAGATCCCGCTCTTTTCGGCCAGCAGCACGCCCTCGGAAAATGCCAGCATCTGCACCGCCAAGCTCAGGTTCGTCGCTATCTTCATCACCAGCGCCAGGCCGTTATCTCCCACATGTGTCACCTTGGGCCCAATTTCCAGCAGAATCGGCTTCAGCTTTTCGAACGTCTCCCTGCTGCCTCCCACCATCACCGACAATTTGCCTTCCTGAAGCGTTATGACGCTGCCCGACACGGGCGCATCGACCATGTCGCAGCCCTTCGCACGCACCTTCGCGGCAACCACCCGGCTGTATTCGGGGCTCACCGTGCTGATGTCCACGTAGAATTTGCCCGGCGTCAAGCCGGCCAGAATGCCCTCGGGCCCTTCGACAATCGCCTCGAGCGCCGCGGAATTCGTCACCATGGAAAAAACCACGTCCGCCGCCGCGGCCACTGCTCGCGGCGAATCGCCCCACTTCATCCCTTTTTGAACCAGCCGTTCGGCCTTGGACCTTGTGCGGTTGTAACCCGTAACGGTGTGCCCCTTGCTGAGCAGCCGCAGCACCATCTCGCTGCCCATCACACCGAGTCCCACGAAACCGAGCTTCGCCATCTGTTCCCGTCTCCCCTGAAGAAAAGTGAGTGGCGCCGCTATTCGTTGTCTTTTGAAGCCGACGGCGAGTCTTCCCGAACTTGGCGCAAGTGGGCCCGCATGGCCTCCCGCGCACCCTCGGCGTCCTGGCGTTCCATGGCTTCGAGAATTCTCTTGTGGTGGTACTGGCCTCGATCCGGCCCGCCTTCTACTTCGAAGATCCGCATGCGCTGTTCGCGCAGAACGCCGACGATGGAATCAATTAAGGAGAGAATCAGCGGGTTCGCGGCTGCTTCGGCCAACTCCAGATGAAAATCCAGGTCCGCTTCGATGTAAGTATCCGGATCGCGCTTGGCCGCGTCCATCACCGCAACAGACTCACGCAGCGAGTTCAGGTTTTCTTCCGTTGCTCGAACCGCTGCCAGCGCCGCGATCTCCGGTTCCAGAATTTCCCGTACCTCCACGAGGCTCGAAGTCGCATCCACCTGCGCCGACCGCATCATGCGGTCAATCGATTGCCGCATCGGATTCGAACTTCCGCTGGTGATGAAGGTCCCTTTTCCCGGGTAAGCCTCAACCAACCCTTTTTCGCGAAGAGCCTTGACCGCTTCGCGCACCGCGGTACGGCTCACACCGAACTGTTCGGCAAGCTCGCGCTCCGCGGGTAGTTGGTCTCCTGGTTTTAAGTCGCCTCTCTGAACAGACTGTTCGATCTGCTCAACAATTTGCTCATAGAGTCTGGAAGATTGAACAATTTTGTACACAGTGCACCTCGGACTGGGCGGCGACCCGCAAAGCGCACTCGTCAAGCCTCGAAAAGAGGCTCAGCGCGAGACATTCGGCGAGTGGCACAAGGTCGAGTTGTTATACCACCATATCATAGGCCACTTACGTTCCGCAAGTGCCCAAACTGTTTGCGCGCGTAAATCCCTAGATTCCATACACACTCAATTCTCGTCCACAACATACCGCCTAGCGTTGGCCATGCGTACGGCCTCGTCTATATTCCATCTGTCAGAAAATCCGCGCACTGGCCCCGACCGTTTCTCTGTCCGTCCCCGCATCATCGCCAATCAGCAAACTCAATCGCCTGGACGAAACTCCTCTCGGTTTCATCGGCGGTCGCCTCCTCCACGATAAAAGCGTTTGCGGCGATGCCGGCGTTAACGGCCTCTTCGGGATGCGCCATAGCCGAGACCGTAGCACGACCTCCTCGATTTCAGCTGGCGAAGTGAGAGGTAAGCGGCCGACGCTTCGGTCTCCCGACCTCGGAAGAAGCGCTCGGTGTGATTCTGGTTGTGATGCCGTGGAATTATTCCATTATGGCTGGTGTTCCGGTTCATTGCTCCCGGGCTCGGCGGCGGGAAATGATACTTCACATAGCTCTTGCTCGCGGTCGTCTGGATCACTTCATCTCATCCGGCAGAAAGCGCTGCGCATTTTCTGCGTGGTAGCGGCAGACGCGGCAGCATTTCACCGCTTCGTCCACCCTCGAGCGGTAGGTCTTGCGCATTTCCGTCGTCATCAGGCGAGCACGCTCGTTTTTTCCACCCTTTGAGACTCTCCGCAGCTTTCGGCTTCATCCAGGCGCTTGCCAAAGGGAGCCTGCCGAATCTGTGATGCCCCCAGCCACCATTCAACCCGGCAATCGGAGAAACACGCAGAATGTTCCCCGCGATGACGGACGTCGATCGCAAGATCGAATTGACGGGCATGCGTCTCGAGTAGCTAGAGAAAAGGTGCCGAACCGAGGCCGAGCTTCGGGCAACTGTTGCCGCAAGCGAGCGAATTGGTATGGTCAGCATACCATATCCGTTTCGTCACACGAATCCAAAATATTTCTTGACACTCGCAAATATACGGTGGTACTACCATTGGACCAGACGTCTCTTTTTCGGACCATTTTTTTCGAATTCGCCACTCACGGGGGAGGGGTCCGCATGCGTGGTTGTCAAGCTGTTACTCGCTTCT
>DATFTB010000220.1:0-18286 GCA_035262325.1 Candidatus Acidiferrum sp.
CCGGTCCCAAAACCGGTGCCGGCTCCGGGCAAAAACACCCACAAGTCATTCAGAATGAAGGGCAGGTATGGCGGATTCACTTGGGATTGAATCGGCAGTCCCCAGCCACCGAACATCCATTTCCGGTCTGCCGAATCCGACCAAGTGGCAGCGAAGTCCCGGCCTCCCGGTGTGTTCAGATCCTGCGGCGGAGGGGGGTACGTGAAAAGTCCATTCGGGCCGTAGGTGCCATTCTTATCTGGGCCGCTCATCCAGCTCCAGTCGTTGTGCTGGCAGTCGATGATGATGTCAGAGACGTTTGCGGTGGCTACTCCCAGGTAGTAGAACGCGGTGCAGGGTTGCGTCTGGCTGGTCGGCTGCAAAAACACGTTCACGTTGTACTTTCCGTTGTTGGTAACGCCAGTTGGAAACGTAAAGCCTTGGTTATTAGCCGTCACAATGAGGTTGTCGCCACCATTGTTCAACAGCTCGGTGAAGGCTCCCTTGAGCGGCGGAAAGCCTGTCGCGTATGTGTGGTCGACCAGGCCGACCTGCGTACCGCCGATACTCCAAGCCGGCTCCGGGCACACAATCTGGACGGTAGTCACCGCACCGACCGCCGTCCCCGACCCGTTGATCACCGAGCAAATCTGATTCGGGTTGGTGGGTTGGGTAACCACACTCACGGCATAGTTCGAGTTGATCGGAGCGGGAATGGCAAAAGTGAACGGGACGGTGCCCGTACCGGTGATGGGAAGCTGATCGAGCACCGTTCCTAACGTATCCTCTAGCGTCAATCCCCCTCCCACAAGACCGGTAATGGTTCCGCCCACCGTGTACACTGCGCCACAAGTGATAAGAACGTTGGTAACCGGGGCTGTGGCGGTTCCCGTGCCCTGGGTGACAGCGCAATTCTGGGCGGGATTGGCAGGCTGCGTCTTGACCGTAACGGCGTACGCGCCGGTCACTAGCGATGCGAACGTGAACTTCACACTCCCCGTTCCGGTGACCGTTAGATTGTCTCCCCCGTTGTCTTGCAATACCAAACCAGAGCCCGTTAAGCCGCTAACGGTGCCACCAACGGCGAATCCGGAAGAGCAAGTGACAGTAACATTGGTGACATTGGCCGTCGCTGTCCCTAACCCGTTGGTGACTACGCAGGTTTGCGTGGGGTTGCTTGGCTGCGTCAGAACCGTAACGTTGTACGCGCCAGGCACGAGTGTCGCGAAGGTGAACTGCTGCGTTCCCGTACCGCTGACGGTCAGATTGTCCAACCCCATGTTCTGCAACACCAATCCCGAACCGGTTAGACCGTTCACCGTTCCAGCGATGGAGAATTTCGTCGAGCAAATAACCGTGACATTGGTGACACTGGCGGTCGCTTTTCCCGAACCATTCGTCACAGCGCACGTCTGGCTAGGGTTGGAGGGCTGGGTCAGTACGGTCACGCTGTAGTTATTGTTTGCCGTGATGGAGGTGGCAAAGACGAAGGGCACAGTGCCGGTCCCGGTCACGGTGAGATTGTCTCCGGCGTTGTCCTGTAACACCAGTCCCGACCCGGCCAATCCGGTCACGGTTCCGCCGATCGTGAATGCTGCGGCCGCGCAAGTCACCTGCACATTGTTGACATTGGCCGTTGCCGTTCCGGAGCCGTTCGTTACCGTGCAGGTTTGCGCTGGGTTGCTAGGCTGCGTCGATACCGTCACACTGTACGCGCCGCTCACCGCCGTATTGAACGTGAACGGTCCATTCCCGCCGATCGTCAGGCTATCGGAGCCGTTGTCCTGGAGCACCAACCCCGTTCCGGTCAGCCCGGTCACGGTTCCGCCAATCGTGAACGTCGTCGGGCTTCCGTTTCCGCCGCCCCCTCCTCCGCCGCCGCCCGATGCGCCCTTCACGCCGCTGCACGCCGCCATCGCCACGGCAAGCAAAACCATAAGGAGGAATGACAACTTTTTGCTAGGCATCATTAGAATCCTCTCCATCTTCTATTTCTCTTCAGGACTCTCGTCTTCCCTGGGATCTTTTTGCCCTGAAGGGCAGTCGTTCTCTCTACCCGCCCGTCCGTCCGGCCCCTTCCCACGCGCAGTTTTGCGCGCTTCTGCGAGCCTTAAATTTTTCCCTGGGTCTCTATCCTGCGAACTGGAGCCAGCGGTTATAGTACTACTAAAACCTGCCCTCCTAGCTTGCCGTCGCATGCATTTCAGGGCAAGACTGCTCGAGTGGGGTTGTGTTGAACTTAGTAATAACCGGCCAAAATCAAGGAGTTGGACCCGGCAGATCCGGACCGCATCTGCCGAATAGGCCTGGGAGGCATTCAGCTCAGTTCCGAGGCTCCCAGAGAGTCGATCGTCGGTTCGAAGGATTTTCGTCGCGTCGACAGGCCTCGGAGCACCTGCCTACACCTGACGGCGAGATTCTCCTGATGCGCGGCACCGCTTCCAAGGAAGTGTACGCCCGCGACCTCGGCATCCCCTGAGCTTCCACCCACTCCTTCGCTTCCCTGCTAAACTATTCACACCGCTCTTCGGGAGACCGCCATGAGTGAAGCCACGCAATTCGCAAAGTCCGTGCCTACCCGCACCGAATCCGACAGCATGGGTCAAATCGATGTTCCGATGGACCGCTACTACGGCGCGCAAACCGCCCGCTCCCTGATTCATTTCGCCATCGGCAAAGACACTATGCCGCCCGAACTCATTCGCGCCTTCGGCATCCTCAAGAAAGCCGCCGCACTCGTCAACCGCGACCTTGGCAAGCTCTCCGAAGAAAAGGCCAATCTCATCACCCAAGCCGCCGACGAAGTCATCTCCGGCAAACTCAACGAGCACTTTCCTCTGCGCATTTGGCAAACCGGCAGCGGCACGCAGACCAACATGAACGTCAACGAGGTCATCTCCAACCGCGCCATTCAGATCGCCCACGGTGAAATGGGCACGAAGAAACCCATCCATCCGAACGACGACGTCAACATGTCGCAATCTTCGAACGACACCTTCCCCGCGGCCATGCACATCGCCGCCGCGGCGGAAACTTCGCGCCGCCTGCTGCCCGCCGTAAAGCGCCTCCGCGATGCCCTCGACGCCAAAGCCAAGGAATTTGCGAGTGTTGTCAAAATCGGCCGCACCCACCTTCAGGACGCCACGCCCCTCACCGTTGGACAGGAATTTTCCGGCTGGGTCAGCCTGCTCGACCGTGACGGCGGCCGCATCGCCGTGGCACTCGACGGTCTCTACGATCTGGCCATCGGCGGCACCGCTGTCGGCACGGGGCTCAACGCACACCCCGAGTTTGCCGAACGTGCCGCCAGAAAAATCTCCGAACTGACGGGCTTGCCCTTCCGCTCACATCCGAACAAGTTCGCCAGTCTTTCGGCCCACGACGAAATCGTTTTCGCCTCCGGGGCATTGAAAACGCTGGGGGGCTCGCTCATGAAGATCGCCAACGATATTCGCTGGCTCGCCTCCGGCCCGCGTTGCGGTCTCGGCGAACTCACCCTGCCCGAAAATGA
This sequence comes from Candidatus Acidiferrum sp., assembly GCA_035262325.1. Classification (GTDB taxonomy): domain Bacteria; phylum Acidobacteriota; class Terriglobia; order Acidiferrales; family UBA7541; genus Acidiferrum. The sequence continues at coordinate 3,491 of DATFTB010000220.1, forward strand.
GCCCGGCTCCTCGATCATGCCCGGCAAAGTGAATCCCACGCAGTGCGAAGCCGTCACCATGGTCGCCGTCCAGGTCATGGGCAACGACACTGCCATCGGCATCGCCGGCTCCCAAGGCAACTTCGAGCTCAACGTCTACAAGCCCGTGATGATCTTCAACTATCTCCACTCGGTCGAACTTCTCACCGACGCCATGAACAGTTTCGTCGACCACTGTGTCGCCGGCATCGAGATCAATCGCGAGACCATCGACCACTACGTTCACAACTCCCTCATGCTCGTCACCGCGCTCGCTCCCAAAATCGGCTACGACAACGCCGCCAAAGTCGCCAAAACCGCCCACCATGAAAACACCAACCTCAAAGAAGCCGCCATCAAGCTCGGCTTCCTCACCCCCGAAGAGTTCGACGCCCTCGTCAAACCCGAATCCATGACTCACCCGTAAGCGCCGTCGGAAGAGCGCCAATTACGGAATCACCATCGCGCGACTCTTCTTCCGGCGATCCTTACCCTCTTGCCGCTCGATCCGTTCCGTCGGATCGTGCAAGTGCATTAACTAAACTCGCCGTTGCCTTTGCAGCTCTTCGCGTGGGACGGTCGAAGGGGATGACCGATCGAAGCGCGCCAGCCAGGCGACAACAGGGTGATCCGCTCACCCAAAGGCAGTCCGTATTTCCCAGAAACTCTCGATTGCTGTATGCTTCGGCGTCGCTTGGTAGGCCTCGGGTCCCAACGACACCAGGAACGGAAATGACGCGGTTCAAAAATCTCGCGCGCTTGGCTCTTCTCTGGGCCCTCTGTGTCTCCCTGGCATGTCCGATGGAAGCCCAGCAAGCCCAAACCCCCGACTGGTGCAAATTCCTTCCCCGCCCCGAATACAAATCCCTCGAACGCGTGCCAAACTCGGACCCCTGGTTCGAGGTCTACAAAGTCGCTGCCAACACCTTCGCCATCTACGAACCGCATCAATTCGAAGAGGTCATCTCTTACCTCATCGTGGGCCAAGAAAGCGCCATCCTATTCGACACGGGGATGGGCATCGGCGATATCCACAAAGTCGTCACCGAGCTCACTCCCCTCCCCGTTATCGTCCTCAACTCCCACACCCACAACGATCACGTCGGCGGCAACTGGCAATTCGAAACCATCTATGCCATGGATACCGACTTCACCCGCCAGAACGCCAAAGGATCCTCCGCGGATGCCCAGAACGAAATTGCCTCCGGTCAAGTCTGCGGCGACCTCCCTAAGGGCTTCGACCCCAAAACCTATCGCACCAAATCCTGGAGCATCTCGAAGTACATCCAGGACGGCGACGTTCTCGATCTCGGCGGCCGCGAAATTCAAATCATCTCGACGCCCGGCCACACCCCTGACTCCATCTGCCTCTTCGACAGCGCCGCTGGCCTCCTGTTCACCGGCGACACCTACTACCCCGCCCCCATCTGGCTCTACCGCCCCGAAACCGACCTCGCCGCTTACCAAAGCTCGGTCCTGCGCCTGGAACTTCAAGCCCGAAATGTCAAAATCGTTCTCGGCGCCCACAACATCCCCGTCGCGCCTCCCTCCGTCTTGTCCAAGCTCGCCGTCGCCGCCTCTGAGCTGCAAAGCCTGAGCACCCGCGGAAAAGGCAGGGGGCATTGCAAGCCAGCCGACCCCGGCAAAAAAACGTGCAAGGTGGGCGACTTCACTTTCCTCCTCCGCGCCACTCCCTAGCGCCACGCGCAGGAATAAGGGACTGCGGCTTCAGCGGCCACAACCGCCCCGCGACCACCTGACCTCGTTCCGATGCGATTTCTGACTTTTCCGCATGCTCGTTTAACCCGGGACGTGCGAGGCCCCGGGAGCGAAGCTCTGCTATTCTAGAAACAACGTGGAAGGGCCTTCCACCGGGAGATTGCCGTGAAGATTACTCGTGAAGACGTCCTGCGCGTTGCCGACTTGGCTTATCTCGATTTGAGCGACGCCGAGCTCGATACCTACCGCGCGCAAATCGACGAAATCCTCGAATACGTCGGCAAGCTCAACGAACTCGACACCACAAACGTCGAGCCCATGGCCCAGGTTTTGGCCGACGACCAAACCGCCGATGCCACCTTGCGCGAAGACCTGGTCGTCCCGTGCGCCGTGGCCGATGACGTTCTCGAGCATGCCGCTGACCCCGAGCCACCCTATTTCCGCGTGCCAAAGGTGATCGAAAGATAGTGGCGAGCAGCGAATCCCTATGACCGCAAACGAGACCATCACCTCCGTCAGGGGTGCCATCGCCGCGAAGAAAGTATCCGCGCGCGAACTCGCCGCCGACTATTTCGAGCGCATCGCCGCCCGCAACGGCGAGTTGAACGCTTACCTGACCCTCTCGGAAGAGCGCGCCTACAGGCAAGCTGACCGTGTTGATGCGATGGTCGCGCAAGGCAAGCCCCTGCCTCCCATGGCCGGTGTGCCGATTGCCGTGAAGGACGTCATCAGCACGCGTGGCATCCGCACCACCTGCGGCTCCAAGATCTTGTCGAACTACATTCCGCCCTACGACGCAACAGCTGTAACCCGCCTCGAAGCTGCCGGCGCCGTCATCCTCGGCAAAACCAATTGCGACGAATTCGCGATGGGCAGCTCGAACGAAAACTCCGCCTACGGCCCGGTGCAGAATCCGGCCGCACCCGGCTGCGTGCCCGGTGGCTCGAGTGGCGGTTCGGCAGCCGTCGTCGCGGCGCACCTCGCCGTCGCTTCCCTCGGAACCGACACCGGCGGTTCGATTCGCCAGCCAGGCTCGTTCTGCGGCATTCCCGCCATGATGGGTAGCTACGGGCGCGTCTCTCGCTACGGCCTCATCGCCTTTGCTTCGTCGCTCGACCGCATTGGTCCGTTCGCGCGCAACGTGGCCGACGTGGCGACGGTGTTGAAGATTATTGCCGGGCGCGATGCAAGCGACTCCACCTCCACCACTACTCCGGTTGATGACTACCCCGAGCTGCTCGGCAAACCGGTTAAGGGCCTGAGGGTCGGCATCCCGAGAGAGTACCTGGGCGCCGGCATGGATTCCGGCGTTCGCGAGAAAATTAGCGCCGGCGTTGACCTGCTTCGCAAACTCGGCTGCGAGATCCGCGACATCGAACTTCCGCACACCGACTACGCCATCGCCACCTACTACATCATCGCAACCGCCGAGGCGAGTTCGAACCTGGCTCGCTATGACGGCGTGCGTTTCGGCCCGCGCGTTGAAAGCGACTCCCTCATCTCCATGTACCGCAAAACGCGAGGCGCGGGCTTCGGTGCGGAAGTGAAGCGGCGCATCGTGCTCGGTACCTACGTCCTCTCGGCGGGTTATTACGATGCCTACTACTTGAAAGGACAAAAGGTTCGTGCGCTCATCGCCGGTGATTTCCGCAAAGCCTTTGCCGAGGTTGACGTGATCGCCACACCCACCTCGCCCGTTCCGCCGTTCCGGTTCGGGGAGCGCGTGAACGACCCGCTCCAGATGTATCTTGCTGATATTTATACGGTTACAGGATCACTAGCGGGTCTTCCGGGCATCTCCGTGCCTTGCGGCCGCATCCGAGGAACCCTTCCCGTGGGCCTGCAGATCTTCGGCCCGGCCTTTGGCGAAGCCAAGGTTCTTCAACTGGCCCATGCCTTTGAGCAAGCCGGCGCCGCTCGGCTCTAGATTTTTTCTCCTCGCCATTCTTCTTCCGGGGCGCGGGTCCGAGGCCCGCAAAAGGGCCGTCTTGCCGCACCGACACCCGTGGTAAAGTGAGGCTAGCGTGAAGCAGCTCGACCGCATTCAGCATAAGCTCGCGGAAGCCCAGAGTGCCTTTCTTCGCGCCGCCGATAGCATACCCGCCGACCGGTGGACCGCGAAGCCCGGTGCGGAAGCCTGGTCTGCGGCGGAACTCGTCGCCCATCTCATGATCATTGAACGTGCCGTTCTGGGCGGCGCCGATCGCATCACGCAAAAAGCTCCTAAGCCGGTTTCCTTTTTGAAGCGGCGTCACTTGCCGCTTTGGCTCGTTGAAGCGCGCATCATTCGCAGGAAATCCCCCATTCCTCTCGATCCTGGCTTGATCGGAAACAAAGAAGATATGCTCGGCGAACTCCGCGCTGCTCGCGAACGCACCCTGGCGTTTCTCGAGGAAACTCGCGGCCGCGATCTAAGCGCCTATTGCTGGCCTCACGCTTTTCTCGGCATGCTCGACGTCTATGAATGGCTCGAGATGATTGCTGCTCATCAAATTCGCCACACCAGACAGATGCGCGAAATTGCCGCACGCCTCCCGAAAGTTGTAGGAATTTCGCAAAATTAGAACTTTTTTGCACACGCACCTGGTACTTCTGACAGGTTCGACCTGCCCTTTCGGACACAAAGAAAGCCGCATAATTCGGCCAAGATGCGGGTTCTACCAAAAGTACTAGAGAACTAGTTTGACCGCCCATGAAACGGAACGACTATTGCAGGGAATGTTTGCATCTCCTAACCTGAGGGCAGCATCGAACCAGTTGGGAGATGAAGGCGAAAGCGGCGGAGATTAGCGAGGCCCCTTTGGTTACTGTCAAATCCAGTCAGAAGATCTTTACGGACACCGAAGTTTCCAGCTTGACGGGCATTTGCGTCGATCACCTGCACAACTTCGCGCGCAGCCGTCATCTGGGCATGATCGCCCGCGCGGCCGAAGCGGCTGGCGTCCAGGCCGAACAGTGGTTGTTCACTCTGTCCGACCTGATGGTGCTGGTGACGCTCTTCCCGCGCTGCACGCACTAATCCGCGTGCCGTCGCCGGCTGCGAGCCAGCGGCGTATCTCCTGCTTCTGATTGGTCTGCTTCTGATTCGTCCCTACCGCGCTGCACTCGCAAAATTCCGCATCCTTGCCACCTCCTCTTCCGCGGCGTTATCCTTACTTCAGGCGCGGCACGGTCCACCTTGGCCATAGGCCCGCCGGGGTTTTTCATGCTTGGTTCGCGCATTCCTGCCCGCTTCTTCCTCCTGAGCCTCCTCGCTCTCTCCTTCGCGTTTCCGAGCCGCCCTTCACCCCCTGGCGCCGCTCCGCAGCAGGAGGCCAGCGCGCCAAGAGCAGGCGCCTCGCGGGAGGCGTCGCCCCAGGGCAAGAAGCTCGTCCTGAAAGACGGCAGCTATCAAATCATTCGCGAATACCAGCGGGCGGGAGACCGTGTCCGCTACTACAGCCTCGAGCGAGGCGCCTGGGAGGAAATCCCTGCGTCCATGATCGATTGGGATGCCACTGCGAAAGAAACTGCCGCCGAGGATAAAGCGGCGGCAGGCCTGGTTGAAAAAATCCACAAGCAGGAAGAAGCCAAGCGCATGGACAACGTCGCCGACATCGACGCGAGTCTCGAAGTGGGCCAGGGTGTCTTCCTTCCCTCCGGGGAGGGCATGTTCGTGGTTGAAGGCAAATCGGTGAAGGTGCTCGAGCAGATCGGCTCACAAACCAAGAAAGACAAGCTCCGCACCTTTGAGCAGATCATGTCGCCGGTGCCGATTGTGCCCGGCAAGCAGGTTGTGGTCATCCCCGGTTCCCACGCCACCCTGCGGCTGGCCTCCGGCACCCTGGAGTTTTACCTTCGCGAGCCACCGCCGGATCCAGACCGCGTCTCGCCCATCCTCAAAAGCAGCAGACCCGGCGAGTCCGGCCCCGAGGTCGAATTGCTCCGCGCCAAGGTGGTCCATAACGGCAGGCAAGTCGCCTCCATCACCAGCCTGTTTGGCGAGGAACTCTCGCAGGCGCGCGACAGCATTTCCGTTCAGCGCTGGGAAGTCGCACCCACCGTCTACCGCTTCACACTCAGTCAACCGCTCGCTCCCGGCGAATATGTGCTCACGGAAATTCTTCCCGACGGGTTGAATTACTTTGTCTGGGACTTCGGGATTGACGCGGCCGGCACTGCGAGCGGCAAGAACTAAAAGAAATCCTAGCGCTTCCCGGAGCCTGCCGGCACGCGGCTGAACACGGTCATCAGGACGTTCAATACATCCGAAATTCGAAACGGCTTTTGCAGCCGCCGCACGCTGGCCATGGCGCTTGAACCCTGTCCCTCTCCTGCCACGTCTCCGGACATATAGATCACTTCCGGCTTGTTCGCGCCCGCGGCTATCTTCAGGCGCTGCGCAACGCCGTAGCCGTCGGAGTTGGGACCGGAGCCTGCAAGCTTCAAATCGCAAAGAACGGCGTCGTATTTTCCTCCCAGGATCAACTGCAAGGCTTCTTCCGCATTTGCCGCGCAATCGACCTTCATTCCGTGAGCCGCCAGCCCCTCCGATAGCAAAGACCGGATGCTCTCCTCGTCATCCAAAACCATGATCGTCCGGTCCTTCAGCAACGCCGGCGTCAACGCCCGCCATTCGCCAGCGCCCGAGGAATCCGATTCCCGCCGAACGTTTCTCGCTTTCTCCTGGAACGACGCCGGCAAGGAAACGGTGAACGCTGCACCGCCCCGGGGCAGCGATTCGGCTTCGATATCGCCGCCGTGCTCGCGCACGATCGAAAGGCAGATACTCAGTCCGAGCCCGGTGCCTCCCCCGGGTCGCTTGGTCGTGAAAAACGGATCGAACAGTTTCGGCAGAACCTCCGGCTTTATCCCGGCCCCGTCGTCCTCGACCGCGGCCAGCACGCGCGATCCCGCCCGCACTAGCCGGACCTGGATTCGTCCTGAAGGGCGAATCTCGCGAATGGCCTGTGCGGCATTGTTCAAAAGGTTTAGGAAAACCTGAATTAACTGGCTGGCGTCTCCGACAACCACCGGCAAGCCGGGGCACGGATGAAACTCCACCTCGATGGCGTTGCGCCGCAGCGAATGCTCGTGCAATTGCAGCGTTCGTTCGATCACCGCGTTGAGGTCCAGCGCTTTCTTCTGCGGAGAGGCCGGACGGGAGAACTCCAGCAGGTTCTGCACGATTCGCGCCGCCCGGCGCGCCTGCCGGTGGGTCATTTCGAGCTGCTTTCTTGTCGTTTCATCGACGCCGGGACGCTCGCGCACCAGTTCGCTCGCCCCCAGGATCGCCGTCAGCGGATTGTTCAGCTCGTGCGCCACGCCCGCGAGCATCTGCCCCATCGCCGCCAGTTTCTCCGCCTGGATCAACTGCTCTTCAAGCCTCTTCAGTTCCGTGATATCCCGGCCCGAAACCACCAGCCCCTCGATTTTACCGTTTTCGTCGAACAACGGGCTGAAATGGCAACGCAAGCGCCGCCATTCGCCCTCTTTATGGCGAAGCCGAACTTCGATCGATGCGAAATTGCGCTTTCTCGATAGTAGATCATCCGAGACCCCGATCAACGAGCTGCGATCCTCGGGATGCGCCCGCTCTCCGAAAACCATCCCGATGCTTTCTTTCTGGTCGTAGCCGAGCACCTCCTCGACTTTTGGACTCACGAACGTCGACCGCCGCTCGGTATCCAACACAAAAATCAGGTCGGGAAAGCTGTCGACCAGCCGCCGCGCGAATTCCTGCTGCTGGTGCAGTCTCTTCTCAATCGCGCGCTTTTCCGTAACATCGGCGAGCGCCCCCTGGTAACGCACCACGCGCCCACCGGCATCGCGCACCGCCGTCGCGGTATTCAGGCAGATGATCGACTCGCCGTCTTTGCGCCGCAGCGTGATTTCGTGCCCGCGCGGCTCGGGCTGGCGATTCACTTCCCGCGCCAGGGTGGCCCGCTGCTCGGGATCGACAAAAACCTCGCTCACTCGCCTCGCGAGCAACTCTTCCTTCGAGTGATAGCCCAGCATGCGCACTAGGGCCGGGTTTACTTCCAAAATCTTGTCTTCCGGCGTGATGATGTAAATCCCTTCCTGGAGCGTCTCGAAAAGCTCGGTAAAGCGCGCCTCGCTGCGTCGCAGCTTCGTGAGGTCGCGGGCCAGGATGGTCAGCCCATGAACCTCGTCGTCCCGCACCATGCCGTGCGCCACGCAGTCGAAGAAATGCACGGTTCCCGTCTTCTTCAGGCGCACTTGCACGACTCCGGCCCAGATGCGTCTTTCGACGAATCGCTCGAGACCGCGGGCGAGAGCCTCCTTCGAGGTGCCGCTCTCATCGCTCAGAAACTGTGTCACCGGAAGCCCGATAATTTCCTGGAATGCCTCTCCAACGAAGTCCGAAAATCTCCGGTTGGCCGCGCGAATCTCTCCGTCAAGGCTTAGCGCCAGCAGGATATCGTCAAACGAATCGATTAAATCGCGGAAGCCCTGTTGCGACCGGGATATCATTGCCATCAGGTGTTCCAGTTGGCGGTCGCTTGGAAGAGTCTCATCCTTCTGCTCCAGGCCACGCACCAGACCCTTCAGCTCGGCAATGTCGTGGGTCTTTTTCCAGACGTAGGCACCCAGCAGGATGACCAGCGTGACCAGCCCGATCGGCAGCGCTTCCAAGTGAAATTTTGCGGTGCGGATCACATCCCAGGAAAACCAGGCAAAGGCGAGAGAAACGGCCAACAGGACGACAAACGTCAGGCGCCAGAGTTCATTCTGCCGTTTGCCAAACTCGTCAAGGCGCGGGCCGACAGGGTTATTGGCTCCCGGGGTGGGAGCAACCTTCCGGTCACCGTCATTCCGCTGTTCGGCATCCATCTTCAGGAACAAACCGGCAAACAAATCACTCTAATTCATCATAAAAACGGCTTCTGGCGAGGGGGCAAGTACCCTGCGCAAAATGGTTCCTCAACCATACCTGTACCAAAGGACGGTCGCCAACGAAAAACGGCGCCCCGGATCTCCGAGGCGCCGCCCGTCGGTTTCACAACCCGGCAAGCGCCAGGTCGGGTCAGGATTACTCGAGGCCTTCGGTTGCAGCTCCGGCTTCCTCTTCGGCGTCCTTGCCGCCCAGGAAGTCCAGCCCGGCGGCCTCGTCTGCGGCCGCAAATTCCGCGGCTTCCGGCAGTTCCTCGACCGGGGCCGGAGCGGGCATTTCCGTGAGCAACTGGATGCTGCGGTAGTGCTCGAGTCCGGTGCCCGCCGGAATCAATCGGCCCATGATCACGTTTTCCTTCAAGCCGCGCAGGTAGTCCACCTTCCCGGCCACAGCCGCTTCCGTGAGTACGCGCGTGGTCTCTTGGAAGCTAGCCGCGGAGATGAACGAGTCGGTCGAGAGCGACGCCTTGGTGATGCCAAGGAGCAGCGGGCGGCCGGTAGCCGGACGCCCACCTGCCGAGATCACCCGATCGTTTTCCTCGCGGAAGCGGAACTTGTCCACCTGCTCTTCCAGCAGGAACGTCGTGTCGCCCACATCCTCCACCTTCACCCAGCGCATCATCTGTCGCGAGATGGTCTCGATGTGTTTGTCGTTGATGTTCACACCCTGCAGCCGGTAGACCTCCTGAATCGCATTGACCAGGTAGGCCTGGGTGTACTTCTCGCCCAGCACCGCCAGCAGATCGTGCAGGTTCAGCGGACCGTCGATGAGCGCCTCGCCCGCTCGCACGTGCTCGCCTTCCTGCACGTTGATGTGCACGCCGCGCGGGATGGCATATTCCTTCGAAGTCTTGCCATCTTCGCTTTCGACGTAGATTTTGCGCATGCCCTTGCTGATTTCGCCGTAACGGACGATGCCGTCGATCTCGCTGATGACCGCGGGATCCTTGGGCTTCCGCGTTTCGAACAATTCCACCACGCGCGGCAGACCGCCGGTGATGTCCTTCGTCTTCGTCGTTTCGCGCGGGATCTTCGCTAGCACGTCGCCCGCCTGCACCTCATCGCCGTCCTGCACCATCAAGTGCGCGCGCGACGGCATCAGGTACTTCTTGCGGACCTTGCCGGAGGAATCGCGGATCAGGATCGCGGGCTGGTGCTTCTCGTCGCCCGGCGGCAGGGTAACGACGAGCTGCGACAATCCGGTGACTTCGTCCACCTGCTCTTCGATCGTCAGACCCGGGCGCAGGTCGTCAAACTTCACCGAGCCGGCCGTCTCCGTCAGGATCGAGAACGTGAAGGGATCCCATTCCGCCAGGATTTGCCCGTGGTTGACCGAATCGCCGTCGTTCACGCGCAGACGCGCGCCATACACCACGTGGTAGCGCTCCTTTTCGCGGCCCTTCTCATCCAAGATGGCAATGAGCCCGGACCGGTTCATGGCAATCAACGCTCCGCCGCGGCCCTGAACGTGGCGCAGGTCAACGAACTTGACCATGCCGTTGTTCTTGGCTTCGAGCGTAGACCGCTCGCTCACACGTGTAGCCGCTCCACCGATGTGGAACGTACGCATCGTAAGCTGCGTGCCCGGTTCGCCAATGGACTGTGCGGCGATGACACCCACGGCCTCGCCAAGCTCCACCATGCGTCCGGTCGCGAGGTTGCGCCCATAACACAGCGCGCAGACTCCGCGGCGCGATTCGCACGTGAGCACCGAACGGATGCGCACCCGCTCGATACCGGCGGCCTGGATAGCGTTGGCCAGTTCTTCGCTGATTTCCTGGTTGACTTCGACGATGACGTTGCCTTCGAAGTCCTTGATGCGTTCGAGCGAAACGCGGCCCACAACGCGGTCGCGCAACGGCTCGACTTCGACGCCCGCTTCGATAATGGGTTCGACAAAGATGCCGTCGGTTGTGCCGCAGTCGTGCTCGTTGATGATTACGTCTTGTGCCACGTCGACCAGGCGGCGGGTCAGGTAACCCGAGTCGGCCGTCTTCAGCGCCGTATCGGCAAGACCCTTACGGGCGCCGTGCGTCGAGATGAAGTACTGCAGCACCGTGAGGCCTTCGCGGAAGTTGGACGTAATGGGCGTCTCGATGACTTCCCCTGAGGGCTTGGCCATCAAGCCGCGCATGCCCGAAAGCTGCCGGATCTGCTGCTTCGAACCGCGCGCGCCGGAGTCCGCCATGATGTACACGGGGTTGATGTTGCCTTCGCGGTCCTGGCCTTCGAGCGCCTTGAACATCTCGTCGGCAACTTTTTCGGTCACGTCGCCCCAAATGGCGATCACCTTGTTGTAGCGTTCGCCGTTGGTGATGGCGCCGTCGAGGTATTGTTGCTGCACCTTCACGACTTCCTTTTCGGCGGTTTCGACGAGCTTGTACTTGTCGCTCGGAATCAGCATGTCATCGATGCCGATCGAGATGCCGGACTTGGTCGCGTAGGTGAACCCGAGGGCCTTCAGGTGGTCGAGCAGCTCCACCGTGGCTTCCAGCCCAAAACGCAAGTAGGCGTAGTACACCAGCTGCTGCACGCCCTTTTTCTTCAGCAAGCCGTTGATGTACGGCATCTGCTTCGGCAAATGCGAATTGAAAATCACGCGGCCGACCGTCGTCTGGATGAACTGTCGTTCCATCTTCACCGGTTCGGTGTGCGTCACATCCTGCGTGTCGTAGGCTGTGGTGAGATCGATCACCTCGCCGGTGTAGCGCAGACGGATCGGGGTCAGCAATTCCACTTCGCCGGCTTCGAGCGCCAGCACCACGTCTTCCGCGGAGCCAAAAACCCGGCCTTCGCCCTTTGCTCCCGGCTTAGACTTGGTCAGGTAATACAGCCCCAGCACCATGTCCTGCGAGGGAACCGCCAGCGGCAGACCGTGCGCCGGAGAAAGAATGTTGCGCGAGCTCAGCATGAGCACCGCCGCCTCCACCTGCGATTCAGGAGAAAGCGGAATGTGCACCGCCATCTGGTCGCCGTCGAAGTCAGCGTTGAACGCGGTACAAACGAGCGGGTGAATCCGGATGGCCTTTCCTTCGACGAGTGTCGGCTCAAAGGCCTGGATGCCCAGCCGGTGCAGCGTAGGGGCGCGATTCAGCAGCACCGGGTGTTCGCGGATGACATCTTCGAGGATGTCCCACACCACGGCTTCCTGCTGCTCCACCATTTCCTTCGCCTGCTTGATGGTGGTGCAGTGTCCCTGGGCCTCGAGCTTGTGATAGATGAACGGCTTGAACAGCTCGAGCGCCATTTTCTTCGGCAAACCGCACTGGTTCAGCTTCAGCTCGGGACCGACGACGATCACCGACCGTCCGGAATAGTCCACGCGCTTGCCGAGCAGGTTCTGCCGGAAACGGCCTTGCTTGCCCTTGAGCGTGTCGCTCAGGGACTTCAGCGGCCGGTTGTTCGTGCCTCTGAGCACCCGCCCGCGGCGGCCGTTGTCAAACAGCGCATCCACGGCTTCTTGGAGCATACGCTTTTCGTTGCGCACGATCACGTCGGGCGCGCGCAGTTCCATCAGCTTCTTCAACCGGTTGTTGCGGTTGATGACGCGGCGATACAGGTCGTTCAGGTCCGAGGTGGCAAAGCGCCCGCCGTCGAGCGGCACCAGCGGACGGAGCTCCGGTGGAAGCACCGGAATGACATCGAGAATCATCCATTCGGGCTTGTTGCCGCTCTTCCGGAACGCTTCGAGTACCTTCAGCCGCTTGGCGTACTTGATCCGCTTTTGCAGCGAGGGATCCGCCTTCATCTTGTCCCGCAGGTCATCCGCGAGCTTGTCGACATCGACATGCCGCAGCAGTTCCTTGATGGCTTCCGCGCCCATCTTGGCCACGAACTGCCCCGGATACTCCGTCGTCAGTTTGCGGAACTCCTCCTCCTGCAGGACCTGGCGTTCCTTCAGGATCGCCACTTCCCCCGGATCCACAACCACGAACGCCTCGAAGTACAGGATGCGTTCAAGGTCCCGCATGGAGATGTCCAGCAGGTAGCCGATGCGGCTCGGCAGGCCCTTGAAGAACCACACATGCGAACAGGGCGAAGCCAGTTCAATGTGCCCCAGTCGTTCGCGGCGCACTTTGCTCAGCGTGACTTCCACACCGCACTTGTCGCAGATGACTCCGCGGTGCTTCATGCGCTTGTATTTTCCGCACAGGCATTCCCAGTCCGTCACCGGACCGAAAATCTTTGCGCAGAACAGACCGTCCCGTTCCGGCTTGAACGTACGGTAGTTAATGGTCTCCGGCTTGGTTACTTCTCCGTGCGACCACGAGCGGATTTTTTCAGGACTCGCCAGGCTGATACGAATGGAATCGAAATCCGCGATCAAACTGGCGCGATCATAAGGGCTGCTGCGATACAAGGTGATTTCCTCCCTCCCCGGCCTTCGCCGGGGACGCGCTGCGGGTACCGGTTTGTCCGCTACCCGCGGCGGCTGAAAACCCAAACCACGGAATACTCCCCGCGCCGGCCTGCCCGAGGCAGGCCAGCGCTCGTCAATCGGCCGCTTTCTCCACCGTCGGCTTCTGCCGCTTCATCAACTCGACGTCGAGGCACAGGGACTGCAACTCGCGCACGAGCACGTTGAACGATTCCGGCACGCCCGGCTCGATGCCCGGCTCGCCCTTGACGATGGCCTCGTAAATCTTTGCGCGGCCATACACGTCGTCGGACTTGGCCGTCAGCAGTTCCTGCAAAATGTGCGCGGCGCCGTAGGCTTCGAGCGCCCACACCTCCATTTCGCCGAACCGCTGTCCGCCGAACTGCGCCTTGCCGCCGAGCGGCTGCTGGGTGATCAGGGAGTACGGCCCGATCGAACGGGCGTGAATCTTGTCATCCACCAGGTGCGAGAGCTTCAGCATGTAGATGTAGCCCACGGTAACGGGCTGGTCGAACTGGTCGCCGGTCATTCCGTCGAACAGGTTGATCTTCCCCGCGTGCGGCAACCCCGCGACTTCCAGCAGGTGGCGGATTTCCGCCTCGCGCGCGCCGTCAAAGACAGGCGTGGCGAAGGGAATTCCGTCACGGAAGCCTTCGGAAAGCTCCAGCAACTCGTCGTCATTGGCCTTCTGCAGCGATTTCCAGATCGCTGTTTCGCTGAATACCTCGCGGTACCAGCGGCGCAGCGCTTCGGCTCTGGCCTCCTTGCTGAGCAGCCGCTTCAGGCTGTTGGCCAGTTCCTTCGACGCCCAGCCAAGGTGTGTCTCGAGAATCTGTCCGACGTTCATACGCGAAGGAACGCCGAGCGGGTTCAGAACAATCTCCACCGGCGTGCCGTCGGGGAGGTAAGGCATATCCTCCTCGGGAACGACGCGCGCGATCACGCCCTTGTTTCCGTGGCGGCCGGCCATTTTGTCGCCGATCGAGAGCTTGCGCTTCATCGCGATGTACACCTTGACCAGCTTGATCACGCCAGGCGGCAGCTCGTCGCCCTTCTTCAGCTTTTCCTTGCGCTCTTCCGTGATCTTGCGCAACACATCGATCTGGCGGGAAGTCATCTCTTCGACTTCCTCGATCTTCTCGATGAGCAGCGGGTCGCGCTCGTTGAGCTTCAAGCGCTTCAGGTTGCGTGTCGAGACCTTCTCGATCAGATCACGGGTCAGCTCCGTGCCTTTGTTCAATAGGCGCTTGTTGGTCTTTTCGTCGTGCAGGTCGGCCTGCAGCACCTTGCCGCCCAGCAAATCCGACAGCCGCTTCAGGCGCTCGTCGGTCAGGATTCGGATTTCGTCCGCCAGGTTCTTTTCCAGCCGCTCAATCTGTGCGGCTTCAATGGACTTGGCGCGCTCGTCCTTCTCCTGTCCTTTGCGGGAGAAGATCTTCACGTCGACCACCGTGCCTTCGATTCCAGGAGGGCAGGTAAGGGATGCGTCGCGCACGTCGCCGGCTTTTTCGCCGAAGATGGCGCGCAGCAGTTTCTCCTCGGGGGTGAGCTGCGTCTCGCCTTTCGGCGTGACCTTGCCCACCAGGATGTCGCCCGGCTTCACCGTGGCGCCCACGCGAATCACGCCGCTTTCGTCGAGATTGCGCAGGAACGAATCGGCGATATTCGGAATGTCGCGGGTGATTTCTTCCGGTCCGAGTTTCGTATCGCGCGATTCGATTTCGAACTCCTCGATGTGAATCGAGGTGTAGTAGTCTTCCTTGACCAGCTTCTCGCTGACCAGGATG
>DATFTB010000221.1:0-3772 GCA_035262325.1 Candidatus Acidiferrum sp.
CATCGTTCGTAGCAAAACTGGCGTACAAAGCGGAAGAGGCTGGTCGCCCGTTTGCGAAGGTAGACGCGAGGGGCACATCGCAACGTTGCCCGTGCGGTGCAAAGGTGCCGAAGAAACTTTCGGACCGGGAGCACGTTTGCACGAAGTGTGGTCTCACCACAGCTCGCGACCACGCAAGCGCAACGGAAATACTAAGGCTCGGACTGAGCCTTCACACGCTAACGAAGTCTGAAGTAGGGACCTGCGTTGTGTGAGAAGCCCTCGCCTTCAGGTGAGGGAGTAAGTCACTCGGTGTACACTTTGCCCTTGCCCGCTTCTTTATGCCTGTTCAGCACGATTCGCGCAATCTTTTCCTTGATGGTCCCGCGGGGCGCCTTGAGGCCATCCTCTGGACTCCGAAGCGTCCCGACTCGCCTCCCCTCGCCGCCGTGATTTGCCACCCTCATCCCGTTTTCGGCGGCACGATGCACAACAAAGTTGTGTATCAGGCCGCGAAGTCGATGGATGCGCTCGGGGTTCCCGTGCTGCGCTTCAATTTTCGGGGAGCCGGGTTGAGTGCAGGTTTGCACGACCACGGGCAGGGAGAACAAGGCGACGTCGAAGCCGCGATTGAATTTCTCGCCTCCGCGTGCCCGAAGGCGGGATTGTTGATGGCGGGCTTCAGTTTCGGGAGTTGGGTCGGACTGCGAGTGGGCTGCGCGGATGCTCGCGTGATTGAACTCATAGGCATGGGGGTTCCCGTGAACAACTCAGACTTTTCTTATCTTTCACGCTGCGTCAAGTCCAAATTGATTGTGCAAGGCACCAGCGACGAACACGGCGCTTGGGAAAATGTGGAGCGGGTGATGGCGATCACGCCGGGAAGCAATCGGGTCGAGTTTGTGCACGGCGCGGACCACTTTTTTTCGGGGCGCTTGGATGAAGTGGACCGCGCGATCAGGGAGTGGCTAGTGCAGCAGCACCCCGAACTCCGCCGATCTCGTGGACTCCCCGACGGCCACCCTCTCCCTTAAAGCGAGAGCGATCCGCTACATCGCCGTTGATTCTAGTAGCTACGCGCTTTCGCCGCGAGAAAAGAGCTTGCTGAATTGCTCGAGACTTGCCGGCGGCACCGTCACGAGTTTTACGTTTGCTTCAACGTGCGTGGTGCGCGACATTCCGACAAGTGCAGTGGTAATTCCCGGGGCAGAGCGCGCGAACTGCAGCGCCCGTTCGGCATCGTTGTCGAGACCGAAAGCTTCGGCTACAAACGCCGGCAGATTTTGCGCGACCTGTCCCTGAAGCAGGGAGGCGCTGGCCACCAGCGTGATATCCAGTTCGCTTGCGGCTTCCATGATGGTTTTCTCACTCCCGCCGACGTTTTGACTGCCAAGTGTGAGGGCTTCGGTCATTGCCAGATTGAAGGGCAGCTGCACGAAGCGGAAGCGGTGCTGGTCGCCAGCGATTTCCTTCGCGATTGCGGCTAATTCAGAAAGCTGCATGGCGTCGCGTGCCGATTGTGCCTGGCGGAAACCGTTCCAGGTCGCCAGGCCGTAGAACTGAATCTGTCCGCGAGCGGCAGCCGATTCTAGGAACACGAAGGCTTCTTTGATGCGCTTCAGGAAGTCCGGCTTGGAGATTTCGGTCAGTTGGGTCTCGGGATTGTGCAGGTAGTAGACGTCGATACACTCGACGCCGAGATTCTTGACGCTGCGGGCCAGCTGGTTCTGCAGATAAGATGGAGTCATGCAGTGGCAGCCGGCCGTGACGTCCTTCGCGGCGAAAACACCCTTTTGGATATATTCCTCAAAAAAATACTGGTTGGGATCGGAAGGCATGGCGCCATCCGGTGTAAGGTAGCCTGCCTTTGTGCAAACCACGATCTCGTCGCGGGTGAAGCCCTTGTAAGCCAGTACCTTTAAGGCCGTGCCAACGCTGCGCTCGCTGCGCTGCAGCCGGTAGTTGATCGCGGTGTCGATCACGTTGATGCCCGACTCTACCGCGGCGACGAGCGCGGCGGCGTAACCGGCATCGGTGCTCTCGTTCGGCGGGCCGAGGTAGGTGCCGATTCCGACAGAAGAAAGCATCAATCCCTGGGCTTCACGATAGTGTCCCGCGGCGGCGTGCACGCCAAACTTCTCCACATAGGTTTTCGTGCCTTCTGGGGTTGCTCCCCGGCTCATTTCGCTTCCTCGCTTTTGGGCTTTGCGTCCGGGACGCCAGCTTCGTTTGTTTCCGCCTTCGCCGACAAGAGGCGCGCGCAGGCGCGCAGAATCCGGCGGTAAGGCCAGTCCTTCTCCCGGAAGAAGATTTCGCCTTCGCGCGGGTTGCTGAAAAACCAGCGCGCTACGAGAGACAGATGCTCGCCAAGTTCGGTCGCGCTTCGCTTTGTGTTTGCGGTCGGAAGCGGCGCGCCGTTCATCACATCTTCGAGATAATCTCGCACGGTCTCTTCCGCGGAGCGAGGCTGGCTCGTGTCGCCAAATCGAAGGTAGGACGGCTCCACCAGGCGTCCGCCGCGAACAGCATACATCGCGACGGTCTGTTCCTCGGGGGTTCGTTGCACAATCACGGCATTTAGGTCCTGCACTCTGCGGGCCAGTTCCTGACGGCCACGTAGCACGTCGTCGAGCTTTTCGAGTCTCTTGTGAATGGCGGCGGCGCGTTCAAAATCAAGCTGCTCGCTGGCGCGCTCGCGGTCCTGTCCGAGTCCCGTTCGCAAGGAGCTGCCGCTCGTGTCCAGAAACGCGACCAGGCGGTTCACCTCCACATCGTATTCCTCCTTTGTGCAGCCCGCAAAGCACGGCGCGAGGCACATCTTCATTTCCGAATAAATACAGCCGGGAAACGAGGGATCACGCCGTATTTTAATCTGGCAGCGGCGCACCTTGAAGAAGTCCAGCATTTTATTGGCGAAGGCTTCGGCCGCGCGCCGCGAGGGAAAGGGGCCGTAGTACGCACCAAAGCTCGGTTCGCCGTGCTCGTTCACGGCGATACTGCGGGTGACGAAACAGCGAGGGTAGGCGTTGCGTAAATTGACTTTGAGGACTGCGGCCGGACGCAAGCGCATGAGGTCGCCGTAGCGCTTGGGAAAGATGTGTTTTGCGTTTTGATAGAAAGTCAGAGCCTGTTCGAAGGCCGAGCCGGTCTCGCGGTATCGAATCCCTTCTGCAAAATCGCGCAAGTTCAGGCGCTTGCTCGCCGTGCCGGCGGCACCCAGCAGGCGCTCGAGGCGCCGCCGTAGGTCCGCGGTGCGAATCAGGTACGGCTCGGCGCTGGCTTCGCGTGATCGGATCAGGCAAACGGCTGGCTTCGCGGGCAACAAAGCGAAAAACTCCGCATCGCGGTCAGGCGTGAATTGGAGACCAGACTCGAGTTCGAGCACTTGGTCAGGATACTACGTAGTCGCGGGTTCGCCGAGTCGCCGGGAGTCACGCTTTTTGCGGCGTCTGAAACTCGCGTCCGCTAGGATTTCAGGACCCAAGCAGCGATCAGGAGCCGCTGGATTTCGCTCGTGCCCTCGTATATCTCGGTGATGCGCGCATCGCGGTAGGCACGTTCGACCGGGTATTCCCGGCTGTAGCCGTAGCCGCCATGAATCTGAATGGCCTTGTGCGCCACGCGCGTAGCCATTTCGCTCGCGAACAGCTTCGCCGTGGAGGCCTCCAGGCTGAAGCGCGAGCCGCTGTCCTGCTTCCAGGCGGCTTTGCGGACCAACAGCCGCGCCGCATCAATCTCCGTGGCCATATCGGCCAGCATGAACTGGATGGCCTGAAACTGCGCGATGGGATGA
>DATFTB010000222.1:0-39861 GCA_035262325.1 Candidatus Acidiferrum sp.
AGAGCTATCTGTCCGTATTAAATTAGTTGTGTCGTAAACCTCGTTGGTCGCCAAAATTCAGGCCCCTTACCTCGGCCATCGGCAAGGGCGCCCGCACCAGCAACTCTTGCCCTCTCTCAAACTTGTGATTGGACTTGTTTGTGGTGAATTAACGAATTGTGACCGAAAGCAGCCTGTGCCTTGGTTAGAATCCAACACTGTCACGGACAAACAGAAAGCCAGCCAAGTCGCGACATGTCTTCGGCTTCTGCGCATGGAGGCGTTCCCCCTTTAACTCTATGATCCTCAACTAGCTTGGCCGCCCGACTCTGTAGACCCCATTGTTTCGCGGCACGTCGGAGAGTTCTACAAGGGTTTCGTCGCCTCAGCCGAGCACAAAAACGAACCCGTCCTGCCGACCGGTATCGATTCGGACACGGAATGCGACTGCAAGCGGTGACCGCACAGCACCCAGAGGCTAGAGTAGGTCATCCAGCCAGGAGCCCGATTGTGAACAGAATACGCCGACGCACCCTTGCTCTCGCTGCACTGGCTTTTCTCGGCCCGGCTGTTCGATCCGAGCAGTCACAAAAAGCCACGCGGTCCGCGCAAGAAGACCACATCAAGAAACTCGAAGAGCGCGTTGACGCCGCCGAAAAAGCGGCAAGCAGCGCAGCGATGGAAAGGGACTACATCGCGCGTACGCAGAAGCTGTACGAGTCTTACTACGAAAAAGTGCTCCGCACAGAGCTGTGGACAATGGGAATCACGGGCCTCATTCTTGCGGCTGTGTTTGGTTTCGCTGTCAAATTCAGCTTAAACACGATCGACGAACGGACAAAAATGGCTATTGCCGAAGCCACTACTCAAATGCGTAACGAATTCGCACGGACCTCAGCGAAGGAAGTGCAGAAACTCTGGGACTCCAATTCCGCCGATATCAAGAAACTAAATGAAGGACTGACGGCACAAATCACGGACCTCGAGAGGAACCTCAAAGACAGGTCCGAATTCCAATTTCAGTTTGTGCAGGGACTTGCCGGAAGCGTCGATATGCGGCCCGGCGATTCGGTGGTCATGTTCCGCAATGCTCTAAGGACCTATAAGTCGGGCAAATCACGAAAGCTCATTGAAGCAATGGTTGGAGTAACAACTGTAGTTAACATCTTCGAGTCACTCCGAAAAGAGCAAGGGGAAAAGTTCGTGGAGAAAGCCCGAGAAGAGCTGGCAGAACCGCTCTACGACCACCTCGAAGAGGAACTTGCCGTCGCAGCGCTGCAGAGTCCTTGGCTCACGCCGCTCATCAACGAAAGAAAACCAGCTGTTCCAGAGCCTGCAACGCAAGAGCCAGCTGCGAAGGTGCGGCCTCTAGCGCCAACGCCAGTGGTGCTGTCCGCGGAGGCCGACCTCGCGATCGAGGTAGAGTCCGAGGCTCGCCTTGTGGGATCGTCGTAAGCCCAAACCATAGAGACAGCCACCCCACACTGTCGCGGGCGAGGGTCCTCGAATTAACCATTCGAGATCATCGGCACGGGCAGTCCAGTCTCGAGGCTTGAACACTGCACAAAACTCCTGCACCAAGCGCAGAGTTTGTTGTTTGTTCATCTGGCGCTCGTCCCAATTGCACGGTTTCAGGGCCTCCACGCGACCAGCTCAGCAAAGGTCACCCATCAGGAGTCGTGGGGGTGTGGTCCCAGGTAGGGGAACGCGGCGAGCAGAACGGTGTGGTCGGACACACTCAACCGCTTGCTCTCGCCTTCTTCGCTCTGATCCGCGACCGGGCGTCTGCCTTGCGGCGCAACTAGACGCGACCCTCACACCTGCCTTTGTCGTTCGGCTATTTTTGCCAGCGCCACTGTCAGAGCGGCTCCTCCCAGCGTCTTGACCAGTGTCGGGTGCTGAGCGTAAAACTTGCTGGCAGATTCGACGATTGATGGATTTGAGTTTTGCGCATGGGTGGCAAGCTGTTGAACCACTTCGGGCGAAAGCTTCTGGGCCTGGTCCGGCGTCAACTGCGTTTTGCCTGCACCCAACAGCCCCGCAAGCCCCGCGCCTGATAAAATCTGCATGATAGTGCTGGGACTGATGGACGAGAGCAATTGATTGACCATCCCGACTTTCTGATCACCAGTAGAGTTGCTAAACAACGTGGAAAACATTTGACCAAATGCCGGAGTCTTATCCGAGTTGAACGCGGCCGCTAGACCTTCAGCAATGACGCTGGTCGGAGCCGCTTGTGCCACCTGGTCGAAATGTGCGTGGACGTCCGGAGCGGGCTGCGCTGCAGCTCCGCCAGACGTGTATTGCTTCAACATATTTCCCACTTGATCCGTCCAATCCATAGCTTAACTTGCCTCCTTCATTCGAACCTTCGAATCTGACCAAAGCCGTCGTTTCTCAATCGTTTCCCGAGCGATGACCTAAGGAATGCGTAACTCTGTCCCAACCTTGACCTTGTCGGGGTCGGACAGTTTGTCCTTGTTAGCGTCGAAGATTTTCATGTACATGTTTGGATCTCCGTAAAAGTGCTTGCTGATTTTCGACAGGCTGTCGCCCGGCTGTACGGTGTAGGTCCGTGCTGTCGCCGAACTGGGCGCTCCGGCTGCAGCAGCGGCTGCGGCTGGCGCCTGGATATCGGCAATGAGGTCTGAATAACTTGGATCTACCAGCTTGATCTGGTCCCATACGCGGTTTTTGAGATCTGCAGAAGGCGCGGCGGCCCGAATCAGGAGCTTGTCGCCCTCCATATTCAGGTTTTGAAGCTGAACGCCCTGCGACTGGATGAAATTCAAGACGGACTGATACTTCGATTTCAGCTGCTCAAATCGATCTGCCATTGGAGTCTCCCTTCTGAGATGAATTCAAAAACACAGACTGCCTGCTAAAGTACGGTAAATTCGATCCGACGGTTACGGAACTTCCCTTCCCGGTCCTCTCAATGTCGGATTTGGCTAGGCAGATGCACAAAGGTGGGCGGGAATGACCAGAACAGTGTTGAGACTACTCCGGCCGGAATGGCAGTGTCAACTGCAAACGCTGCTAGGCAGAAGAGAACTTGGCTTTGGCCAAACCGCAACCGTCCATTTCTAACAATGCCGACCTTGTCAAGACCGTGTTTGTATTTTCTCTTGCGCGGAGTTTGCGCCACTGTGCTGTGCGTTTGTCGTCCATTCCTAGAGCGCTCTACCTCGAGAAAGGATACATTGCCCAGGCAATACCTATACCGACCACAAGGAATAACAGGAAGGACCACAGGATGTACTTGATCCGGTCCTTCGGTTGGCGGCGTCCCAGGAAACCGAACGCGACTGAGATCACCGCAGCGAAAAACAAAAACGCTTGGAAATGAGTGAAGTGAAACAGGCTCGTGTAGTTCACGCTTTCCTGCCCCGCGCTGCTTCAAAGGCATGCAGAGCCGCAAGCAGATTCAAGACACCGGCCGTGGCAAGAAATCTCGTGCCGTAGTCGCCGCCCGCGTGCGAAACGTCGGCGCCGGCGCGCTCCATGGCACGAGCCAGAAAGTAGAAACCGCCTGTGCCAAGGTCTGCAATATATCCCAACGTGTCAAAGGCGTCGTTGCCGTTTGAAGTAAAGACGTTTCCTCGCATCGATGCGCCCGCAAGCACGAGCAACCCTACGGCGACGAAGACAACGAACGCGCGCCCCCACATTCGTTGCAGCGCGTGCCCTAAGCCCGGCACCAGCCAACCCGCAACGGCAACCGCCCATGCGCGGTTTTCGTTGGTCACGGACCCGCCTCGGACGGGAGCTGGTGGCTCGGGCACCGGCACGGTTGGTGTGCTTTGTTCATTCATCGCTTGGACTTTTCTCAAACCATTAGGGGCAGGATCTCGGACTGCACCGCTCCGGTCACATGGGCTTCCTTCTCACCGACATATACATCCACTTCGCTCCGCACGCCAAATTCCGGTAGATAGATCCCTGGCTCAACGGAATTGCAGGTCAATGAAATCAAGTGGCGCTCGTCGAATGTCTCTAGTCCATCCATATTCACGCCATTTCCGTGAACGGATTGTCCGATGTTGTGGCCGGTACGATGGAAGAAGTACTTGCCATAACCGGCTTTTTCAACGACCTGCCGCGCGGCCTTGTCCACCTGCCAGCCCTGCAGCGGTTTCCCCGCTTTTATGCTTGTGCGGATCAACTCCACGGCTCGGTCGCGCGCATCCCGCACGACATCGAATATTTTTGCATACTTTTCAGGCACCTTTGCGCCCAGATAACCCATCCACGTGACATCGTAATAGACGCTGCCCGCGGTTTTTTGCTTTCCCCACACATCCAACAGCAGCAAATCCCCTTCCCGAATCTGGGAGGACTTTTGAGCTGTCGGGCCGTAGTGTGGATCGCTGGCGTTCGCATTCACGGCGACATCCGGGCCTTCTTCCGTCTCGATTCCAGTTTTGGAAAATTCTCGAAGAATCCACTGCTGCAGATCGTACTCCGATAGAGGCGCTTTCCTCCGGACGGACTCCGCTGCATGCGCAAACGCTTCCTGCACAATCCGGTCGATAGCTTTTCCGGCGGCCAGATGTGATTCGAGCTGTTCCGCGCTCCAGCAGGCCTCGTATTTCTGCACCAAATCCGCAGAGCTGAGGACTTTGGCCCCGGAACTGCGGACCAACTCCACCGTTCCCGCGTCGACCATGCCGATATAAGGAATGGCGTTTTTCGGCGAGTATTGCATCGCGATTTTCTTCGAGCGCCCCAACAGTTTCTTCAGGTTTTCGCGCAATTCTTTCTGTGCGGCGTAGTACGAGGTTTCACCCGGTACGGTCGCGAGGGACCCGGCTTCGATCCTGTGCACAAGCTTTTTTGGGGTGCCTTTAGCTGGCACAAAATAAAACCATCGGCGTGTGCGCATGCCCGGTGGGAGTCCCAGAATTCTATGAGCGATGGGATCTCGCCCGCGAAAATCATAGAACAGCCAGCCATCAAGCTTTGCGCCACGCAAGTCCGCCTGCATGTCTGCGATATTCACGCTCATCGTGACGCTTCCCTTCTCATGTTGGATGCCGCAGGGGTTACCGAATCTCCGGCGAATTCAGGGACTGGCATCGATGGACCAAAGCGATTCTGAACTGCTTCCGTCGTCCCTAGATTGGCCGCACTGGATTCTAGCAGTCGGCGACAAGGTTTCAAAACCTGCCGAAGGAGCAATTGCCCCGCCCAAGGTCTCCAGTTACAATTGAAGTCGAAGCGTTACAGCAAGCTTAATCCGTATTGTTGCCGGGGCCCCGCAAGCCGTTCTAGGGTATATGCGCGTAGTGGCAGTGATGGCCGGCTGTTCCGGCAACCGCGTCAGGGTGTTTCGGGCTGGAATTGCCTTCGCAATTTTGAACAGGTGAGGAAATCGCAGATTGTGCGGAATTGCCGGCTTCACACATAAAAACTGGGCGCCACCCCCGGGTCGCATTCGTGAAGCCACGGACACGCTGCTTCATCGTGGTCCTGACCAGCAGGGAGTTTTCTCTTGC
Source organism: Candidatus Acidiferrum sp. (assembly GCA_035262325.1). Classification (GTDB taxonomy): domain Bacteria; phylum Acidobacteriota; class Terriglobia; order Acidiferrales; family UBA7541; genus Acidiferrum. The sequence continues at coordinate 5,478 of DATFTB010000222.1, forward strand.
AGCTTTTTCTCGATGGGCGCAGCCCGGCTGAAAATTATCGACCTGGACTCGGGCAACCAGCCGATCCATACCGGCGACGGTAACTGCGGCATCGTCTTTAACGGGGAGATCTACAATCATCTTGAAATCCGCAGCGAGCTCGAAGCCCTCGGCCACCGCTTCGAATCTCACTCCGACACGGAAACCGTTCTGCGCGCCTTTCTCGAGTGGGACATCGCGTCGTTCTCACGTCTGCGCGGCATGTTCGCGATCGCCGTGTGGAACAAGGCGGAAAAGCGCATCGTTATCGCCCGCGACCGCTTGGGGATCAAACCGCTGTACATCTCGAAAGTAGGCGAGGAACTCTTCTTCGGGTCAGAGCTGAAGTGCCTGTTTGTGCATCCGGAAATCGATCGCAGCCTCGGAATGGAAGGGCTCGACTGCTATCTTGCGCTCAATTACATTCCGTCGCCCTGGACTCTCGTAGAAGGAATCGAGAAGCTTCCCCCGGGCTACTGGCTCGAATGGCGCGACGGCGTTGTAAGCAGCGAGGCTTATTGGCAACTTCCATTCGGCGTCGATTCGAAGTTAACCCTGAACGCTGCCAAGGAAGAGTTGGATTCGCTGTTGGCGAACGCCGTTCGCGAGCATCTGATTTCGGACGTCCCGCTTGGCGTGTGGTTGAGCGGGGGCATTGATTCCTCGACGATTCTGCATTACGCCGCGGAAAACTGCCCGTCCGGCCTGAAAACCTTCTCGATTTCGTTTCGTGGACGAAGCTTCGATGAAACACAGTACATCCGCCGAGCCGTCAAGCAATACGGAACGGACCACCAGGAACTTGACCTGACGCCGGAATCCGACCTGATCGGCACGATCCAGCAGTTTGCCTACTATTCCGACGAACCCAGCGCGGATGCGGGTGCGCTTCCGGTGTGGTTTCTTTCGCAGCTCTGCAGGAAGAGCGTCACCGTAGCCCTGAGCGGCGAGGGCGCGGATGAGCTCTTCGGCGGTTACCTCACCTACCCCGCAAATCGTATTTCGTCTTTGGTCCGCAAACTGCCCCGGGGCTTGCTCAATCTGGGCCTCGCGGGAATGCGCTACTGGCCGGTCTCTGACGACAAAATCAGCTTCGATTACAAGGTCACGCGTTTCCTCCAGGGTTCGCTGATGCCACCTGAGCGCGCGCATCTCTACTGGAACGGTACGTTCACAGATGCGGAAAAACAATCGCTCTTGAACCGGCGCTCGGCTGGCTCTCTCGATAAAATTGTGGCCGAGTTAAGAAGCTTACCGCCGACCGATGACGATCTGGCACCTTATCTCTGGCTCGATCAGAGATATTTTCTCGCCGACGACATCCTGACCAAAAGCGACCGCATGAGTATGGCGCATTCGGTCGAAGTGCGGCCGCCCTTTCTGGACCACCGGGTCGTGGAATTTGCGGCTAAGCTCCCGGCTCATCTGAAAATCAGAGGAAAACACCAGAAGTTTCTGCTCAAGCAGCTGATGAACGAAAAACTTCCGCCGGCAATCCTCGAACGGAAGAAGATCGGATTCGATATTCCGGCACATGAGTGGCTGCGAGGGCCATTGCGAGCTCTGCTCCTCGAGACTTTGCAGGAAGGGCTTTCCGCTTACTCCGATCTGTTTCGCCGTGACGCGGTCGAAGGCTTTGTGAAACGGCACCTCGAACGCAAGGCCAACCTTGGATACCACTTATGGGGGCTGCTGATACTTTTCCTTTGGATGAAAAAATGGAGAATTCGGACAACTGGCGCCAGAACCACGAATCCGTTGCTGGAAGCAAGAGCCGGTTCCTTTACCTAGTCGTTCTGCTTATCACCGGCGCCATTTATCTGGGTTGCATAATTTCGCCGCCATCCCTGATGGATGACGTCGATGCGGTGCAAGCGCAGATCGCGCGCAACATGCTGAGTTCGGGCGATTGGATCACGGCGCACATCGACGGCGTCGTTTACCTCGAAAAAGCGCCGCTTATCTATTGGATTATCGCGGGATTTTTCAAGGTGTTTGGTGCCCACGACTGGGTCGCGCGCATTCCCATCGCCCTTTCCGCCATCGCTTTGGCCTGGTTGACGGCCGCATTTGGAACCTGGGCCTTCGGCAAGCGAGCTGGCTTCTACGCCGGCTTGTGCATGGGTACCGGCATCGGTCTTTTTCTTTTCACCCGCATCCTGATCCCCGATGTGATGCTTACGTTCACGATCACACTGTCGATGTGGTCGTTTCTTCGCGCACTCGACCAAGAGGAGCCTCGGCCGCGGCTGTGGGCGCTTCTCATGGCGGCGAGCATTGGCGTCGGCCTGTTGCTGAAGAGCTTGATCGGCGTTGTGTTCCCGGTGGCCGCTGCGCTCATCTATCTCCTCGCCACCAAGCAGCTGTTCGTAGCCCGGACCTGGCAACGCCTTCATCTGCTCAGCGGAACCGTCATCGCGCTGGCCATCGCCGCCCCTTGGCACATCCTCGCGACCCTGCGGAATCCGCCCTATTTCGTGTTTACGTTTCACAGCGGGCCTGGGCAATACCATGGGTTTCTCTGGTTTTATTTCATGAACGAACAGGTGCTGCGCTTCTTGAACCTGCGCTATCCCCGCGACTACAACACCGTACCGCGCCTGTGGTTCTGGCTCTTCCATTTTCTTTGGCTGTTTCCCTGGAGCGTCTATTTTCCTGCGGTGGCTAAATTGTCGTTTGAGCCGCTCGATCGTGGGGGCAAAACCAGGCTTCTCGCTCTATGCTGGGCCGGCTTTATGCTCATTTTCTTCACGTTCTCCACCACGCAGGAATATTACTCCATGCCCTGTTACCCGGCACTCGCACTTCTGCTGGGATCGGCCATGGCTGCGGGCGGCGCTTGGATTCACCGCGGAACTCGCGCGCTCTCGGCCATCGCCGCTCTGGCGGCGATCTCGACCGCAGCGATCTTTTATCTAGTGCGCAACGTACCGGCGCCGGGCGATATCTCTTCAGCCCTGGGCCATCACCCGGGCGCCTACACGCTTTCGCTTGGGCACATGGAAGACCTCACTCTCACGTCCTTTGCTTATCTGCGCCTGCCGCTGGTGCTCGCTTCCGTGGCATTTTTCGTAGGCGCCTTAGGAACTTTTTTCTGGGAAGGAAAGCGCGCGTTTCTCGCGACGTCAGTGATGATGGTGATTTTCTTCCATGCCGCCAGAGTCGCGATGGTCGCCTTCGACCCGTTTCTATCTTCGCGACCGCTCGCCGAAGCCATCCGCCGCTCGCCGGAAGGTAAGTTGATCGTGGATCATCATTACTACACGTTTTCCTCGGTATTCTTCTATCTGAACCGCGACGGCTTGCTGCTGAATGGGAAGTTTCACAACCTGGAGTACGGAGCCGCGGCCCCCAATGTTCCGCCCGTATTCATCACGGATTCAGACTTTGTAACCCTTTGGAACGGCCCGGAACGCTGCTACATCGTCGCAGACCACTCGGCCACGCCGCGCCTCAGCAAACTCGTGGGGCACGACGCACTGAACGGGGTCATCGCCAGCGGCGGTAAACTCGTTCTTACGAACCAGGCATTCCCGGGGACGTTTCTGCTAGGGGAAGCCAGCGTAGATAGCGCGCACCTTGAATCAGGTTCAGAGCATCTTCATCTCAGAACAGGGGCTCATCCGTAAGTGGTGCCCGCTCGGTGTGGGCAACTAAAGGAAGAACGTGCTTGCATTGCTTCGGTAGGGCAGGTAAAAACAAAAGAACCGTATAATTGAGTGAAGGAGGCTTCATGAAGATTGCCGTATTGGGCGGCGACGGCTACTGCGGCTGGGCAACAGCCCTGTATCTGTCTCAGAAAGGTCACTCGGTAGCCATCATTGACAACTATGTGCGGCGGCTTTGGGACCATGAATTGGGCGCGCAAACGCTGACACCGATTAGACCACTCGCCGATCGCCTGCGCGTTTGGCAGAACTTAACCGGCAAGACTATTGAGATGTTCACTGGCGATATCACGGAATACGACTTCCTCTCGTCGGCCCTGAAGTCGTTCGAGCCCGAATCCATCGTCCATTTCGCCGAGCAGCGTTCCGCGCCTTATTCCATGATCGACCGCAAGCATGCGGTGTTCACACAGGTGAACAACGTCGTTGGCACGCTAAATGTTCTTTTTGCTATCCGAGAATTTTTTCCTGACTGCCACCTCGTTAAGCTGGGCACGATGGGCGAATACGGCACGCCTAATATCGACATCGAGGAGGGCTACATCTCCATCGAGCACAATGGACGCAAGGACGTGCTGCCCTTCCCGAAACAGCCGGGCTCGTTCTATCACCTCTCGAAGGTGCACGACAGCCACAATATGATGTTCACGTGCAGGATTTGGGGACTCCGCGCCACGGATCTCAATCAGGGCGTCGTATACGGCACGATGACCGACGAGACTTCGATCGATGAAGCGCTGATCAACCGCTTTGACTACGACGATGTGTTCGGAACGGTCCTGAACCGTTTCTGCGTGCAAGCTGCCATTGGCCAGCCGCTCACCGTGTACGGAAAAGGCGGTCAAACGCGGGGCTTTCTCGACATTCGCGACACGGTCCGCTGCATCGAGATCGCCTGCGAGAATCCCGCGGCCAGGGGTGAGTGCCGCGTTTACAACCAGTTCACGGAGCAGTTCTCCGTGCTGGACCTTGCAAAAATGGTGGAAACAGCGGGCAGGAAGCTTGGCTTAAGCGTTGAAATCGACCACATTCCCGATCCCCGTGTCGAAGCCGAGCAACACTACTACAATGCCAAGCATTCGAAACTGATCGATCTGGGGCTCAAGCCGCACTATCTTTCCGATTCCTTGCTCGATTCGCTTGTGAACATCGCTATTCGCTATAAGGACAACGTGGACCTCTCGTTGATGTTGCCCCAGGTCAACTGGCGTCAACCGAAGAACGAGCGCCACGTCCAGATCAGCATGCCGGCAAAGACCTCGGCACAATACGCCGGAGCAGAGCAGGGCGCGACGGCCCAACTCAGGGCCAAAAAGTAGAAACAAAGGTTTCTGTCATCCTGAACCTGCGGTTTTTTTCCGGGTGAACAGGCAACCTCGGGGTGCGCCAGGGAGAAGGCTCCGACCTGCCAACGCTCGAACCTGCTCACCAGTTGTCTCGCCAACCGGATGCTCAGGTTCGCTCCGCTTCTGGCGTGGCGTGTGGCGGAGCCACCGGCACAAATCGGCCCTCCCGAATCAAATAGTCGATGCCGCGCCACCGTATGGTGCTCCGGGTGAAGCTGGCTAGCCAGATCAGGAAAGCGAACGCGTCCCAGAGCGGAATAAGGAGCATCTTTGTCCAGATACCGCTTTGCTTTAGTCCCCAGATTCCAATTTCCCACGCCGTGGCTGCCCGGCAAAAGGCATAGCCGCCGAGATACGCGATAGCGACCCAGGCCTGGGGAGCGTGTACCGCCGCCAGAATGGCCCACGGCAAGCCAAACGTGAAAAGTAATCCGATGTGCCCCCATGGCCGCATGTGGCGCATCACGGTCATCCACCGCAGACGCTTGTGGAGGAGATCGACCGGCGACTGGAAATCCGCCACTGTTTCGACGGCATAGGGCAGAAGCTGCATTTCATAGCCTTGTTCGGAGACCAACCTCCCGAGGAGCAAATCATCTGCCGGGCGATTCTCAATCGCCTGATAGCCTCCGAAGCCGGCGATGCGCGCGCGGGTCGTTACCATGGTCTGCCCAAGGGCGAACTTCACACCGTCGAGCTGCCAGGCGACCAGAAGCCCCGGATAAAAATCAGAAATCATGCCAATGGACTGAAGATGTTGAACGAAATTGGTTTCCTCGATCGAGACATACAGGCAAGTCACGCCACCAACTCGGGGATTGGCCAGCGGGGCGACAACCGTGCGCAGGTAGTCGGGTCGAACGCGCACGTCGGCGTCGTTGATGACCAGAACGTCGTACTTCGCTTCCGCTACGAGACGCCCGAGCTTCGCCACCTTGTCGTTTATGGCCTCCCGTTCGGAGCCGTACAGGATACGAATGTCCACGTGCGGGAAATCGGCGGCCAACTTTTCAAGGATGGCTACAGCGGGATCGTCTTGATCATGCACGCAAAACAGCAGCTCATATTGCGGATAATCCTGCCGGCAATAGCTCGCAAAGTTTTCGTAGGCGTCGGGATCCAAACCTCTCACTGGTTTCAAGTTGCTTACCGGCGGCGTAAACGTGGTGTTTCGAGGGGTATTCTGCCTTGCCCTCCTGAAGAAGCGCCAGGAGGCGTAGAGTGCGAGCGCGTAATAGACAAACGGCGTAGCAGCCAGAACAAAAACGCCGTAGTAGGCAGCATTTTCTAACATGGCGACTCAGGCGTCTCAACGTTACGAATTTTATCGCTAGAAACTGATGTTGACGCCCGCGATTCTCTGGGCTCCCTTCCTTGTGCACTTAAAATCCAGGTACTGGACTTCCTATCCACGTCTTCCTTCGGCCTGCCGGCGTAGTTCCCGATAGAGTATCAAAAATCCGGGCAATCCGCAGGCTTTCAAAGGGCTTGCACACACTCCCGCCTCACAGCTCTACCCGCAGTTCACTTACAATGATACGGAGGTTCTGCTGGGATAGCTGCTGCCGGAATGGCGGCGCGCCGGCGCTCCGCAAAGGCGAATCATAGACCGCATGAGAGAATCGCATGGGCTTCACCTCAAGACCTACCTGTTTATCTTCTTTATTGCCATTTTTGCTCCCCTCGGAAACACCCTATTAGGCAAAGGCATGAGAAGCGTCGGGCAAGTAAGAGATTTTTCTGCGGCGGCCCTCGTCGAGACCCTGATACGCGTTATCAACTCCGGCTACATCTGGCTGGGCATCGCTTCGCTTCTAGCGTTCTTCGTGGCTTACATGCTAGTCCTCACTTGGGCGGATTACAGCTTCGTTCAGCCGGCCTCGTCGTTCTCCTACGCCGTGGTTGCGATCCTGAGTTATTGGCTGCTCGGGGAAGTAGTCACGCCCCTTCGCTGGCTGGGGATTCTGGTGATTTGCATTGGAGTGCTGATCGTTGGACGAACGCATCCGAAAACGACAGAGGAATCCGCACGTGCGTGAGTCCGTCTTGCTTTTTCTGATCATCGTGGCCGGCACGGGCGGCGAACTCTGCGTTACGCGCGCCATGAAGGCGATCGGCGAAGTGACGGACTTCCGGCCAATGGCCTTGCTTCGGTTTATCGCGCAGGCCGTCCGCGTAGGGTGGATGTGGCTGGGGGTGGGCTTGATGGCGCTGGCCTTTTTCTCCTTATTGGCAATGCTGTCGATCGAAAATGTCAGCTTTGTGGTGCCGGTGACGGCTTTGCACTACGTAGCGGGCACCATCGGCGCGGTTCTTTTCCTAAAAGAGCGGATCACGCCCCAACGGTGGATTGGAGTGCTCGTGGTCTGCCTCGGCGTGACCATAGTCTGGCTCAGCCGGCACTGAAGAGAGGTGGCATTCACGCAAACGCCGTTCACGCTTCCGTCTGCAACAGGTTCACCACCTGTTGCCGCGTCACACCCGTAATTTCAACACGCTTCGTTCGCCCGCGCTCGCCGCTCAGAATTCTCACCGATGACTTGGGAACCTTCAGAACCGCCGCCAGAAACTCGGTTAAGGCCTCATTCGCCCGATTGTCTACCGCCGGCGCGCACAAACGAATCTTCAAGGCGCCTTCGATCGCTCCGGCAACCTCGTCGCGACTGGCGCGCGGCTGCACGCGGACGGCAAGCAGCACCCCGCTGCGCGAACTGTTCTCCGTCACGTCGAGATAACTCATCGCCTACCACGCCCTCTCATACTGAACAGGCGGCTTGATTTTCACGCCAAGTTCCTGGGCGGCACGCCTTGGCCAGTAAGGATCGCGCAGCAACTCTCTCGCAAGAAACACCATGTCGGCCTGGTCGGTGCGCAGGATGGTTTCAGCTTGCGCGGGATCCGAGATCATACCCACAGTTCCCGTCGCGACGGCTGCTTCGCGCCGGATAGCAGCCGCAAAATTAACCTGAAAGCCCGGGCCGACCGGAATCTGCACACCCGGCACGATGCCGCCGCTCGAAACGTCAATCAGATCAGCCCCCGCACTCTTCAGCCTGCGGCTTAATTCGACGCTTTGCTCCATGTCCCAGCCACCCTCTTTCCAGTCCGTAGCGGAGATTCGAACAAACACGGGTTGATTCTCCGGCCAGACTTCGCGCACCGCTTGGGTCACGCGCAGTCCAAACCGGATGCGATTCTCGAACGCACCGCCATACTCGTCGGTGCGTTTGTTGCTGAGCGGCGAGGCAAATTCGTGCAGCAAATATCCGTGAGCCGCGTGGATCTCGACCACATCGAATCCAACTCGCAAAGCGCGCTTCGCCGCACCCTGAAAGTCGTCGACGATGTGACCAATCTCCTCGACGCCGAGCGCCTTGGGGACCGGGTATCCCGTGTCAAAAGCGAGCGCACTGGGCGCGACAGGAATCCAACCGCCGTCTTTCAACGCCACCGGAGCACCGCCGAGCCAGGGTGCGGCCGTGCTTCCCTTTCGCCCCGCGTGAGCCAGTTGAATTCCAGCCCGCGCTCCTTGGGTATGGATGAACTCGACAACCGGACGCCACGCGTCGGCTTGCGAGTCCAAATACAGACCTGTGTCACTCGGCGAGATCCGCCCGATGGCTTGCACGGCAGTGGCTTCGCCCATAACCAGCGCGGTTCCGCCTACCGCACGGCTCCCAAGATGCACGAGATGCCACGTTCCGGGATGTCCGTCCTCGGCGGAATACTCGCACATTGGTGAGACAGCGATTCGATTCTTGAATTCGGTGCCCCGCAAGCGCAGAGGCGTGAACAGTTTCATGTTGCTTCCTTTTGGTCGGCTCAAGTTAGATCAACGCGCGGTCCCCCGGACACCGAATAAGGCGGTCCCGACGCGAACCTCCGTCGCGCCTTCCAGAATGGCCGCCTCAAAATCGTGGGACATACCCATCGACAAAACCGGAAATCGCTTTCCGAGGTGTTCCTCCAATTGGCTCTTCAACTCGCGGAGACGTGCAAAATATGGCCTGACCTCGTCGGGATTCTCGAGAAACGGCGGAATGCACATTAGCCCTGCGAGATCCACCCACCTCAGGGCGATCAGCTTTTCCGCAAGATCCGCAAGTCCGTCCGGCGACACACCACTCTTCGCCGCTTCGCCGCCAAGATGGACTTCGATCAGAACGCGCAGGGGCGCACCGGTCGGTTGGCCGGCACGGGCACGGTCGATTCGCTGGGCCAACGGGAAGTCGTCGATTGAGTCGATGCTGTGAAACAGCCGCGCTGCGCGAGCCGCCTTGTTGCTCTGTAAGTGGCCGATGAGGTGCCACTCGGCCCCAAGATCTGCGACTGCAGCATGCTTCTCTTCCCACTCTTGCACGCGATTTTCCCCAAAATGGCGGAGACCGGCTTCAAAAGCAGCGCGAATCGATTCTCCCGGATGAGTCTTTGAAACTCCAATCAATGTGATTTCTTCCGGCCGCCGGCCGCAGTGGTTCGCGGCGGCAGCGATTCTTTCCTGCACGCGAAAAAGATTCCCCCGGACGTCGACCTGCGGCATCTTTGTGGTACCGGAGCAAAATCGTAACACGCGATCGCGGCGCATGACGATTCTGTTCGACCGCATTTGGGCCTTCTCTCCTCTCGCGTTGCAGGTCCTTGTGTCTCCGGTTACACTGGCTTTCTCCGTGGTTTCTCCCCACCGCCGCGGACAGCAGACATGAGCAAACCTGGATCACTAATCGCCATCGAAGGAATCGATGGCAGCGGCAAGCACACGCAGGCCAAACTCCTCGAGCACTCGCTGATTCGAAAGGGCTTTTCGGTTTATGCCACAGGTTTCCCGCAGTATGACTCCTGGTTCGGCGGCATGGTCGGAAGGTTTCTGAACGGAGACTTCGGTCCTCTCGACTCCGTCGACCCGCGCTTCACGGCGCTGCTTTACGCCGGCGACCGCTTCGAGGCCAAGCCGGCCATCGAAGCCGCGCTCGCAGAGGGCAAAGTCGTTCTGGTCGACCGCTACGTCGGATCGAACCTCGCTCACCAAGTGGCGCGTGCGCCTGCCGACAAGCGCGCCGAGTTTCTTCGCTGGATCGAACAACTCGAATATTCCATCTACTCGCTGCCGCGCGAGAACCTGATTCTTTACCTGCGGGTGCCGCCGAGTCAGGCGCAGAAGCTCGTTGCGCGCAAGACCGGGCGCAACTATACCGACGCCACCCACGATATCCTGGAAGCAAGCCTCGGGCACCTGGAAGATGCCGCGGAAATGTACGACATGCTCTCTCGCAGCCTCCCCTGGGTGACCATCCAATGCTACGATGCCCGCAGCAACGCTTTGCGGCTCCCCGAAGACATCGCCGCGGAAACGCTCGAGGCCGTCAGGCCGTTTCTCGAGACAGTGGTTAAGGGTTGACCCGTGGGCTTTTCGGAATTTCATGGGAACGAGAAAATTGTGGCGGCGCTCGGCGGTGCATTCCGCGCAGGAAGAGTTCCTCACGCACTGCTATTTACAGGCCCGCGCGGCGTCGGCAAGTTCACGCTCGCCCGGATGTTTGCTCAAGCCGCCAATTGTGAGCGGTTGACGGACGATTTTTGCGGCGAATGCGCGACGTGCAAACAAATCGGCCAGCTTGCTGACCCGCAAAAGCTGATCGAGCAGGGGCTCGCCGAACGAGGCGAAAGCGCTGACGCAGCAACCGTGGAACGCGTACCCCTGATTTTGCAGGCCCATCCCGATGTCTGGGCCCTGGTGCCCGACCCGGTCCGACTCAAGAACCCGGCCGCGCGCCCGACCTTACGAATCGGCCAGCTACGCGCGGTCCAACGTGCCGCGTACTTCCAACCGCTGGGCCGCCGCCGCGTTTTTATTCTCGATCGAGCGGAAACCATGCGCTGGGATGTCGCCAACGTTTTCCTGAAAATTCTTGAGGAGCCGCCCGGCTCCGCAACGCTCGTCCTGACAGCACCTTCGCCTTCCTCGCTGTTGCCCACGATCGTGTCGCGATGCATGCAATTTCATTTCGCGCCCCTGCCGCTTTCCGAGGTGGAACAAATCGTGAGGTCGCACACCGAGCGCAAACCATCGGAGGTGAGACTCGCCGCGCAGCTTTCCGAAGGAAGTCCCGGCTTGGCGATCGAACTGAATCTGGAAGAAGCCGTCGAAAAGCGAAGAACCGTGCTTCACATCCTGGAGCGCGCCGCGAAGGGCCAGGGCTTCGCCGAGCTTTTCCGAGACACCTCGGCGCTCGCCAAGGACAGGGAATCCTCGTTTGAAGACCTGCTGACGCTCTTTTACGGTCTGCTTTCGGACCTGCTGGAACTCAGTGCGGGAGTCCAAGGCCCACAACTCCGCAACCCGCATCTGGCAAAGGAGCTGTCCGCACTGGCGAGATCGGTCGATTCGGCCTGGACAATGCGCGCGGTTCGGGAACTCGATGAACTGGCCGCGGGCGCCCGGCGCAACCTGAATCGCCAGCTCGGGCTGGATGCCCTGGCGGCGTCACTTGCCTCTCGGGGATCCAGCAGGACCGGCTGAAATTACGAGCCTCCCCTTTTTTCCTGGGACGCGGCATAATATACGAAACCCGGCGCCCGCCTAGCGCATCTAAGCCTATGAATCACGCCTTTTCTTCCAAGGAGCAGTTATGGTGAATCGCCGCATGTTTCGTCCGAGTTTTGCGGACGCGAAGGAGCAAGCCCCTCCAAGGCCCCAGCATAATGGGCCGGTCCCCAGCAAAAAGCCGGCGCCGCCCGAGGTTACCCACGCGGAGAACTTCTACTGGGTAAAGCAGATGCAGAGCCGCACGCCGATGATCATTACGATGGAATCGGGGGAAGAGCTGAAAGGCACGGTTGAATGGTACGACCGCGACTGCATCAAGCTCACCCGCGAAGGAGCGCCCAATCTCATGATCTTTAAGCGCTTCATCAAGTATGTCTATAAGGATGGCGAAGAATCGTCCCAAGGGGGCGAGGAGTAAGCCTTACTTGCGAATGGCGTGTCCCGTGGCCGCGGAGAAAGTCAACAAGGCCTTGGCCGCAAGCGACCCTGACTCATTGAAGATATCGCACTCCGTCACGATGAAATTCCTGCCCGCACGCAGAACGCGGGCATCCGCTTTGACTCTTCCACCGGACACCGGCTCCAGATAATTAATCTTCAGCTCCAGCGTGGCGAGTTCCACGCCTCGAGAAACCGCGGTATAGGCAGCGATTGCGCCGGTCGTATCGGCCAACGCGGCGAGGATTCCCCCATGAACCACTCCGTGAATCTGCTTGTGAGCGGGCTTCACGTCCAGAAAGAAGACTGCGCGCCCGTTGTGAACACTTTCTACGTCAAACCCCAGCAACTCGGTTGATTTGCTTTCCCGCATGCGGGCGCGCACCAATTCCGTTGCGCGCTTCTCATCCGCATTCATCTTGCGTGGCATTCCAACTCACTCCCCTCAGTGCGCCGTCAGCCCGCCGTCGACGGGAACCGCTACACCCGTCATCCACGAGGATTCGTCCGAGGCCAGGAACACAGCCAGCCCTGCAATGTCGGCAGGCTTCCCGAATCTCCCGAGAGGTAGCGTGCTCAACCGGGCGTCTCTGGCTTTGCGACCTTCCTCGGTCTTCGAGAACAAATCGCGAATCAGGTCCGTTTCTACAATGGCAGGACAAATGCAGTTTACCCTAATGTTCTCGTGCGCGTGGTCGAGAGCCATGGCCTTGGTAAGCAAGGTCACGCCACCTTTCGAAGCACAATAGGCGGCGCGGTCGCGCATTGCCACCAACCCGAGAACAGACCCAATATTGATGATGGAACCACCGCCCACGCGGCGCATCGCCGGGAGCACAGCCCGCGACATCAAAAACGGGCCCTTCAGGTTTGTGGCCAGGACGCGATCCCATTCCTCTTCGCTGATACTGTCCACTGTCGAGACGCTCAGCGCGCCGGCATTGTTTACCAGGACATCGATCCGTCCGAAGACTTTCTCGGTCTCTTCTGCGGCTTTGCGCCCCTCCGCGTCGCGGGTTACATCGGCAGCGAGGGCAATGGCCTCGCCGCCGACCTGGCTGATTTCCTTTACGACGCCTTCCAGGGGTTCCTGACGACGCCCCAAAACCGCCACCCTCGCGCCTCCGGCGGCGAGGGCCAAAGCAATCGCCCGGCCGATTCCAGACCCACCCCCCGTCACGATCGTTACTTTGCCCTTTAACCGTGTCACGATATCACTTACCCTTGCGTCTAACCGGTGTACCACTCCGGCGGGCATGCTCCCGCCCGCGGTGCGCGACTCTAGCATCAGGCCTTGCCCGCCCGCAAGCAAGGTGCTCTGCCCAGGTTGCGAGAAACAACCGTTGATTGGGGCCCCATATGCGTATCGGCATCACCGGATACCCTACCTACGGTGGCTCTGGCGTCGTCGCCACCGAGCTTGGCCAGGAGCTCGCGGCTCGTGGCCACGACGTCTATTTCATCACCTACGCCCAACCCATCCGGATGAAGACAAACGATCCGCGAATCCACTTCCATCAGGCAGCGGTGGTTTCCTATCCACTGTTCGACCATTCCCCGTATACGCTCTCTCTCGCGGTCAAGATGCTCGAAGTCTTTGAGTCCGAGTCGCTCGACATTCTCCACGTACATTACGCGATTCCCCACTCCGTCAGCGCGCTGCTGGCCCGCCAGATGGCGGCGCCGCGGCGCTTGCCCTTTATCACCACCCTGCACGGAACGGATATCACCCTCGTCGGAAACAACCCTAACTTTTTGCCCATCACGCGCTACTCGATTGAGCAAAGCGACGGCGTTACCTCCATTTCGCACTACCTGTACCGCCGGACCCTCGAAGAGTTCGCGGTCAAGCACCCCATCGAGATCATCCCCAACTTCGTCAATTGTGACCTCTACTGCCGCAAACCAGATCCCGCGCTGCGCGCCGAATGGGCGCCGGACGGCGAGCCGATTCTGATGCATCTCTCCAATTTCCGCCCCGTGAAACGCATCCTCGATGCGATTGAAATTTTCGTCATGGTGCGCGGAAAAATGCCCGCAAAACTGGTGATGATTGGCGACGGTCCTGACCGCGCTCCTGCCGAGGCTCTGGCGCGGAGGCGCGGCGTCGAGAAAGATGTTCTGTTTCTCGGCAAGCAGAATGAAATCAGGGAAAAGCTCGGACAGGCCGACCTGTTTCTTCTACCTTCCGAGCTCGAGTCGTTTGGTCTCGCCGCGCTCGAAGCCATGGCGTGCGAAGTGCCGGTTATTGCCACGAACGCGGGCGGCGTGCCCGAGGTGGTCGAGCACGGAGTGGACGGCTACCTGGTCGAACCCGGCGATGTGACCTCGGCAGCACACTACGCAATCGAGATTCTTTCCCGCGCCGATCGAGGACGCGAAATGGGCAAGCTGGCCCGCGTTAACGCAAAAAAGAAGTTCTGCGCCAACGACGTGATCCCCCTGTATGAGCGCTACTATGAACGGGTGCTCGAAAGTTCGCTGGTTGCCCGCGCTTGACGCAGTCATCAGCACTACCATTCGTCCCCCGGTTAAAGGAAGTGACGAGCCACTTCCGAAGCGTACCCTCGGCCGATGCGGTCGCGGTTTTCCCGGAGCCAGTTGCTCAGGCGGGTTTCCCCCGTAGAGGGGCCCCCTGGCGCCAGGAGATCCGCCATGAGTCCTCGGTATTCCTGCCAAGCGAGAATTACGTCTCCCACAAGCCAGCCGATCGCGCGAGTCGAGGCATACGCCAAAGGCATTGGGAGATGAAGGAGAAGCGGGTCCATCCCCAAGTGACAAGAGATAAGTCTTACCAACTCCTCGAAAGAGAACGTCTCGGGGCCAGCTGCGTTGACAACACAGTTTGATCGTTGTTCAACGGCGTCAGCGAGTAGGCGCGCCATATCCTCAACAAAGATCGGACGAATGCGATAGCGCCCGCTCCCGGGAATGCCAAAGACAGGGAACTTACGCACAAACCAAGCGATGTTATTGATCAGGATATCTTCAAGCCCGAAGATAACGGCCGGCCGCAGGATGGTGTACGCCAAGGGGGAGGCCGCCACAGCCTGCTCCAATTGAGCTTTTCCTCGGTAGTACCCGAAAGGCGAGTTGAGAGACGGGTTGGCAATGCTCACGTGCACAATGCGCCGAACACCTGCCCGTGCCGCAGCGTCGATAAGCACTCTGCTGTTTCGGACAGCACCTTCAAAAGTTGCGTCCCCTCGGGGAAATCGCACCCAGTAAGTGTTGATCAGCGCCGAGGCCCCGCGCAGCGACTCGACGAGTCTTTCAGGACGATCAAAGTTATAGGGAAAGGGTTCCACTTGCGGCCCAAATTGATTCTCTCGCAGGGGATGAAACGTCAGAGTGCGAACCCTGTATCCGCGATCCAGCAACAGGCGAGTCGCGTATTTGCCCGTATAACTGAACGCGCCCGTGACGACTACCGTTTCGACTGGGTTGCGCATCATCGGACCGCGTCCAGGGAAGCATCCGCTTCAGCCAGCCTCTTGATGTGACGGAAGACGCGCAACTGGATCTGCCGGACGACTTCATCCGTCCACAACCGCCAATACTCGCCGGGCCACATTCGATTCTCGTAGCTCGACCAGCAGTCAAGCTGTGTACGCCCGCCGGGCAGTTCTGTCAGCTCGAAATCCACCCGGCCGGGGCGGAAATCGTGGTCTTCGAGGTGCCGAACGCGTATCTGGCCATAGGGCGACCACTCCCTCATGAGCGGCGCTTCAGCCGCAACCCGAAAGGCGAAGTGCCGGTTCTCTTCCCAAGCGAGAACGGGCTCACGCGAGATGCCGGTGGAGAAAACCGACTCGCGGTCTCGACCCGGAGCTGCGCCGCTCATCCTTGCTTCTAGGGGATAGGCCATTCCCAATCGGAAAATCCAATGAGGCTTTTCCTGAATTCGAGGGAAAGCGACGACTCGATGCCAGACGAGCCCGGGTGACGCAGCGATTTCCACCGAACTGTGCACCGTATGCACCGGGATCGGCGCTGGTTTCCACCGTTCAGCACCGGCGAGCACCGGAATCAGAAAAAGCAGGCCGCAGAGCGCCCGTGGCTGAATTCTCACATGCCGCGTTTTCAATGCCTCGTGGGCCAGGCCTGCCCCGAGGAGCGCGAGTGGAATCGCCAGTGGCGCTGCCATCGCTACACAAATAATGCCCTCAAACGCGATCCCGACGATCAGTACTCCTGCCAAAAACACGCTGCCCATCGCAACGGCCAAGCATTCGCTCGAGCTGCGCGGCTCGCGGTAACCATACAACCAGGCGGAAATGAATCCCATGAAAAACGGAAGCGCCAGGAACAGCACGGTGCCGTATCCTCCGAGCACTCCGACGGAAAACCAGCAAAGCGCCGTACCTGCCGTCGCTCCTCCGAAGAGGCCAACAATCGCGCTACCCCACTTGGTGCGCGGGAGAATGCTGGCCGGAAAGCGCTCGCCCCGCGCTTCGGCGTCCTCCCGCTCATCGAGACCCGGGACAACGCAGAGGAAGAGGAAAAAGAGCATATTCACGGCTGGTACAAACAGCAGGGCCGCATAGGACCAGACGAGGCCAAGGTCCCGCAGGCGCTTCACCGTTACCGAGACCGCCACCCACAAGCAAGGAATTGCGAGGACAAGCATGATCGGGAGCACCCGCTTTTCTTGAGCGGATACTGCCCGTTGCTCCAAGAACATCCACAAGGGAAGCAGGTAGTTGAATCCGGAGCGGTAGCCAGAAGCGGTCGCGCCAGCCGACGCGAGGCGAAACAGATTATGCATCCCGAGGAAGACGAAAATGAGCGTCAGACCAAAGGTTGAACGGCCCGATCGACCTCGATAATCGAAAAGCTCTGGCAGGCGCATCCGAGGACCTCCCGGCTTGGAATTCCGGACTCGTTCCTTCCGTGGCAGGCGGGCCGTCGTTTGCGTGCGGGCACAGAACCAGCGTTCGCTCGGGAATCGGGCTCGTCTTTGCCTATCTGCGGGGAACTTCCGGCGCCGCGCAACTCGCCGCGGCACAACTTCTCTGCTCCGCAATCCACCGGTAGCCGGCGTGGAGCGCATCCATCATCCCGGGGATCAACGAAAGCCACACGAGGGGGCGGGCCCACCAGATCTCGCGCGCGACGGCCAGCACCGCCTCCGCGCCGCCGTGTTGTGTCCCATCGGAGAGAAGGAATTTTAGTTCAAGCAACAACTCCTGATGTGTCAGGCCAAGAAGGGCGCCGACACGGGGATCCTGCAGGGGAGCTACGGCCAGGCCACGCCGCAGCAGGATCGGTTCGAGCCGCCGCGCAATCCGCGTACAAAAACCGCACTGCGCATCAAAGAAGAGCCATCCGCGGGCGTGCCGTCCTTTTCCGTCTGTGTACTCACTCGCCAGCGAAATCATGGCCCTACCTCTTTCACCCGACGGCTCGGCAATTCCGCCTTCAAACGGCCTTCTGCTTTTCACTTCCAAGCAAGGTAATCACCTTGCCGCGCAGTTTGCCAACGCCTTTCAACGCGCCCACCGGCATGCGTAGAATCTCCTCGAATAAGCCGGTCATGGTGGTCAGAAATCCCAGCATGCTTTCCAGCCGCTCCCGCGTGTAGGGATCCCCCTGCGGGCTGCCCTTCAGTTCCTGAACGCATTCATTGAGCACCCGGAGCGTCGGATCAATTTCGCGGCGCTTGCGCTCCTCAGAAACGGTGCGAAAGATCTCCCAGACGTCTTTGGTGGTTTCGAAATGGTCGCGGCGGTCGCCGAGCACATGCACCACGCGGACAATGCCCCACCCCTGCAGCTCGCGCAGGCTGGTGCTGACGTTTGAGCGAGCCACGGCCAGGGTCGCGGCGATCTCGTCGGCCGGCACCGGCTTGGCGCTAAGAAAGAGCAGGGCGTGCACTTGAGCCACGGTGCGGTTGATGCCCCATTTGGTGCCCATCTCGCCCCAGTGGAGGATGAATTTCTGGGCTACAGGAGTAAGTGAAGTTTTTGTATTGTCGCTCATTTCTGTATACACAGAATATACTGAAAACACGGCCGGGTTGTCAAGCTTTTTCTTGGAGTGTTCTTTTCGCCGAATTTTCGGGGCTTTCCGACCGATCTCCGGTCGGTCGGCTAGAACACGCTGACTTCCGGGATGACCGGCACCAGTTCCGGCACGTCGATCTTGATCCTGGTTCCCTGCCCCTCGTGACTGTTGATATCCAGGTTGAAGTCCGCGCCATACAACAAGCGCAAGCGCTCGCGAACGTTGCTCAGCCCGATTCCTTCGACATATACGTGCGGCATTTTTTCTTCCGAGATTCCCACGCCGTTATCTTCGATCTCGATGTGCAACCGGCCATTGCTGTTGGAAGTCCGGAGATAAATCCGACCGCCTTCCAGTTTCGGGGCCAACCCGTGCTTCAGGCTGTTCTCGACAATGGGCTGAAGCAACATGCTGGGGATAAAGGTATCGAGCGTATGGTCATCGATCTCTTTCACGATCTCGAGGTTGTCCTCGCCGAAGCGGGCGACCTCAATGTCGAGATAATCATCGATAAACGAGAGCTCCTCGCGCAAGGGCACAAAAGTCTCGTGCTTCCGAAGAAGCCGCCGCAAAATGTTGCTCAGCTTCAGCACGACGCCCCGGGCCGTGTCGGGGTCTACGCGAATGAGCGCCGTGACCGTGTTCAGGGTGTTGAACAGGAAGTGGGGGTTGATCTGGCTAGCGAGCGCATCCATCCTGGCGCGGAGCAGGAGTTGCTGGTGTCGCTCAAGGTTCATCTCGATGCGTGTGTTGTTCCAGATCTTTAGCGGCGCCGCCACCGATACCAGGGTCCCGATCACCACCAGAATGAGCTGCCAATTCCAGCGCGGGTCAATGGCAAAAAGCCATTGGGGTTTGGTCGTCATGACCAGCGCAACGCGTCCCAGTTCCAGTCCGACGCACGCCATAAGCGGCAGCATTTCCCACATGACCTCGACCTGCCTCAGCATGCGCATTATGGCCTTGGGAATATTCAAGAACGTGAAGGGGCCAAAATTCCACAGGTCTTCCTTGTCGGGAATCACCTGCCGCATTAACCCGCCGAGCAGACCGGCTGTCGACGCGGCCGGCATCGCAAGCCACTCGTGAGCCATCAGCGCGGGGATGGTGATGATGGCGCCGCCAATCGGGCCCACCACGCGACCCCCAAGCAAGCCCATCAGGAATGCGCCTTCGAGTGAAAGGTCCGCGAAGCGGTACGCCGGACTCAGCAGACGCAGGATCACGCCGACAAGCAAGGCTGGCACGAGAAACAGCATCAGCTTGAACTTTTGGTCGGGATCGCGCTCCTCGGTGAACAGCACGCGCCGGAACGTGTTCCACCTTGCCAGCAGCGCGGCGATAGACGAGGCCACACCGACCTTCAGCAACAAGGTGAAGAGCAGCTCTTGGATTTTGAGTGTGCCATCCATGGCTTCCTGGCGCGGTAGCTCCCACGGGCGGAACCATGACCCTATTGTAATGAACTCCCGGGCCCGTTACCGAGATTTCCAGTTTCGACGTCACAGTCGCCTTTCCCCTCCCTGCTATACTGGATCGTTGCGATGGCCAAAAAACATTCCACAAAGAAAGCCAAATCAACGGCGAATCTGCACAGGGTGGCGTGCGCGGACCTGCCGACACGTTACGGCCGGTTCACAATTTACGGCTTTCGGGGCCGCCACGCCCGGGAAGAAGCCATTGCCCTAGTTCGCGGCAACCTGAACGGCCATAGCACACCGCTCGTGCGGGTGCACTCGCAATGCCTCACGGGAGATGTACTCACCTCGCAGCGCTGCGATTGCCGGGCGCAACTCGAGCTTTCGATGAAAAAAATCGGCCGCGCTGTGTCCGGGGTCCTGCTGTACCTTCCGCAGGAGGGCCGCGGCATCGGTCTGATGAACAAGTTGCGCGCTTATGAGTTGCAGGATGGGGGAATGGACACGGTGGAAGCCAACGTCTCGCTGGGCTTCGCCGTCGACGCGCGCGAGTACGACTTTCCCGCTCAAATTCTAAAAAGCCTCGGAGCAAAGAAAATTCGCTTGCTGTCGAATAATCCGGACAAGGTCAAACAATTGGAATCGGCTGGCATTCGGGTTGTCGAGCGGATTCCGTGCCAGCCGCGCGTTTCAAAGATCTCTCGCGCCTACCTGCGAACGAAAAAGCGTAAGATGGGACACCTGCTTCAGGGATTGTAAGGCTGTATTTTGCCGTGAGTGGGAGGACCCATGACGCCCATCATTCAGCAGAGCGTACGCTTCCGGACCACGCCTCAAGCTCTTTTCGATCTCTACATGGATTCGAAGAAGCACAGCCGCACGACAGGGGCGCCCGCGCGGATCAGCCGGAAGGTAGGCAGCAGGTTCACGGCATTCGGCAAGCAACTCGAAGGCAAGACTCTTCACGTGGTCCCTGGAAAACAGATCGTGCAGTTTTGGCGGTCGACGCATTGGAAGAAAGACGATTGGTCGATCCTGGTGCTGAACTTCAGCCGCGTTGCCGGAGGAGCCCAGATTGATCTGGTGCACATTGGCGTCCCCCCCTACGATCAGAAGGGCGTGCGCAAGGGCTGGCCGAAATACTACTGGCGCCCGTGGAAGAAGTTCCTCAGCCAAAAATAAGGCCGCCGAAATTCTCGATCGGCTTGACACCCGAGAACTTGCCGTCGAAGTCTAGCCGCCGCCGACAAATTGCACGATCTCGAGGCGGTCTCCCACCGCAAGGCGGGTCGATTCCCACTGCGCGCGAGGAAGAATCTTGAAGTTGTACTCGATCGCGACGCGGCCGCTGTTCAATCCGAGTTGCTCCAACAAACCAACCACGTTCGTGCCGGCGGGGGTTTCCCGGGGTTTCCCATTGACCTCGACAAGGATCTCGTTCGACATAGGCCCTTCACACCGAAGGTACGCGAGTCTTGGCCCTCAGGGCAAAGCGCAGCTGCCCGGTGCCCGCCGCCCGGTGTTCTGCGCGGATCAGGAGCGTGGCTTCCGGACTCGCAATGCGCGGCATGTCGAATTCAATTAGGGTCAGCCCTTGGGGGCTCGTTTCCGCGCGATGAACTTGTCCGTTCTCGTTTCCTTCGATTTCGACCAGGACCTGCGCAGAAGAAACCGGCGCGCCGCTTTCTTCCCGCACCAGAATTTGCAGCCGGGCGTGCTTGCCGCTCATCCACGACTTTCCGTTGATCAGCTCGAGAAGCAGTCTTTGCGGCGGACTCGCGGCCGGCGGCTTCGCGACCTCTGCGGCCGCCGGTCTTTCCTGTGCGTCGGAACCCGGACTCGCCACTAGGGTTGAAACGTTCAATTGGAGGGCGCCTGAACGGATCGCTTCGATGACCATGCGATGCTGTTCATCCAGCCGGAGTTTCAGGGCCTGCTCGCGGTCATCGTCGAGCGGCAGGAGGTCAAAATAATTGCTTGTTCTGCGGTGGAGAACCCGGCCGCGGTAATAAACCGCAGTGTCGATCAGCCCATTTGCCGCCCCGCGATCCTCTGTCTGGACGTGCAGAGTAAGCCCGCCGATTTTCAGGTTCGAATTGTGGCCAAACACCATACTCTGCGCCGCTCCTGCTGTCGCCGCTCGCGCCGCCAAGGAATCCTCCTCCGTTGGCTGCCCCGAAAGCTCTCCGGGGCATTTGACCGGTGGCGTCTCACCCGATATTATACCGCTTTACCATGAACCCCTCCGGCTTGCATGCGTACATTCCCCTACTGATACACCTGCTTGTGGCCGCGATACTCGCTGGTTTGCTGATTGCGATTTCGACCTTCATTGGCTGGCGCCGCCCGAACAAAGCCAAGCAACAGCCCTACGAATGCGGGATCACGCCGACAGGCGACGCGCGCGAACCGTTTTCTGTAAAGTTCTACTTGGTGGCTATGGTGTTCATTCTCTTCGACGTCGAGGCCATCTTTCTTTATCCGTGGGCGTACATCTTCAAAGATTTGGCTCGCAACGTCGAAACGCGGTGGTTTGGCTTCATAGAAATGATGTTTTATGTCGCCATCCTCTTGGTCGGGTACATCTATCTCTGGAAGAAGGGCGCGCTGGACTGGCATAAGTCGCAGAAGTAAAAGCCGGCACTCAGCCCCAAAAGGGTCTCCGTAACGTGACGCAGCTTGGCAATGCTAGCGCTAGCGCTGTAGTCGAACAGCTCCGCGGCTGGAACGCTCAGGCCGTCTTTCAAGTGCTCGAGCATCGCGGCGAAACTACCGTCGTCGTACCGAGGGAGTTACTTCGCGCCACGGCCCAGCAGTGCCGCGACAATCCCGCCCTCCGTTTCAATCTTCTCAGTGACGCCACCTGCCTCGACCGCTTCCCGGTCGAGCCCCGTCTTGAGCTCAACTACCACCTGCTGTCTATCCCACGACGCGATCGCCTTCGGCTGCGAACGAGCGTCAGCATTCAGCATCCGGTGGTCGATTCTCTTGTACCGATATGGCCGGGCGCGAACTGGCTCGAGCGGGAGATTTTCGACCTTTTCGGCATCCGTTTCGAAGGCCATCCGGATTTGCTCCGTATCTTGTTGCCGGACGACTTTGAAGGAGCGCCTCTTCGCCGGGATTTCCCGGTGGAGGGAAAGCGCTAGAATAGTTCGGGCAGGAAGTAACCCATGACAACGGTAGAGACAGCGGTTGGCACGACACAATCGATGGTTTTGAACATGGGACCGCAGCACCCCTCGACGCACGGCGTGCTGCGCGTCTTGTTGGAACTGGACGGCGAGAACGTGATCCGCGCCGTTCCGGATATCGGATATCTCCACACGGGCATTGAAAAAAGCTGCGAGGATAAGACCTACTCCCAGGCCATAACGCTCACCGACCGCATGGACTACCTGAACCCCCTGGGCAACAACTTGGTGTATTGCCTGGCGGTCGAAAAGTTGCTCGGGCTCGAGGTACCGAAGCGCGCGCAGTACATCCGCGTGATGCTCGTGGAGTTGCAACGCATCTCTTCCCATCTCGTCTGGCTGGGCACACATGCCTTGGACATGGGAGCCATGTCCTTGCTGCTCTACTGCTTCCGCGAACGCGAGGAAATTCTGAAGATTTTCGAGCGCTTCGCTGGCCAGCGCATGATGACCAGCTACATCCGCATCGGTGGTGTGGCTTTAGAGCCGCCGGCTGGCTGGCGCGAGCATGTAAAACGGTTCCTTGACATCATGCCGCCGCGCATCGATGAATACGAGGCGCTCTTGACGGCAAACCCCATCTGGCAAGGACGCCTGAAGGGTGTTGGCTACGTTTCCGCCGAGGACCTGATTGCGCTCGGCACGACCGGCCCCGGGCTGCGAGCCGCCGGGGTGGCCTTCGACAATCGCAAGGCTTTTCCGTATTCCTCCTACGAGGAGTTCGCGTTCAACGTCCCAACGCGCACGGAGTCCGATTGTTACGCCCGGTACATGGTCCGAGTTGCCGAAATGCGCGAAAGCGTGAAAATCGCGCGCCAGGCGATGGAGAAGATCAGCGACGAAGGGCTCATCAAGACGGAGGCGCCGGGCATCATCCCGCCCGAACGGGAAAAAATGAAAACCGAAATGGAAGCGCTGATTTACCATTTCAAGATTTTCACAGAAGGGTTTTCGCCGCCGCCCGGCGAAGCATTTGTGGCGGTGGAATCTCCGCGGGGCGAATTGGGTTGCTTCATCGCAAGCGACGGTTCACCCAAGCCGCTGCGGGTGCATTTCCGTTCGCCGTCTTTTATCAATTTGCAGGCTCTGCCGAAGATGGTGGAAGGCCAGCTCATCGCCGATACGGTGGCTTGCATCGGCACGATCGATATCGTCCTTGGAGAAGTGGACAGGTAAGCCTTTATGGAGCTATCGGCAAGATTAGCGGCAAAGTTCGAGCAACTGCAGGGTCGCTACCCCGTGAAGCGCAGCGCACTGATCCCCATGCTGTTGTACGCGCAGGACGAATACGGCTCCGTCTCGGATGAACTGATCGAAGAGATCGCGCGACGCTTGGAGCTTCACACCGTTCAGGTAGAGGAGACCCTGGGGTTTTACTCCATGCTGCACCGCAAGCCTTGGGGCAAGCACCACGTTCAGATTTGCACGAACGTGGCCTGCATGCTGCGCGGCGGAAACGAGCTTCTCGAGCACGCGAAGAAGCGTCTGGAAATCGGGCACAAGGAAACAACGCCAGACGGCGTCTTCTCGCTCGAAGAGGTGGAATGCATCGGCGCCTGCACGGGTGCACCCGCGATGCAAGTCAACTACGATTTCTATGAAAACGTCACCGTGCGGGGCTTCGATCGCCTGATCGAGGAACTGGACAAGGGGCGGCGCCCGGAGCCCGTTCCGGTCATTACCGGCGCGCTTCACGAGCGGCACGCGCTCGAAACGCCGCTCATCAGCAAGCGCTGGGGCGTCGAAAACTCCCACAAGATCGACGTCGCGCTGAAGCTCGGCGCTTACCAGGCACTCGAAAAAGCGCTGAAATAGATGACACCCGACCAGATCATTGACGAGGTGAAAAGGTCCAGTCTCCGCGGACGCGGCGGCGCGGGCTTCCCCACCGGCATGAAGTGGTCCTTTGTGCCCAAAGATTCTCCGAAACCCAAGTACGTGATCTGCAACGCGGATGAGTCGGAACCAGCCACCTGCAAGGACCGCCCGCTCATGGAGATGGACCCGCACCAGCTCATCGAAGGCATTACCATCGCGGGACGTGCCATCCACGCGCATCGAGGCTTTATCTATATTCGCGGCGAATACCGCTATGTGCTGGACATCGTAGATGCCGCGATTGCGGAGGCCTATTCGCGCGGCTACCTGGGACGGAACATTCTTGGCACCGGATTCGACTTTGACCTGCTGATTCACACCGGCGCGGGAGCCTACGAGTGCGGGGAAGAATCGGCCCTGATGGAATCGCTCGAGGGCAAGCGAGGCAATCCGCGCATCAAACCTCCCTTCCCTGCCGTTGTCGGTTTATATGCTTGCCCCACGATCATCAACAATGTCGAGACGCTGAGCTCGGTTCCCTCGATCATTCTGGAAGGGGGCGAAGCGTATGCCAATCGGGGCACGCCGAGAAATGGCGGGACCCGGCTTCTCTGCGTTTCCGGCCACGTGAATAAGCCCGGCATTTACGAGATTCCGCTCGGCATGAACATGAAGAAATTCATTGAGGAAGTGGCCGGTGGAATTCCCGGTGGAAAAAAGCTGAAGGCCGTAATCCCGGGCGGCAGTTCCTGCCCGTTGCTCAAGGCCGATGAAATCGATATCGCCATGGACTACGACGCGGTTGCGAAAGCGGGCTCCATGCTTGGCTCGGGCGGCATGGTATTGATCGACGAAAGCTGCTGCATGGTCGACATGGCCAGGCGGATCATGCACTTCTATGCGCATGAATCGTGCGGCTGGTGCATTCCGTGTCGCGAAGGAACGTCATGGTTACGCAAGATGCTGGATCGTTTCCATGCCGGGCTTGGCCGGCCGGAAGACATCGACCTTATCGAAGAATTATCGAAGAACATGCTGGGCCGCACCTTCTGCCCACTCGGCGACGCAGCGGCAATGCCGACGATCAGCATCGTGGCGAAGTTTCGCAATGAGTTTGAGGATCACTTGCACGGCAAATGCGCGTACAAATCCGCGGAGGATTTGATCGCCTCGCGGTAGGAACCATGGCAGAAACAAAACTGGTTAAGCTCAAAATCGACGATCGTGAGGTCGAGGTCCCGGCCGGCACGCTGGTGATTGAAGCGACGCGGCACCTCGGAATCGAGGTTCCGTCGTTCTGCTACTACCCCGGACTGGCGCTGCAGGGAGCTTGCCGCATGTGTCTGGTCGAAGTCGAGAAGACGCCCAAGCTGCAAACGGGCTGCACCCAGGTTGTGGCCGAAGGCATGGTGGTGCGCACCAACACGGAACAGGTGCGAAACGCGCGCAAGTTCATGCTGGAGTTCCTCCTGACGAACCACCCCCTCGACTGCCCGGTGTGCGACAAGGGCGGCGAATGCGAACTGCAGGATATGGTCTTCCGTTATGGCGCGGACTCCAGCCGGTTCGTCGAGGAAAAGATTCATCGCCCGGAAGAAAAATGGTCCGAGCTGGTCTACTACGACTCGCCGCGCTGCATCCTTTGTTTTCGATGCGTGCGCGTGTGCGATGAAGGGATGGATGTGAAGGCGCTGGGCGTCGGCATGCGCGGGGCTACCTCCATTATTATCCCGAATCGCGAAGATCACCTCGACTGTGAAGAATGCGGGATGTGCATCGACATTTGCCCGGTCGGCGCGCTCACCAGCGGCACCTATCGTTACAAGACGCGCCCGTGGGAAATGCACTACGTGCCGACGATTTGTACGCACTGCTCGAATGGATGCAAGACCACGCTCAGCGTCCGAAATCACGAGATACTTCGTGCCAACAACCGCGACCTCTCCGGCATCAACAAGGACTTTCTTTGCGCGAAAGGACGCTTTGGCTTTGACTTCACCAGGCACCCGGAGCGCCTCAAGCAGCCGCTCCTGCGCAAGGGTCAAAAGCTCTACCCCGTGCCGTGGGAAGAGGCCGCACAAGCGGCCGCGGCGAAACTCAAAGAAGTTCGCGACGCGAGCGGCGCCGATTCTATCGGCTTCATCGGCTCGAACCGCACCTCGAACGAGGAAAGCTACCTTCTGCAGAAGATGGCCCGCGTTGCTTTCGGCACCAATAACATCGATCACCACCGCACCGCCGATTACACGGGGCTCGTAACCGCCCTCGGGGACCGCGCGGCCGATTCTATGCTGACGATGGAGCAGCTTGGCGAAGCGAAGGCGGTCCTTCTAGTCGGCAACGATCCTTCGAATCAGAATCCGTTGGTGGCCTGGCAGATTCGCACCGGCATCCGGTTGCACGGCGCGAAGCTTTATGTTTTGAATTCCCGCGAGATCAAGCTGGAGCGCCAGGCGCGGCGGTTCATCCGGGTTCCAGCCAGTTCCGAAGCCGCGGTGGTGCGCTGGCTGGCGCGAGGCGAAGGTCAACTGTCCTCGGCAGTCAGCGAGCAACTCGGTGCGCTCAAGTCTGCACTTGAGACGGAACCGCAAGTGGCCATCGTGTTCGGCTCCGAACTCACCGGAGCGGCGATCGCCTCTCTGGTCGAGTTTGGCTCGAGGTTGCCCGGCAAGGTCCGCTACATGGCTCTTGGTGATTACGCAAACTCGCGCGGCGCTGCCGACATGGGCCAACTGCCCGATCGGCTGCCGGGCTACGGCTATCTCGACGACAAGGCGGCGCTGGAGTCTTTCGAGAAACATTGGGGCTCGAAGCTGCCAGCCAAGCCCGGTCTGACGGCACCGCAGATGGTGGAAGCGGCGCAAGCGGGAAACCTGAAGGCCCTCTATGTTGTAGGTGCCAACCCGCTGGCGCATTTTGGGACCCTCGGCTATGGCCGCGGCAAGCTCGAGCTGCTCGTCGTCCACGAGATGTTTCTTACCGAGACGGCTTTGCAAGCTGACATCGTCTTTCCCGCCGCGTCCGCATACGAGAAGGAGGGCAGCGTAACGAACACCGCGGGAGAGATCCAGCTGCTTCGCAAGGCTGGCGAGGTGATGGGCACGCGCTCGGACTTCGACCTGCTGCGCATCGTGTCGCACCAACTTGAGAAGCTGGGCATCGGCAAGGCATTCCATTTCAAGAATCCCGCGTCGGTATTTGAGGAGATCCGCAACATCGTGCCGGGTTACAATGTGCATCCCGCGGGCCTTCTGACCGGCGGCGCGGAACCGACAAAATTACAGTTCCCGAAAAATGGGCATGCGCCGTATGATGTGCCTGTTCAATTGATCCGCTCAGCAAACGACAGTCTCTTCACAAGTGGCACGCTTGGGCGTTTCTGCTCGATGCTGCAATCCTTGCCGGAGGCGCACGCTAAGCCGTGAGCGACTTCTTGACCGAGTACGCGTTCCTCATCGTCCCGATCGTCAAGATCGTGATCCTGGTTCTCATCGTGCTGACCGTCGACGCGTACCTGACGTGGCTTGAGCGCAAGGTAATCGCGCACATCCAAGCGCGGTGGGGACCCTATCGCGTCGGCCCGCACGGCCTCTTGCAGCCATTGGCCGATGGGGTGAAATTCATTTTTAAGGAAGACCCGCTACCGGCCAACGTAGATAAGGCGGGGTACTTCATCGCGCCATTTATTACCCTGATGCTGGCGCTGACCTCGCTCGCTGTGATTCCGTTCGGGCCCCAGCGCTTTACGGTTTTTGGGTATGAGACGCACGTGGGCATCGCCGACGTAAACATCAGCCTGCTGGTTTTGTTTGCAATAACGGCGCTCTCGGTGTATGGCGTGGCGCTGGCCGGTTGGGCCTCGAACAATAAGTACTCCCTCTTCGGCGGGCTGCGCAGTTCCGCGCAAATGATCAGCTACGAGCTTGCGCTCACGCTGTCGGTCGTTGGCGTACTCCTGATCGCCGGCGATTTTAGCCTGAGGGGCATCATCGAGCACCAGGACAACCCTAACCTCGGGATTCTCGGCTGGAACATTTTCGGTTTCTGCAAGGATGGGATCGGGTTCACGCAAATCATCGGATTTTTCTGTTTTTTCGTGGCCGCCATTGCGGAGACCAATCGCATTCCGTTCGACCTGCCGGAAGCAGAATCGGAACTCGTGGCGGGCTACCACACGGAATACGCAAGCATGAAATTCGCGATGTTCTTCATCGCGGAATACACGAGTATGATCACGGTGTCTTGCCTGGCGACGATTCTATTTTTTGGCGGCTGGGTGTCTCCCTTTCCCGCCTCCTGGACCTTGACCCACTATCTGCCATCCGTGCTCCTGATTCCTTTCGGGGCCTGGCTGGTTTTCGATGGAATCCGCTACGAGACGGTTTTCGGCCGCATCCTGCTGCCCGGAGTTGGCAGCGTGCTCGCGCTGCTGGGCATCGCGCTGGCTTTGTTCCCCTCGTTCAACGAAGCCATC
Organism: Candidatus Acidiferrum sp.; assembly: GCA_035262325.1. Classification (GTDB taxonomy): domain Bacteria; phylum Acidobacteriota; class Terriglobia; order Acidiferrales; family UBA7541; genus Acidiferrum. Next base: position 34,402 of record DATFTB010000222.1, read on the forward strand.
CAGGGGCCTTTCTGGTTTCTCGGAAAGGTGTTTGCGTTCCTGTTTTTCTACATCTGGATGCGCGGGACCCTCCCGCGCTTTCGCTACGACCAGCTGATGAGTTTTGGCTGGAAGTTTCTCTTGCCGGTTGCCATTGCCAACGTCGTTATCACGAGCGCCTACCTCCTTTGGAGAATGTACTGATGACCGGCCCACTGATCATCTTTCTGGTGCTGGCTGCACTGGCCGTGCTCGGCGCTGTCAGCCTGATCCTGCAGCGCCACCCGATCCACAGCGCCCTGTCGCTGATCGTGGTCATGGTCGCACTAGCGGGGCTTTATCTCCTCATGGGAGCAGAATTCGTCGCCGCCGTGCAGATCATCGTCTATGGGGGAGCGATCATGGTGCTCTTCGTCTTCGTGATCATGCTCCTGAACGCCGGTGTGGAGGAGCGCACCAACTTTTCGAAGCTTGCGACCTACGCGGGAGTTCCGCTGGCGGTCGCGATTGCGGGCCTGATCGCAGCCGCCATCCTTAAGTCCGGCGGAAATCTTTCCACCGCGGGGCCGAATGGAGCCTTGACCTCGACCAAGAACCTTTCGATGCTGCTTTTGCGGGAATTCGTTTATCCCTTTGAGCTCACCTCATTCCTGGTTCTGGTGGCCATCTTGGGCGCTATCGTACTGGCGCAACGGGAGAATTGAATTATGGTGCCAACCAACTATTATCTGCTGCTCAGCGCCATTCTGTTTGGTTTGGGAATCGTAGGGTTCGTTTTCAAGCGAAACATCATCGCGATCTTTATGGCCATCGAGCTGATGCTGAACGCGGTGAACCTGGCGTTTGTGGCCTTCAGCCAGGCGCTCGGCAAGGGCGATGGCGAGGTCTTCGTACTCTTTGTCATCGTCGTGGCGGCGGCCGAAGCAACTGTTGGATTGGGGATCATTATTCTGACGGCGCGCAACCGACGGTCACTGAATGTCGAGCGCGTCGACTTGCTGAAACTCTAATGCCGATACTCGAAAATCTCTGGATTATCCCGCTACTGCCGCTGCTCGGTTCGGCGGCGAACGGCCTTTTTGGCGCCAAGTGGACGCACAAGGTCGTGAATTCGGTTGCGCTGGGGTCGACGGGACTCTCATTCGCCTGCGCGCTTGAGGCCGTGCGCGAGTTCGTTGCCGCTGGTCAGCAGCCGTTCCGCAAGGAATTTGTGGACTGGATGACGGCGGGAAACTTCCGCGCCGGTTTCGACCTGCAGTTCGACCAGCTCACGGTGGTGATGGTGCTAGTGGTGACGGGTGTCGGCTTCCTGATCCACATCTATTCCACGGGCTACATGGCGCACGAGGGCGGCTACTACCGCTTCTTCTCTTACCTGAACCTGTTCATGTTCTTCATGCTGATCCTGGTGCTCGCGGCGAATTACGTGCTGCTGTTTGTCGGGTGGGAGGGAGTGGGGCTTTGTAGTTACCTGCTGGTCGGGTTCTGGTTCCTGAAGAAATCAGCGACCGACGCAGGCAACAAGGCATTCATCGTGAACCGCATCGGTGATTTCGGCTTCCTGCTGGGGATGTTCTTGCTGTTTCGCACCTTCCATTCGCTCGATTTCACCGCAATCTTTAGCCAGGTCAGCCTGCGGCCGGCAGATGCGCTCGGTCAGTTCGGCGCCTTGACGGTCGCTTCTCTGCTCCTGTTCATGGGCGCCACCGGCAAATCTGCACAGATTCCACTTTATGTGTGGTTGCCGGATGCGATGGAAGGCCCCACGCCGGTGAGCGCGCTGATCCACGCGGCCACGATGGTGACCGCGGGGGTCTATGTGGTCGCGCGCTCGCACCTGCTCTATACACACGCGCCGACGGCGATGTATGTGGTTGCCGTCATCGGCTGCGCAACTGCGTTTTTTGCAGCAACGATCGGGCTGGTGCAATCGGACATCAAGAAAGTCCTGGCGTATTCGACGGTCAGCCAGCTTGGCTATATGTTTTTGGCCTGTGGCGTCGGCGCCTTTGGCGCGGGCATCTTTCACTTGATGACACACGCCTTCTTCAAAGCGCTGTTGTTCCTTTCGGCTGGAAGCGTGATTCATGCCATGGGCGGCGACCAAGATATGTGGCACATGGGCGGTTTGCGATCGAAGATCACAGTCACGTATTGGTGCATGCTGTTCGGCACCATCGCGATCGCAGGATTCCCTCCTTTTGCCGCGTTTTTCTCGAAGGACTCGATCCTTTTCGCGGCCTACAACTACGAGACCAACGGAAAGATCTTTTACGCGATTGGGTTGCTCGCGGCGGTTCTGACCTCCTTCTACATGTTCCGCCTGATCTGGCTGACGTTCTACGGTGAAAAGCGGTACGACGAGCGCCACGTTCACGTTCACGAATCGCCGAAAAATATGACCATCCCGCTCGTGATCCTTGCATTCCTCTCTCTGACCGGCGGATGGTTTGCCCTGCCCGCGCTGTTTGGCGGCAAAGACTACTTCGCCGAATTCCTTTCACCGATCTTCGGCGTGGGCGAAGTAGCAGGCGGCGAATCAACGCACGCTCTCGAGCACACGCTGTCGCTTGTGGCGGTGCTAGCGGCGACGGCGGGTCTGCTGGTCGCCTGGCGGATGTACGCCAAGGGGGCGCGGCAGGCTAAGCTAGAAGGCGCGTACAAGGTGCTCTACAACAAGTATTACGTTGACGAGCTTTATCGGGCCGTGGTGGTTCGCCCGCTCGTATGGCTCTCAAGAAATGTTCTCTGGAAAGTGGTGGATGACGGCGTGATCGATGGAGCCGTCAATGGCATTGCCTCGGTATCTTCGGCGATAGGCGACACCGTGCGCCGCACGCAATCCGGGAACACGCGGAGCTACGCGGTGTGGGTTCTGGTGGGAGCGCTGGTGGTTTTCGCTATTATCTTCTGGCCGATTCTGCATCCGGCTTTGTTCGGGGTGGTGCGCTGATGGCTGTGAGCAGCACAATCCTGTCGGTACTGCTCTTCTTCCCGATCTTCGGCGCGGCCGCCATTCTGGTTCTGCGCGGCGATGACCATATCTGGATACGCCGGCTGAGCCTGACCGTCGGTATAGCCGAGTTTCTGTTTTCGTTCCTCCCTGTCTGGGCGATATCGCCCGGTGCCACCGGCTTCAAGCTGGAGGTGTTCGCTCCGTGGATATCTTCCCCACGCATTAACTATCACCTCGGAGTCGACGGTATCAGCATTTTCCTGATCCACCTCATTACGTTGCTGACGCCCATAGGCATCCTAGCGTCCTGGAACGATATCAAGCACCGGGTCAAGGAATTTCACATCATGCTCCTGCTTCTCGAAGCGGGCGTGATCGGCGTCTTTCTTTCGCTCGACCTGTTTCTTTTCTTCCTTTTCTGGGAATTCCAGCTGATTCCGTTAGCATTTCTAATTGGCATCTGGGGGCACGAACGACGGCTCTACGCAGCCATCAAGTTCTTGCTTTACACCATGGCCGGTTCGGCGTTCCTAATAGTAGCCATCATTTGGCTCTACAACCACACGGGTAGCTTTGATTTCGTGGTGATTCAGCAGTTTGTTCAGCGCGGGCAATTGGTGCTGAGCGCACGCACCGAAATGCTCCTCTTCCTGTCTTTCTTCGTGGCCTTTGCCATCAAAGTGCCGCTCTTCCCGCTACACACGTGGTTGCCCGACGCACATACCGAGGCGCCGACGGCAGGATCGGTGGACCTTGCGGGCGTGCTTCTGAAGACCGGGGTCTACGGCATCATGCGTTTCTGCTTGCCGCTCTTCCCTGACGCGTCGCATCGAGCGGCGCCCTATATCGCCGTGCTCGCGATTATCAGCATCATTTACGGCGCGCTCGTGTCCATGATTCAACCGAACCTCAAAAGATTGGTGGCGTACTCGTCCGTGAGCCACATGGGATTCGCTATGCTCGGCATCTTCTCTTTCACGTTGATCGGCATGCAGGGTGCTGTCTACGTGATGCTGGCACACGGAATTTCGACCGGGGCGCTGTTTCTTCTGGTCGGCATGCTTTATGAGCGGCGGCACACCTTCGAAATCGCCGAATTTGGCGGCCTGGCAACACCCATGCCAAAATACGCGGCGTTTTTTCTGTTCACTGTACTCGCCTCGTTAGGGCTGCCGCTGATGAATGGCTTCGTTGGCGAGTTTCTCGTCCTTCTCGGCACCTACCAGGTTCACTGGCAATGGGCCGCCTGGGGCGCCACGGGAGTAATCCTCTCGGCCTGCTATCTATTGTGGGCGTACCAGCGCGTTCTCTTCGGTGAGATTACTCATGATAAGAACCGCACGCTGCCGGACGTAAACTACCGCGAGAAGTGGGTCATGGTGGCCATGTGCTTCATGATGGTGTGGTTGGGCGTACATACGCGGTTCTTCACCCGTCGCTACGAAGGTTCGTGCCAGACCATCCTTCAGCAGGCATCTCCAAATCTCATGCGGGAAGCTGCCTCGCCCACGCAAGAATTGCAGACCGGCAAACAAGCCGCAAATTCCAAGGAAAGGCTGGCCTCTCGTTAAAATGGTTCCTGGTTTGACGGACATCTCTCGTGTTCTGCCGGAGCTGATTTGGTGCGCGTTTGGCGTCATTCTGATGCTGCTTCAGCCCTTTCTGAAGAACCGCCAGATGCTGACTTTCCTCGCCATGGTCGGCGCAGCGATTGGCACGCTCTCCACGTTCTTTGGAGTTCCGGGAAGCGGATTCTTCGGCCTGATTCAGTTCGACACGTACAGCGTTTTCTTCCACTGGCTCGTCGGTCTTATCGCCTTCCTTGTGATTCTAGCGTCGGACTCCTACCTGTCCCGTGAAAATCTGGAAGGAGCGGAGTTCTATGCACTCATTCTGTTCGCCACGACAGGAATGGGAGTGCTTGCGTCCGCGCAAGAACTGCTTACCGCCTTCATCGGGCTGGAGATGTCGTCGATTTCCAGCTACGTGTTGGCCGGCTACCGTCGTGATTCGATCAAAGCGACGGAAGCTGCGCTCAAATATTTTCTTTTGGGCTCATTCGCGACGGCGTTCTTCCTCTACGGAATTGCTTTAATCTACGGTGTGACCGGCTCCACAAACCTGATGGCGCTGGCAAACGCCGATCCCTCGAGCCCTTACATGCGCATTGGCCTCACCCTGATCCTGGTGGGACTGGGCTTCAAAGTGGCGGCTGCGCCGTTCCAGATCTGGACGCCGGACGTTTACGAAGGCGCACCCACGCCTGTCACCGCGCTCTTCTCCGCGGGACCGAAGGCTGCTACTTTTGCGCTGCTCTTGCGGATTTTCGCGACGGTAAATGCGGCCACGACCTACTGGTTCTGGGCGTTCTGGGTGCTGGCAGTACTGACGATGTTTGCGGGCAATCTCGGCGCGCTCGTGCAGGACAACGTGAAAAGGCTGCTGGCCTATAGCTCGATCGCGCACGCCGGTTACGTCCTGGTAGCGCTGGCGGCGGTCACGGGGATGAAGTCCGATCCAGACAC
>DATFTB010000223.1:0-24096 GCA_035262325.1 Candidatus Acidiferrum sp.
CGCGATTCACCAGCAGCTAGGGTATCCCTGGGGCCACGAAGCGCGGATTGCGGGACCGATACCGAATTCCGAGCGCAACGCGGCGTGCTGCGTGTCGCTACCGATGTTCCCCGAACTAGCCGCCGAAGAAGTGGATTACACCATCGAGAAGCTTTTGGAGTGGGACCGCACGGCGCAATGAGCGGCGAAAATGGCGTTGTGGTCAGGGCGTCGGCAGGCGCGGCAGGAGAGCATCCGAACCGCGCACGAGGCGTCCCGCGGCTTCGCTCTGAGCCTTGATCCCAATAGGGCCATCGGGTAGAGTAGGGCTGGGACGAAGGGCCGAAGATTCGCAAAATAATCGCAATTGAAACGTTTCAATGAGGAGCATCCTGCAGGCAAAGCCTACCATGAAGAGTGCCCGTGCGCGGAGCGACTCCGCGCGCCCCGCCAAACATACCTTAGCCGAGATTCTTTCACAGCCGCACATCTGGAGGGAGACCGAGCGGCACCTGAAGGCATCGCGGGTGCTCGAGCACCTAGCCGAGACGTTTTCGCCCCGGAGTCCATGGCTCTTTGTCGGCTGCGGTTCGAGCTACTACCTTTCGCGGCTGATTGCCGCTCTCTGGACCAAGCACTTCTACATTCCGGCCACAGGCGTGCCTGCTTCGGAGTTGCTGTTCGCTCCCGAGGAAACAATGCGCCGGATCGGCGCAGAACAGATCGTGCTGATGTCGCGCTCGGGCGAAACGACCGAGGTGCTGCGCACTGCGGAACTGCTAGAAGCGCATAAAACGGTACAGACGCTGGCGGTTACCTGCCACAACAAGAGCTTGCTCGAAAAGCTTTGCACGCACACGTTCAAGCTCAACTGGGCGGACGAAAAGAGCACGGTAATGACGCGTTCTTTCACCGCCATCATGCTGGCCTTCCAGCGCTTGGCCTTGCAGTTCATCGGCGACGAATTGCTTTCGGCGGCGCTCGATCAACTCCCGAAGAAGGGTCAGGCGTGGCTCGACGCCCACAGCGAGAAAATCCAGGAATTCGGCCGTAAACGGAAGTTTCGAGATTTTGTCTTCCTGGGGCAGGGCGTGCACTACTGGCTGGCGCAAGAGGCGGCCTTGAAAGTGACGGAGATGTCGTCTTCCTACGCGCAGGCCTACCATTCGCTGGAATTCCGGCACGGACCACGATCCATCGCCGGACCGGACACGTTGATCACGTTCTATGTCTCGGACGCTGCGGCAGAAGCGGAAACGGTGCTGGTTCAGGAGCTGAAAGAACTGGGCGCGGCAACCTGCGTGGTGGTGAACCGGGCGACGCCGGATTTGAAGAAGCACAGCGATCTTCTAATCGAACTGGGCCTCGATGGGCCGGAATTTGCCCGCTACACGGTCGGCGCTATCCCCGCACACTTTCTGGGGACGGCCGTTGGCTTGCGCAAGGGACTCAACCCGGACGCGCCGAAGAATTTAACGCGCGCCGTGGTTCTGGCTTCGCCTCGCAAAGGCCGCAAGGCGAAAAGGAGAGGTGCTTGAGCACCGAAGCCGGCACCAACGCAATTAGCAGTCCGGCAGAACCTGGTCTGCGGCGGAGCCTTACGCTCACGGACCTGATTCTTTACGGCATCATCGTGATCCAGCCGGTGGCCCCGATGTCTATCTTCGGGGTGCTGAGCGGGCGCGGGCGCGGCCACGTGGTCACCGCCATTCTGATCGCCATGGTCGCCATGCTGTTCACCGGCATCAGTTACGGACGCATGGCGCGAGCCTATCCGAGCGCGGGGTCGGCGTTCACTTATGTGGCGCAGGAGGTAAATCCTGCCGTGGGTTACATCACCGGCTGGAGCATGGTGATGGACTATATGCTCAACCCGCTGATTTGTACGGTGTGGTGCGCGGGCCAGGCCAACCAGTTTGCCCCCGGCGTGCCCGCTTGGATCTGGAAGATTTTCTTTGCCGTTGTGTTCACCCTGCTGAACGTACGCGGCGTAAAAACCTCGGCGCGGATTAATGCGGGGATGGCCATCGCCATGGGAGCGGTGGTGGTCGCCATCTTTGTGGCTGGAGTGCGTTATGTCTTTGGTGCGCCGCATGACGCGGCCCACTACACGCGGCCATTCTATGATCCCCAGACGTTCAGCGTTGCCGGCCTGTTCGGATGTACCTCGATTGCGGTTCTCACCTACATCGGGTTTGACGGAATTTCGACGCTATCGGAAGAAGCGGAAAATCCAAGAAGGAATATTCTGCTGGCGACCGTGTTGACCTGCCTGGTCATTGGAGTTCTTTCGGCGGCGGAAGCGTATGTCGCGCAATTAATCTGGCCGGCTTCGGAGCCATTCCCGGACGTAAATACGGCGTATGCCTACATCGCCGGGCGGGCATGGAAGCCGCTGTTCCCTATCGTCGGATTCACGCTGTTACTGGCTAATTTCGGGTCGGGGCTGGGATCGCAACTCGGTGCGGCGCGCCTGCTCTACGGCATGGGCCGGAGTAACGCGTTACCCAGGTCATTTTTCGGCACCGTGGACAGCAAGCACCGCATACCTCGGAACAATGTATTCGTGGTTGGCGCCGTGGCTCTGATCGGGGCGTTCGTCCTCGAGATTGTGGCTGGATTCAGAACTTACTCGCTCGGCACCCATGCGCTCACATTCGAAACGCTCAAGAACATACTGAACGGCGGCGAAGCCTACGGCCTCGGCGCGGAAATGCTGAATTTCGGCGCCCTGATTGCCTTTATGGGAGTGAACGCGGCGGCGCTGCTGCGGTATTACGTCCGCTCGAACGAGAAGAAGCTCGGCTTTCTGATTCCGCCGGTTTTGGGATTCTTGATTTGCCTCGCGCTGTGGCTGAACCTCAGCCGGCCCGCAATTATCGCTGGGTCGATCTGGATGGCTGCCGGTATCGTGTTTGGTCTTTGGAAGACGCGAGGCTTCCGCGAGCAGCTATCGTTTGAGATTCCGCCGGAGGGCTAACCGCGCTTTCGGATTGCAATCGGGAGCAATCCAGCTAAGATGAGCACCCGAGGCACTCCGAATGAAGAAAACCAACGGTAAACGCGGGCTCGCCACCATGCGCGATGTAGCCCAGACCACAGGGTTCTCTCCCGCAACTGTTTCTATCGTTCTCAATAACGCTCCCCTGGCACGCTACATCGCTGCGAGTACTCGCCAACGCATTGAGGAAGCCGCCAAGCGCCTGGGCTACCGGCCGAACGCGATGGCGCGTTTTCTGCGCAGCAAGCGCAGCCAGAGCATCGGCGTGATGCTGTTTGACGTGACCGATCCCTTCTGCACGCCCATCCTGCGCGGCATCGAGAACGCGCTCTATCCGCTCGGCTACCTTCCGATCTTTTCCGACGCCCACAACCAACGTGACCGCTTCGAACGCTACCTGGAGATGCTCCTCGAGCGACACGTGGATGGATTGATCGTGGTGGCGAACTGGCTCTTCGTGGATATTCACGTGCTCGCGGATCTGAACAAACGAGAGATTCCCGCGGCCACGATTGGCTGGGAGATTCCCGGCACGCGCGTGAGCTCGGTAATGGTAGACAACGAAACGGGTGGCCGGCTGGCGCTCGAACACCTGTACCAACAGGGCCACCGGCGCATCGCAATAATTCGCGGACCGAAGCGGCTGATTGACAGTGCGCCGCGCTGGAAAGGAATTCAGAAATTCGCCCAATCGGCAAGGCTGGAGCTGGATGCCGGACTGCTGATGCATCTTCCCGATGAGTTTGACCCCAACTCCAGCTTCGAACACGGCTACCGGTTGACGGAAGAGTTGCTACAGCACAAGAAGAAGTTCACGGCGCTACTGGCGTTCGACGACCTCGCGGGGCTCGGAGCGATGCGCGCGCTCGCGAAAGCGGGGATCAAGGTTCCGGAGGAATGCTCCGTGATAGGCTTCGATGACGTGGCGATCTCGGCGCTGTCGGCGCCTTCCTTGACCACGGTGCGCCAACCGCTCGAAACCATGGGCGGCGCAGCCGTGAATATCGTGATGGAAGCGATTAAAGCGAGCCGCGAGAATCGCGACTGGACCGTCGTGTCGCAAAAACTGCATCCCGAACTGGTCATCCGCGACTCCACGCGCGGCGTCTGAGGACCGCTGGCACAAGCGCTCGGCAACACGTTCTTCAGAAAGGTAATCCGCTCAGTCGGCCAGTGGCGGCACGTTGAAGCCGTCCACTGCCAGCGTGGCCTTTGCGTTGCCGAGGTCGGACTTGCGGACGTGGACGGTGACTTGGCGTTTTTCCCCCGGCAATAAGCAAAGGTAGTTGTCGTCCCAGAAGACGGGAAGAATCTCGGCGCCGTCTTTCCCTTTCAGCACGCGCAAGCGAACCAGATAGGCGAGCGTCGAGCCGGTATTCTCAACGACGACGTGCCCGGTCGGCTCTTCGCCGGCCTCCTCGAATTGCAGGGAAGCCTTGACCGTGGCCATGGGAAGGCCTTCGAGCGCGGTGAAGTCGGCGTAGGAAGTGAGCGGCGTGTAGTACCACTCGGTCTTATCGAAGGCCAGCGTGTCGGGCCTGGTCGAGAGCCAATAGAAATTCCGGCTGAGCAAGTCGCCAGAAGCGCGGCGAAGCTCGAGGCCGAGGAAGTAGGTTGCGCCGGAAGAAGCAGGTTCGGGAATGGCGAAGGATTTGACGACACCGTCGGCCGGCAAATCGGCCGAAGCCTCGCGGGTAAAAAGCTGCTTCATCGAGAGGTCGTAGGTTTTGGCGACCACACGCAGGCCGGGTTGGGGCTGTTGCGTGCTGTTCACGATCGCGATGCTGCGGTCGTCGTAAGAAAACTGCACGTGAACAGGCTCCAGCGCTTTCTTGGTGCCGAAGTAGCCGCCGGCGGGGCGCAGTGAATAATCATAAAGGTGCCAGATGAGCCCGGGCCAGGCGTTGTTGAGCATCCACTGAATCACGCCGGTGGATTTGTACTTGTTGCGGCCGTACGCTTCGAACATGGCGCGCTCGCCTTCGTAGGTCATGGCCTGGGATTTCCACGCGAAATCGGCCGCGTCTTTGGCCTTTCCGTAACGAGCCTCCAGCGCGGCGGCGTAGAGCTGAATGTTTTTGAACTTGCCGCCACCGGCATGGAAATCCCAAACCTCGTTGATGGGCCAGAGCTTGTCCGGAGGGAGTATAGCCCGCAGTTCCTCAAGAGGAGGAACGGCAGGGCCGGGGCTGGTTTCGGTGTTGAAGCCGTAGGCGCCGCCGGCTTTGGTATCGAGCAGCCAGTAATTGGGTGAGACGTAATCGTAGGGCCCGGTCATCTTCACGCCGCTCGGGCCGCTGGCTTCGGATTTTTTCGCCGTGGCAGAGGAAATCACAGGCTTAGGCCAGAAGGTCGCCTTTTCGACGTCAAGGTAGGCTTGCTCGCGTTCGCCGGGAGGAGGATTGTCGCTGCCGTTAAGCCAAACGAGCATGCTCGGGTGGCGGCGAAGGCGCAGTATCTGGTCGCGAAGAGACGCGACGGAGACGCGCTTGTTTTCCTCGCTCCATTTGCCCCATTTTTCCCAGGAGTCACAACAACACCAGCCGGCCATGACGAGAATGCCGTCACGATCAGCGCGTTCGAAGAAGGAATCGTCTTCGAGTTTCCCTTCGAGGCGAATCGTGTTCATGCCCATTTCTTTCACGTAGCGGAATTCAGCCTCGCGCCGGGCTTGATCGAAGCGCAGCATCATGTCGGAGGTCCAGCCAGCGCCACGAACCAGGACCGGTTTGCCGTTCACCTTAAACAGCCGATGGCCCTCCGGGGTGAGTTCAGAATCGGTCTGGACAATGCCGAAGGCAAAGGATTGTTGGTCGGAGATTTCGGCGTGCTCCGGAACAAATTCGAGCGTCAGGTGGTGAAGGTAGGGCTCGCCCATCTGATAGGGCCACCAAAGGCGCGGATTCTCGAGGTTGAGGAGAGGAACGGTTTCGGGAGTGACGACCACGTCGCGAGTCTCGTTGGCAGCAAGCTCGACCGGTTGGGAGAATTCGATGGGATTGGCTCTGCCAGTGATTTTGCCCTTGAGCACGCCGGTAATCGCGGAAGGGGAGCTGTTTTGTAGCTCCGAGCGAATGGTGAGGTGCGCCTTTAGCGTGCCGGACAGGTCCAAGCGAGATTCCACCGAGGAATAGCGTACGGCGACGGGGCCGCGCGCGCGCAAGACCACGTCTTGCCAAAGGCCCATTTCCTTGTCGGGCGACATGGGATTCCAATCGACAAACGTGATGGCGAGTTCGCCGGCCTTGGGTGCGGAAACGGAAAGCGCCACGACATTTCTTTCGCCGGGGTAAACGAACGGGGTCACATCGAACTTGAACCGGCGAAAGGCGCCGACCATTTCGTCGGAAGCGGCCGCCTTCTTTCCGTTGATCCAAAGATCGGCGCGGTAATTTATGCCGTGAAAACCGAGCCAAACGTTCTTGCCCTTGAAACTGGAAGGCAGTTCGAATTCATTGCGGTACCACCAGGGAACGGCGTAGGGACTGTTCGCCGGCATGTCGAGATTCGCGAACTGGCCGCCGACGGGGTATTCGACTCCGGGGATGCTGCGAAGATTCATGCCGAAATAGGGACTCGGGTAGACGCCGTTTTCGACCAGTACGGCGAAGACCGTCTCTGGCGCGGAAGCTTTGTACCAGTCCGAAACGTTGTAACCGGGCGAAGAGATTTTTTCGGGGGCCTCTCTGACCTTCGCCGAAGATTGCACGGTCCAGCCGCTTTGTAAGGAGATTTCCTCCTGTGCGCGGGCCAGGGGGAGGCCGATGATCGGGTAGACAGCCCAAATGGCAAGCGCAAGGAGTCCAGACTTAAATCGATTCATCAAAGAGGCTTCTCCAGAGAGTTCGCGAGAAGTTTAGTCCTAGTGGAAAGCGGTGACAAGACGAGACCGCAAGGCGCCCGGGACAAGAGACGCCTTTCCGGTTTCCGGTTGCGGGTGAAGTCAGGACGCAGGCGGCAGGAAAACAGCGGAGGGCGTAAGGAACTCCACGCCGGGCATCTCGGTTCGCACCCTGATGCTCACAAATCTTCCTCTCCGCCCGCCGTCGCCGGCGAACGTGAGCAGGTATTGATTACCAAGATGCTGCAAGATCTCATCCAAATAAGGCTTGATCGAAACGGGAGACTGTACACCGAGGAAATAAGACTCGGCTCCGGTATCCTGCGAAAGCTTGGAGATGTTGTTCTGAGCCATATTGACGAGAAAGAAGGAACGGCCGCGGTGCCCGGCACTAGGGTAATAGATGGACCAGATATTCGTATTCTGCCTTTGGGCGCGCTGAATCAGTGGATCGAGGTCCGGATAAAACGCGCCGAAGCTGCTGCCGCGGAAGAAGTCGATTCCGGAAGTGATCAGGAGAATCGAGCGCTGTGGACCGGTATTGGGCCAGCGCCTCAGGAGATCGATGGTGCCGAGGTATGGGCTCGAACCGAGGGCGCTCGTCCCGAGAGGCAAGCGCAACGCTTTGGCCGCCAGTTCGTGATTGGGGGTGAAGTCTTGGGCCAGCATGGTGGTGTTGTTGCGGATATAGCCGACCGCGATTTGCGTGCCGGCCGGTTGTGCCGCGATGAATTCCCTCAAATTGTCCCATTGGCCGCCGGCGCCGGTGTCGATCGAGTCGTCAATCAGTATGGCCAGAAACAGACCGTCGCTCTTCTTCCAATCCAGAATTTGTTTGCGTTCCCTGCCCTGGGTAAGCTGAACGTCGTCTTTCGCGATCGGCGGCGCTTCCTCTTTCTTGCCCACGGCTGTCACGGTAAAAGTGGCGGCTCCCGACGCCGCCGGGGCCGTTTGAGCTGAAGCCGCTTCCGCGTTTAGGAACAGAAGCGCGGCGAAAAAGAGAGCTACCCGGACGCAGGTGCTGTAGTGCTTCATGCAGTTCCTCCTCACAAAAAATACTCCGTATAAGCTCCTATTAATTTAGATGCGGATATATCATTTTCAGGGCAAAAAGTCAGCGAAAACCTGGCGAGAATGAAGAGTCCGCGAACGTTGCCCACCGGGGATGGCTCGATAAGGCGTAACTCATACCGCATTGCTTGTCGGCCTTGGCCATCAAGCTCTCGGGGAACGCGCTACGCTCGAAGGAAATGCCCGCATCCATCGCCATGCCTCCTGCTTCAGGCGCACCTGCTTCCGCAAAAGATGCGGCCAGAACGAGCCCATGGATTTACAACCCTTGGATTGACCTTGCCATTGGATGCGGCGCGTGGTCGGCCCCACTGCTGCTTGTGACAAGTTACGTTGCCGGCTCGAGGGCAGCCGGGTGGTCGTTTGCGTTCTACATGCTGGCACTGTTCTTCAACTATCCGCACTTCATGGCCACCGTATACCGCGCCTACCACCTCTACGGCGAGTTCGCGAAATACCAGTTCTTTACCGTTCACGTAGCGGCGCTGCTGGCCTCTGCCGGGCTGATGGCACATCTCTGGTACCCGCTGCTGCCGTGGATTTTCACGCTGTATATCTGCTGGAGTCCTTGGCACTACACCGGCCAGAATTTCGGAATTTTGATGATGTTTGCTCGCCGCGCGGGACTCTCGCCAACAAATCGAGAGAGAGAGGCGCTGCACCTTGCTTTCATGGCCTCGTATCTGATGCTGCTCTTCAGCTTCCATACGGGGCCCTCGGGCGACGCGCTTATTCTTTCCTTGGGACTGCCAGCAAAGTTCACCTTGCCCGCGCGCGCCATGCTCGGCCTATTTTTCATCGCGGCCAGCGGATGGGCATTAGTTTCGCTTGCGAAGCGCAACAATTGGAAAGCGCTGTTGCCGACGGCGACGCTGGTGACCACACAGTTCCTGTGGTTCTTGTTGCCCGCTCTGATCGAGCTCGCGAGCGGCCAGGAAGTGCCGCAGACCCGCTACTCCGGCGGGATCCTGGCGGTTTTACACTCGGCCCAGTATCTCTGGATTACCAGTTATTACCAGAAAAAAGAGGCGCGAGGGGCGGGTCAGATCTCCTGGAATTTCGCGCACTACCTGCTCGCACTGGTGGCGGGCGGCATCGCGCTTTTTGTGCCCGGACCCTGGATCGTGAGCCGGCTGTTTCACGCCGATTTTGCCTCCAGCTTTCTGACGTTCACGGCGCTCGTAAACCTTCACCATTTCATGCTGGACGGAGCGATCTGGAAGTTGCGCGACTCGCGCGTCGCTGCGCTTCTCCTGGACAGTCGGGAGCGCCTAGCGGCCAAGGATCCAGAAGCGCGCAGTCCGGCCGCCGCCTCCGTCCGCTGGCTGGCGGGAGGAACTTTCGCGGCGCGCGCCCTGCGCGTTGGCACCGTCGTCGTGCTGCTGGTCTGGGGAGGGATGGACCGCTTGCATTTCTACTGGGCAAACGTGTCCCCGAGTCTGTCTTCTCTCCAACGAGCGGCGCGACTGAATCCGCACGACAGCGCACTCGAGACGCGGCTGGCTCACGCAGCTCAAGCGGCGGGAAACAATGATGCGGCTCTCGCCGCTTTGTGGCGCGCGGCGCAGGTGAGCCCTGGAAATATCGCGTTGCAGGAGAATTACGCGCGTGCTTTGATCACCGCGGGTCGCAACGAAGATGCCTTTGCGCTGTACCAGAAAGTGCTAGAGCGCGCGCCGCAAAACGCGAATGCACTGGTGAATTTCGGCGTGCTGGCAGACCGTCTTGGCAACCGTGAGGAAGCGATTGAGAGCTGGCAGCGCGCCGTCGCGGCCGATCCCACGCAGACCAACGCGCAGCTCTACCTCGCCCAAGCCATGGAACAAAGGGGGCAGTTGCAGTTGGCTTCCGGGCATTATCGCGCTTACCTCGAGACGGTTTCGCGACATCCCGCAGACCATTCGGGCGAGGGCCCCACGGTGATTTCCGCGCTCATAAAGGTGGCCGACGCGGACACCGCCGCACAGAAAAACCACGAGGCGATCGAGGGATACCATGCGGCGGCGCGCTTTGCGGAGCGGATTAAGAATGCCAGCCTCGAGAGCCTCGCGCTGGCACACGCGGCGACGGCCGAGGAGCAGTCCGGCGCTTTCGCAGACGCCGCGCAATC
Source organism: Candidatus Acidiferrum sp. (assembly GCA_035262325.1). Taxonomy (GTDB): domain Bacteria; phylum Acidobacteriota; class Terriglobia; order Acidiferrales; family UBA7541; genus Acidiferrum. The sequence goes on from DATFTB010000223.1 coordinate 10,003, forward strand.
CTTCCAGCAGGCCTTGATGCTGGATGAAACGCAGGGCGAGGAACGCGCGGCCGCCACCGACTGGTACAACTTCGGGAAGTTTCTGCGTCGCCAGAAGCAGCCCGAGAGGCTGGTGTTCGCCTGCTTTTACCGTGCCGAGGATCTGATGAGCACGACCCCCGGAACGGAGTTGAGCGCCATGGCCAGCGCGCGCGGGGAAAGCGAAGCGCGCCTCGGCGCGGAAGCCCGCGGCCTGCCTCTCGGGCTCGCGAAGCTCCTTTCCGAGGCTCTGTCGCTTCCGCCATCGGCATTCCCTTCGCCCGGCCGCTGAAACGCCGCACGCATCCGAGTGTTGCCGGTGCTACTTTTGGTCTAGAATGGGGCCGCGGAATCTTCCCTTTGTACCTGCTCCCCCGCGGAGGCTGAATAGGCCGATGGTGCTCGTGCGCTCGCTGTTGCTTGCCGCCTCGCAGAACGCGTGGTTGCGTGAACACGCGGTGAAGTATCCGTTCGTGCGGCGCAGCGTTTCACGTTTCATGCCCGGAGAAAGCCTCGATGCAGCGCTCGAAGCGGCCCGGACCCTGCAGCTCAAAAACCTTGGGACGGTCTTCACGCACTTAGGGGAAAACGTCGTTGACCGCGGGGAAGCCCGCCGCGTCGCGGAACACTATCTTGAAGTCCTCGGGCGCATTCACGAACTAAAGCTGCCGAGCGAAGTCTCCGTCAAACTGACGCAACTCGGGCTCGACCTATCGCCGGACTTCTGTTTCGAAAATCTCGACCAGATTATCCAGCGCGAAAACGGGAGCTCCGTCATCTGGATCGACATGGAAGCCAGCAACTACGTCGACACGACCCTGGAACTCTATCGTCGCGCGCTCAAAAATCATCCGAATGTCGGCATCTGCCTGCAGGCCTATCTGTACCGCACGAAAAAGGACCTGGCCGAGCTCTTGCCACTGAAGCCGTCCATCCGATTGGTGAAAGGGGCGTATAACGAGGCGGCCTCCGTCGCCTTTCGAAGAAAGGCCGATGTGGACGACAACTACTTTCGGCTCGCCGAGGAAATGTTGCGAGCGAAAACGGCCGGGCAGTGCGTTCGCGCCGCGTTCGGCACGCACGATGTGCCGTTGATCCGACGACTGGCGGATTATGTGCGAGCGCAAGGTCTGCCCGTGAGCGAACTCGAAGTGCAGATGCTCTACGGCATACAGCGTGCCGAGCAGGAACGCCTGGCTCGGGAAGGCAGCCGCTCGATTGTGTTGGTGGCGTACGGGAGCTACTGGTATCCGTGGTTTGTGCGGCGGCTCGCGGAGCGCCCCGCGAATTTGTGGTTCATGGTGCGAAATGTGCTGTCCTAGCTTTCTTCAGGGAGGTGTGATGAAAAAACTGAGCGCGTTTTTGGTTGTAGCTGCCACGGCGTCGCTGGTTGCGGCGCGCGCGCCCGAAGCCGAGTGGAAACCGCTGTTCAACGGCAAAGACCTGACGGGATGGAAACACGTCGGCAAGGGAGACATGACGGTGGAGAACGGGCTGATTCAAACGCACGGAGGCATGGGTCTGCTGTATTGGACTGGAGGAAAGGTCGGACACTGCCGCCTCCGCGTGGTGTACAAGATGCGCGACTTCAATGACAACTCGGGCGTGTTCATCCGCATTCCCCTTGAACCGCGCGAGGCCTGGATGCCGGTGCATTACGGGTACGAAGTGCAGATCGACAATCATCCGCAAACCTCGCAAGAAGACGAATATCACGTGACCGGAACCCTGTATTCCCTGACCAAGCCGCTGGCGCTGCCGGGCAAACCCGGACCGCAGTGGAACACCATGCTGATCACGATTGATGGGCCTCAAACCGTTGTGGACCTCAACGGCGTGAAGGTTACCGACTATACGGAAGGCCAGCCGGTTCCCGAGCGCAAGTTCGATTTCGAGCCGCAGCGCGGGCCGCGGCCCGGGGAAGGCTACATTGGCCTGCAAAATCACAGCGACAATGACATCGTGTTTTTCAAGGAAGTCAGCATGCAATCCCTGCCGTAGAACGATTCGAGCGGGTCACAAGTTCTACATCGGAGAGACAAATGAGCAAAAATCGGATGACGCGCCGGTCCTTTCTGCAAACGAGCGCCGCGACTACGGGTGCACTGATGACCTCGAAGCGCCTGCTCTTTGAGCCCGAGCCGATTCTGGCGGCGCCGAGCGACACGCTCCGGTTCGGCATCATTGGTGTGGGGATGCAAGGGAACGGACTGCTCGCGACCGCGGTGAGTTTGCCGGGAGTTCAGTGCGTCGCCGCGGCTGATCTGTACGATGGGCGCCAGACGCTCGCGAAAGAAATTGCGGGGCCGAAGATCACCACCACGCGGCGCTACAAGGAACTACTGGATGACAAGGAGATCGATTGCATTATCGCCGCGGTCCCTGATCACTGGCACAAACAAGTCTTCGTCGACGCCGTGAGCGCCGGGAAAGACATCTATCTCGAAAAGCCCATGTCACACAGTCCAGCGGAGGGCATCGAGATGGTGAACGCAGCGAAGAAAAGCGGGCGCATCACGCAAATCGGCTCTCAGCGCGTCAGCTCCGTGCTGTGCGGGAAAGCCAGAGAAATGCTGTCAGAGGGCGTGATCGGCGATCTCAACCTAGTAGAAGGGTCTCTCGGACGCAACGACCCGAACGGCGCGTGGGTGTATCCGATCCCTCCGGACCTTTCTCCGCAAACGCTCGATTGGGACACCTGGCAAGGCACGGTACCGAAGCGCGAGTTCGACGGAAAGATTTTTGCGCGGTGGCGCTGCTGGAAGGAATACGGTACCGGCGTCGCCGGCGACCTGTTGGTCCACCTCGTGAGCGGGATGAACTTCATGCTCGGCTGGAACGAACCGCCGACGCGGGCAATGTCGATGGGCGGGATATTGCGTTTCCCGGACGGGCGCAATATGCCGGATGTGCAGGCCACGCTTTTCGAATACGGCAAAATCCCCGTTTACCTGCGGCTCAATCTCGGGTGCGAGACTCCGGAGATGTACCGCTTCCAGGGATCAAAGGGAATTCTGGAGGTCACCGAATTCACCATCACCTATTATCCGCAGACCGGAGAAGATGCGGCGCCGAGCTACTATGCTTCGAGCTTCCCGCACGAGCTGCGCGAAGCGTATTACAAAAAGTGGCACGAGGAGCACGAACCGGCGCCGGGCAAGGAACCGCTGGCAGAGACAATCAGCTACAAAGGCGACGATTGGGATGATCTGCGGCCCCACCTCTGGAACTATTTTCAGGGAGTTCGCAACCGCAAGCCACTAACCGAAGATGTGGTGTTTGGCCACAATGCCGCTCTCGCCTGCCACATGGCGAACGAGTCGTACTTCCGGCGCGCGATGGTTACGTGGGACGCGGCGTCGGGACAGATCAGGAGTTGAACCCCAAGCCGCCCTCGCGGTGACAGCTTTTTCTGCCCCAACGGGTGTTCTACTTCAGGCGATGAAATTCCACGTAGTCGCGGCCTTGGTAAAGACGGTATTTTCCGGATTCAGACCCCGCGACGAACTGCAGCGGTATCGGACGCTTGATTTCCGCATCCTTTGCCGACGTAACCTGGAACAGGTCATTCGCGCCTAAATCCATTACCACAAATTTGTTCTGATCGATGAAGCCGCAGCCGTAAGCACCCGGCTTGAGCGTTTGCCCGCCGATTTCGATGGCCACATCCGTGATGAGATAAGTCTGGTATTTTTCCTTGATGCCCGACGCGTAGCCGGAGCTGTCAACGAGCGCAGCCAGCACAAGAAAACCATCGGCGTAGCGCACCCCGCCGGCATTGCGCATCTGGGCGGTACCCACCTGGCCGCGGAAATAGACTGTGTCAGGAAATAGCTTTGCCCCGATATCGGCCGCTTTCAGCACCGCTTCGGTTGTGGCCGGGGTGGCTCGGGATTTTGGCTCCTGCGCGACGGACACACCGGCCACGGTAAGGAGCAAGGTTGGAACTAACACAGGGGCGAGGCGTATTCTCATGCGGCTCTCCTTGAGAACGGAAAGGAACAACTCTTCGAATGTGCGATTGTACCTCTTCATAAGGAACGTGAAAGCGTCTGAATCCCAGGTTCGTTCCGCGGGCTTGGATTTGCCACCGGGGAGTCTGGCACACCTCGGTCGTGCCTTGTGAAAATCCGCAAAAGGTTCTAACATCCATGCCACAGTTCATCTGTTAGTAGTGCTGTTGCCTCATACAGTCTCCTGTGCCGCCCAATGAGGAGACGGCCGGACGTTCTGGGCCCGGTCTGAAGTTCGCCCGCAACTCGCCGCCGACTATATTTTCAGATGATCTGTTCAATCAAAACATCATGCGTAGGCTGGTCCGCAGGTTGTGCCGCCCCTTAACCGCTGCTCGCCGCGCGCCTTGACAAGGAGAAATATTTGTGAAAAAGAAAATCGCTGCACTGATGATTTTGGCTGGGGCTTGTCTCGCCTACAGTCCGAAAGCCCACGCGCAGGCCACTTCGAAGCCGCCTTCGGCTTCCGATTCTCAAACGGCCACGGACCAGGATATTCAGTTGCTCCGGCAGGACATTCGTTCGAAGAGGAAGCAGTTGATCGCTGCCAATCTGAAGTTGACGGACGCCGAAGCCACCAAGTTCTGGCCGGTCTACGACCAGTACATGGCGGACTTGACAAAGATCAACGACCAGAAGGTCGCGCTGATCAAGGAATATGCCAGCCAGTGGGGCACCATCACCGACGAGCAGGCATCGAGCTTGATCAAGCGGTCACTGGCGGTCGATGAACAGATAGCGCAGCTGCGAATCAAGTATCTCCCGATATTCAGCCAGGTAGTCCCGGGCAAGACGGTCGCGACCTTCTTTCAATATGACCGCCGCCTTCAGTCGATTATCGATCTCCAGCTGGCCTCGCAGATTCCTGTGGTGCAGGATCAGCAATAGCCCTTCTGGCCGCCGGCCGCGAGTGTGCTCCGGGCACTCGCGGCTGGTAGGGATTGAAGCTGCCCTGTACAGGCCCGGGCGCGTGGGACTCGGAGGCACCTTCGCGGTGCGTTCCCGTACGCCGCAGGTTGGCTCGGCCGTCACGCCGCAAGTACCGACGACGCCGTTGTGCCCGACGGCCAAGCGGATGAGTGGCAGTACTCCACTCCATAGGGGTCCTTCAGGCCCTCGGGTTGAACCCATCCGTGCGATGTTCGTCTTTCGCGCGTTTTTGGGCGCTTGTTGTAAATACCTGGAAAGGGAAAGGGCGGGAATGAAAATGGTCGGGACGGCGAGATTTGAACTCGCGACCTCACGCACCCCAAGCGTGCGCGCTACCAGGCTGCGCTACGTCCCGACCGCATCAGCCACGAGAAACGGGGCTCAAGCGACAAATCAAGGCTATCATTTGCGTTCGAGAAGGGTCAAGAAACTGCGCAGGCTGTCGCGCAAATCGAGCAGCACTTTGCGGCTCAGGTGGGTTGTAGAAGCGCTGCCACCGGTCGGCTCGCTTGCGGTCGCTTCGGCAGGCTCGCCGTTTGCGGATTCCCGCAAGAAGCGGCGGGCGCCGGCGATGGTGTAACCCTCGTCATACAGCAAGCGCTTGATTTTCAAGACCAGGTCCACATCCTGCTGGCGGTACAGCCGATGGCCGCTCGGACTCTTCACGGGTTCAAGCATCGGGAATTCGGTCTCCCAGTATCGCAACACAAAGGGCTTCAGGGCCGTCAGCTTGCTGACTTCGCCGATGCGATAGAAACGGGCTTCCTCGGAAACAGCGGGTGCGGTCGGGCTCGTCATCTCGTGATCCCTATTGCGGGACTCTTTCATCGTAGCGGAAGGCTTGGCCGGAGTTAAGAGGGAACTCGACCGAGGGGCTGTACCCAGGTCACATGAAGGTGTGCGCATTTTTCTCGAGCGGCCGTTACACACCCTTGCCGGAGTCGCCGCCTTTCCTCAGGCGCTGGATAAAGCGCACCGGCGTGCCAAGGAAATCCCATTTGGCTCGGAGCCGATTCTCGAGGAAGCGCTCGAAGGCGAAGTGCAGCGGCCTTTTCTGGTTGGTGAACAGCAAAAACACGGGTGGGGCGATTTTCGCCTGCGTGATGTAGTAAATGCGTACAGGCCTTGCCTTCGGATTGCTCGCGCGTCCCAAGTCGACGTCTTCCTTGAGCCAGCGATTGAGTTCGGGCGTGGGAATCCTGCGGAGGCGTGCGGCGGCCACTTGCTCAATCAGCGGATACAGCTTCTGTGCGCGCTCGCCGGTCTTGGCTGAGAGAAACAGAATCGGCGCATAGCTCAAGAATTTGAACTTGTCCCTGACCATGTGTTCGTATTCGAACAAGAGTTTGCCCTTGTCGATTTCCTGGCGCGCCTGTCCGGCATTTTCGCCGCGTTTGGCCTTGCCCTTCGCGGTCTTTAGGGCTTCATCGGCGGCGCGCTGGGCCGCTTCGGCCGCGAGATCCCACTTGTTGACGACGAGGATGACCGAGCGTCCCGACTTCTCGGCGTAGCTAGCAATGGTCGCGTCGCCTTGCGTGACGCCCTGTTCGCCATCAATCACGAGAATGGCCACATCGGCGCGCTCGAGTCCCCGGCGGGCCATGACCACACTTAGCTTTTCCGCGACCAATTTGGTTTTTCCCTTGCGGCGAATTCCGGCGGTGTCGACAAAACGATAGGTCCGCCCCTGATGAACGACATCGGTATCCACGCTGTCCATGGTCGTTCCCGGGGTGGGCGAGACAATCGCGCGCTCCTCGCCGGCCATGCGGTTCAGAAGCGTGGATTTCCCCACATTCGGGCGCCCAATAATGGCAATTTCGATGAGCTTCTTTTCTTCCGCCTGGACCGCAATATGGTGTCCTTTGATTTGTTCGAGCGCGGAGTCCAGCAGGTCATCCACTCCGGTCCCATGCTCGGCGGCGATCGGAAAAACGGGGACCCCGAGCGAGTGGAACGTCGCTGCGTTCGTCTCCTGCAGGCGCGAGTCGACTTTGTTTGCCGCCACCACAAAAGGGCGTCCCGTGGTGCGCAGCAGCCGAGCGAGTTCTTGATCGAGCGGGGTGAGTCCCGCCGAGCTGTCGACGACCAGCACGAGCATGGCGGCACTTTCAATCGCCACACGCGCCTGGCGAAAAATCTCGGCGGGAATCAGAGCCTTGTCGTTTGGAATGATGCCGCCCGTGTCCACAACTTCGACGACACGGCCATGCCATTCCGCTTTGCCGTAGATACGGTCACGGGTAATCCCCGGCTCGTCGGTGACGATGGCGCGCCGCGTGCCCGTCAAGCGGTTAAATAACGTGGACTTGCCGACGTTCGGCCGCCCGACAATCACGAGAGATGGAAGTCTTTCCGGCATACGCTACACGCATAAAGCGCCTGCTTCATCGAGCGCGCAATCTCCCAATTTATCGCATCGCCCGAGAAGTAGCGAGCGGGCCCCAGGGCCGCCTGACGGCCTCGGAGCAAAACGGACGAACTCTTCGTTTTGCTTCCGGGCGCGGCTTGGGCGCCCGGCGAGCCGCTGGTGCCAGAGTTCCCTCTAGACGCATCTCCGAGTACAGCGCTCGCTAAGTGCTTTGCTTCCAATACTTATGAAAAAGGGGGCGGGGTGTCTTATTTCGCTCGCTGGCCCACTGCAGCCGTTCCCGCTTGCCTTTGCCGAGGTCGGCATAGCGATTTGTGATAGTTTTGTGCCCGCTCCTGCGTACTAGCTATGGAACCGCTGAGACCAGGCCGAATGAGCGCGCCGGGAAAAACGGAGCCTACGGATTTGATCGCCCGGGCCCGGGCTGGGGACACCCAAGCCTGGGGCGATTTGTACCGGGAGTTCGCGCCGGCCATTTTTCGCTTTTGCCGGCGGGCGATGCCGACGCGGGAGGACGCCGAAGACGCAACGATGGAGATATTTATGAAGCTGCGCGACAAACTGGTTCAGTACGATCAAAGCCGACCGTTCGCCGCGTGGCTCTACAGGGTTGCGGCGAACCATTGTTGGGATATGCTACGTCGACGCAAAGCGCGGCACGTCAAAGACACCCAAGACATCGAGGATCTGCCGCTCGAAGCGCCTGAACCAAACCAACTCGAAAAGCTAATTGAGGAACGTACCAGCGAGGAAGTACGCAAAGCGCTCGACAAACTGGGTGCGCGGGCGCGCATGGCGCTCGTGATGCGCTACTACTCCGACATGAGCTACGACGAAATTGCAGATGCCTTGGGCGTGCGGCGGCCCTTCGTGGGGGTGGTGCTGCTGCGCGCGAGGCATGAACTCCGTCAAGCGCTCGGTGAAAACAGTGCGCTGGCGGTTGGAGGCACCCGGTGAGCGAACAGGAAAACACATCCAGCAATCATCTCGACGAGATGACGCTGCTGCTTTATGTCGAACGGCAGCTCGACCGGGAGAGCGCCCAGGAAGTGTCCCTGCACACGCAGACGTGCACGTCGTGCATGACGCTGCTGCGCGCGCTGGATCGCGAGTCACGGCTGCTGACGCGCTCGATGCTCGAGGAAGACGAACCGCTTCCGGCTGGGCTGGCGGAGTTTCGCGCGAGGGTCAAGAAATCGATGCGATGGATCTGGGGCGTGGTGTTCGGCCTCGCAGCACTGGGCGTTTCCGCTCTTTATTTCGGATATATCGAGCCCGCGGAACAACAGCTGGAACAAGCCGGCTTTGGCGGCACCAATCTGCTGAGCTTGCTGTTGTTTCAAGGCGCCTTTTGGAAAGGATGGCAATCCATGTTCACGTTGGTCGAATTTGTTGCCCTGGCTTCTGCGGCCGGATTCGGGCTATTCCTTTTCCGCCGCTATTTGAAAAGGGCGTCGGCGCTGGCGGTCATGTTTGCGAGCTTCGGTCTCGTTGTGGCCCTCGCCAGCCCCGCCCGGGCGATGGAATTCCGGAAAGCGGATTCCGTTCAGATTAAGAAAGACGAGGTTATTAAAGGCGATCTGTTTGTGACCGGCGAGAACGTCCGGGTTGACGGCACCGTCGATGGTGACGTCTATGTCGCCGGCAAGCAAGTGGTGGTTTCCGGTCACGTCACGGGCGACGTGTTCTGTGCGTGCCAGAGTCTGCGGATTGACGGACAAATCGAGGGCAGCGTAAGAAACGCCTCCAACAACCTGACCATCACGGGCAGCGTGGGACGGAGCGTCACGAGCTTTTCCGAAACCACCGCCGTCGATTCCTCAGGCAAGGTCGGTCGTAGTGTGACGGCCTTCAGCAAATCCCTGACCGTGGACGGCACCGTCGGCGGAGACCTGCTTGCTTTCGTCGCGGAGACCACGGTCGGCGGAAGCATTCTGGGAGAAATCCGCGTTCGCGGCGACTCTCTGAGCGTCGGCAGCAACGCCTCAATTGGAGGAAAGGCCAGCTTTGAGGGCAACAGGCCTGCCGACGTGGCTTCCGGTGCCAAGCTCGCCGCTCCGATCACATTCAAAAAGGTGGAACATCGGACCGAGCGCGGCGGGAGATATTACGTTTGGCGCGTGATCTGGGCGTCTGCCTTCATCCTGTTTGGACTCGTGCTGTTGTGGGTCTTGCCGCAGTTCTCCAAGGAAGCCGCGGCCAACGTCGAAAACGTGGGCGCATCGTTTGGACTGGGAGTGCTGGTAGGATTTGCGCTCCCAATCGCGGCCCTACTGGCCTGCGTGACGGTTGTGGGGCTGTTCGTTGGCCTTTCAGCGTTCTTTCTCTGGTTCGCGTCTCTTTACTTTTCGCAAATCGTCGTCGGAGCGGCGGTTGGCTCCTGGATCCTTGGCCGGACCAACGAGACCTGGCCGCTCGTTGGCCGCATGGCCATCGGTATGTTGATCCTGCGCGCTTCGATGGCGGTGCCGTTTATAGGTGGGTGGATCAAAGTAGCCGTGATCCTGTGGGGCATCGGGGCGATTTCCCTGGCGGCCTATCGACGCTTGCAGCCGGTGATGGCGCCCAATCTTCCACCGGTGCCGCAGCCGCTGCCACCGAACACGACGGTGAGCGGCGTCTAGTTCATTTGAAAAGAAGACGGGCCCCGGAACTCCCGGGGCCCGTTGCCTTTTGCGGAGGCGGGAAAAAACTTAGGGGACCCGCACCTTCGCCGCCTGGAAGGGCTGCGCGGCGTTGTTTAGATACAAGGCCCGAATCGCTACGGGTTTTCCCACGGCGAAGTTCGGATCGGTGGTGCCGGTTACGCCGTCGAAGAGCGTGCCGTTCGTGTACGTGGTGACCAGCGGCGTCAAGCTCAGGGTTGGGTTCAAGCTGCTGATGTATTGAGGAATACCCGTCATCGTGAAGAGGTTTAGGGAGGCTGTATTGATGGAGCCGCTGATGCGCGACCAGCGGAGAAGAACATTGGTGGCGGTGGCCTGAATGGTGGCGATGCCACTGCTGGTTACCGTCGCGACGCCGGTAACATGCGCACGAATCTGCTGCCCGGCGAGAAGATCACCGCTGCCGGAAAACCCAATCGGGGGAATGCCGGGGTTATTGGTAAGGTTTTTTGTGTCGATGACAAAATTGATCGTGGGGCTCGCGCCAACAAAAATTCCCGTGCCGTAGGTGGTGGTGGCTGCTCCGAGCGTCGAGCTGCCACCGGTGGAAGTCTTGTCAGCCAGAATCATGCCAATGATGTTGGCCGTTGTCGTGGGATAGATGACGCCTTCCACCTCGTCGGTCGCGGCCGCATCCAGAACATCGATTTCCGTGGCCGTCAGGGTGCTCGAGGTCGTTAAGGCAGCATCCATGCTGACCACGCTGCCTTTTGCGATACAAGAAGCGCCACTGCTGCAGTTGCTGTAGGTGCTGGGAGCGGCGTCAAACTGGGTAGCGGCACTAAGGGTGGCGGTGAGAGATTGACCGCTGATGGTGTTTTGCACGGTGATGCTTGTGCTGCTCAGCGCGGTCACAGTCCCGATAAAGTCTCCAATGGTATCGAAGGCGCCCGAGGGGGTGCCGACGCGGGGGGTTGTCGTGGCGGTGAAGGTATTTGCCTGCGTGAAATCGACAGCGACGGTAGCGGCGGTGGTTGTAGTGATGGCATTGTTGAGGTTGACGTCGAGACCGATCCACGAGGTCTGGCCGCCATTCAGGGTCAGTTTCACCGGGATGCTCACGGTGGTTGCAGCTCCGCCAGAAAGCAGACAAACGGCACCAACGGCGCATGTCGAGTTCAGTACGGACGAGGAGGCATTAACAAACACACCGCCTGAAGTGGCCAAAGTGACGTTGATGGCGGTGTAGGTGCCCGCAGGTACTTGGACGCCCATGGCGAGAAGCGCGGACTCGGTTTGCAGGCGCGTCAGTTCGGTTGGAACAATCGTAGTGGGGGAGTATATGGATACAGGGGAGCCAGTGGAGGGCGTTAGGCTGATGCCCACGATCGGAAGGCTGTAACTGAGGACCGTCATTCCCGTGGGAGGTATATCAAAGAGAGTGACATTTACGATCGCATTGCTGGTGCAATTCGTCGTGCAGCTATGATTCGAGCCACTGCAGGAAGTCAACGCCAGAACCGCCGCGAACGCCAGCGGGAGCAACAAGCATTTCGATTTCATGCAAACACCCCAGTGAAGTTTGGGCACCGCCCCCCCAAGCGGCCTTGGACGGCCAAGTCCCTCAATAACACTGTAACCCTGACAAGGTTAGGGAGTTCCGGCGAAACGGGCTGAGTGCCCAAGTACTAACGAGGCGGGGGGCCTGGGCAGCACCCTGAGGCAAGCCAACAGCCTGTGATATCGTAACTCAGTCCCCCTGCGTGGAGATGTAAAGAGGCAAGCCCTGTCGAAGCGAAAAACCAACCCGGGCACTTGCGAGCCAATGAAAAGAATCGATGCCGGCGAGGGACGGGTGTATGTGCCCTTGGAGGACGAGTTCCGCCAATACGGGGTGGGGGAGATCGCGGGGCTGGCAACCCGCGGCCGGGGTGGGGCCGGAGGGGAAGGGACGGCGCCCGCAAAAATGGGGACAACCGGGGGGCACCGGCCCACCATGGCACAGATCTTCGGGCCCGGAGGGCTGCTCGACCGATGCATGATTGGCGGGTACGAGCACCGGCCCGGCCAATTACAAATGGCGGAAGCGGTAAACGATGCGTTTGAGCATCACCATCACGTTGTCGTCGAAGCGGGGACCGGAACGGGTAAGACACTGGCGTACCTCCTGCCCGCGATATGCAGCGGGCGACGCGTGGTGATCTCGACAGCGACGAAGTCCCTGCAGGAGCAGCTCTATCAGAAGGATGTGCCCTTTTTGCAGAAGCACTTTGCGCCGGAACTGAAAGTCGCCGTGATGAAAGGGCGGAACAATTTTCTTTGCCTGGCCAAGCTGCACGCCCTGGCCGACCAGCCCATGCTGAAAGGAATGGAGGAGGTCGATGCTTTCCGCCAGATTCGAGACTGGGCCAAAGTGACCGAGGCGGGGGACCGGGCGGAATTGACCTTCCTTCCCGACGATTCGGAGTTGTGGTCGCGGATCGATGCGCGGCGCGACACCTGCACGGGCAAGAAATGTCCGCAGTTTGCGCAGTGCTTCTTGACCGCGATGCAAAGCCGGGCGCGGGAAGCGGACCTGATCATCGTCAACCACCACCTGTTCTTCGCGGACCTGGCGCTCAAGCAGGACGATTTCGGCAGCATCCTGCCGGAATATTCGGCGGTGGTGTTCGACGAAGCGCACGAGATGGAAGATGTAGCGAGCGATTATTTCGGCCAACAGATTTCGAATTTCCGGTTTGAAGAGCTGGCTCGAGACGCGGACAACGCGATGCGGCTCGGAAACTTCGGGACGCCCGCGCTGCTGCGCCGAACACAACGGATCCGCGACAAAAGCCGGACATTCTTTGACTCTTTTCCAGCCCGGGAGGGGCGGTTTTCATTCACGCGCAGCGAACGCGAGGCTTTTCTCGAGCAGAACCGCGAAGCTTACGACGCACTGATGAATGCGCTGAAGGGGATGGAGACGGAATTCGCCGCGCTCACCCAAAAGCCGGAAGAGCTGCTGCGAATCGGGCGGCGGAGTTTTGAAATACGGCAGGAGCTGTCGTTTCTGTTCGAATCAAACGAGAAGAACTTTGTGTACTGGTTCGAGCGGAGGAATAAGGGCGTGTACCTTGCGGCGACGCCGATTGATGTGAGCCAGATCCTGCGCGAAAGACTGTTTGAGGCTTTCGATACGGTGGTCTTGACCTCCGCCACACTGACCGTAGGCGGGCGATTTGAATTCATCCGGCAGAGGTTAGGGCTGGACCACACGAGGGAAAGCGCGTTGCCACCGGAGTTCAATTACCAGGAGCAGGCGCTCCTGTATCTGCCTCAGCGCATGCCGGACGTGCGCGACGCCGGATTCGCGGCAAAGGCCGCCGACGAAATCGTGCACCTGCTGGAGTTGAGCCAGGGCCGGGCGTTCTGCCTGTTCACCAGCTACTCGCAGATGAAAGACCTGTTTGAGCGCGTGGAAGATCGCATCGACTTCCCGTTGCTGTTGCAAGGTACGGCGCCGCGAAGCGTGTTGCTCGAGCGGTTCAAGGCGACTCCGAACGCGGTGCTGTTTGCGACCGCAAGTTTTTGGCAGGGCGTGGACGTGCCGGGTGAACAGCTCTCCTGCGTGGTCGTGGACCGGCTGCCGTTCGCCGTCCCGAGCGATCCGATCGTCGCGGCGCGGGTACGCGCATTAGAGGAAGAAGGAAGGAATCCGTTCGCCGAATTCCAGGTGCCGGAAGCCGTGCTGGCGTTGAAGCAGGGGTTCGGGCGGCTGATTCGAACGAAAACCGATCGCGGCGTGCTGGCCTTGCTGGACACCCGGCTGCAGCGAATGCCGTATGGTAGAATTTTTTTGGAATCGCTGCCGCGCTATCGAAGAACGAGCGATTTGGCGGAAGTCGGCCGGTTTTTGAATGCTGCCCGGCCGTGAAAAGCTTGTGGCCCGTGCCTGCCGTGGGCTGCGTCGCGCCCCCGGGTTAAAGCCTACTGACTGCCAAGCACTCGGGTGGCGCCCGGCCATGGGGAATTGGGGGACACCCGCGGTAGGGCGGGGCGCTCGGGGAAGAAAGCAAGAGATGTTTCAAGTCAGCGTGGAAGAGACGTTCTCCGCAGGGCATGCCTTGCGCGGCTACAAGGGGAAGTGCGAGAACCCGCACGGGCACAATTACCG
>DATFTB010000224.1:0-4948 GCA_035262325.1 Candidatus Acidiferrum sp.
AAATGCCATGATGATGGACTGGAACGAATACCACAAACAGATTGGTGGGAGACTGGGCGAGTTAATGAAGCTAAGCCCGGATACGCTGCGTGGGTACCGGATGCTGAGCGACGCGAACGCGAAAGAAGGTCACCTGGACGCCAAAACGCGGGAGCTGATTTCTCTGGCGGTGGCCGTCAGTACCCATTGCGATGGCTGCATTGTAGTGCACACAGATGCGGCGCTGAAAGCTGGGGCGAGCAAAGAAGAGATCAGCGAGGCGTTGGGCGTGGCCGTAGCGATGAATGCCGGAGCGGCGCTGATTTACTCGACGCGAGTCCTAGATGCGGTAGAAGCGAAGACGCAGCAAGCACGGAGTGCGTGAAGAGCCCCGCCGGTTTCTTTTCTAAAGAACAATCAAGTCAGGATTTTTGCCCTTCGCTCATCGACAAAGAGCAAGGTCGCAAAGCTCAAAATAGCCAGCGCATTTGTTTCCGTAACAAAAGTTCTTGGTCCACCGTTCCGGTTACGTAGGCCAGCAGTTGCGCCCCAAATCATTTGGACCCTTTCTGATCGCATCGACCGAGTCGTGGAAGGAGGATTGTAAGTGCTATGGGAGCTCTAGCGAAAACGATTTGAAGAGAATCGAGGAAACCGCAAGTTGTGTCATCTCAATCCATTCGAGTTCTTTGACCATACGGGTTAAAGCAAGACGCCGCGCAGGATGACGTTGGCCACGCTGAAGTAGATGATGAGGCCGGTGACGTCGACAAGAGTGGCAACGAAGGGGGCGGAGGCGCTGGCGGGGTCGAGACCGCAGCCGCGCAGTATGAACGGCAGCATGGAGCCGGCCAGTGTGCCGAAGGTCACGACGCCGATAAGGCTGCACCCGATGGTGAGGGCGATGATCAGGTAGTGCTCGCCGTAGGTGCCGCGGAGCACGTGCCAGAGAAAGATGCGGGTGATGCCGATGGTGCCGAGGATGGCGCCGAGTGCGAGGCCAGACAAAATTTCTCGGCGGATGACGCGGAACCAGTCGCGCAGGCGAATTTCTCCGAGGGCCATGGCGCGAATGACGAGGGTAGTGGCTTGGGAGCCTGAGTTTCCGCCGCTGCTGATGATCAAGGGAATGAACAGGGCAAGGACTACGGCGCGCGAAATTTCATCGGAAAAATAGCCCATGGCGGTGGCGGTGAGCATCTCACCGAGGAAAAGGATGGCCAGCCAGCCAGCCCGCTTCTTGATCATCTGGGCGAAGGTCACATCCATGTAAGGACCTTCGAAAGCTTCCATACCGCCGATTTTGAGGATATCTTCGCCGGCGGCCTGCTGGACGACGCCGGCGAGGTCGGCGCTGCTCACAATGCCCAGCATGTGTTTGTCGCTGTCCACGACGGGAATGGCTAGCAAGCGGTGCTTGGCCAGAATCTGGGCGACGATTTCCTTGTCTTCGTCTTCAGAGACGGAGACGTAGTCCTTGCGCATGACGTCGCGAATTGTTTTGGAGCGGCCGGCGGACACAAGTTCGCGGAAGGAGATGACGCCGAGGAGATGCTGCGAATCGTTGAGAACGTAGGCGTAGTAAATCATTTCGACCTGCTCGGCCTGGCGGCGGATGGTGGCGATGGCCTCTTCGACGGTCATTTCTTCGGAGATGCGGACAAAACCGGAGTGCATGAGGCCGGCGGCTTCGTCTTCGGGATATAGGGAGGGACGACCGCCTTCGCGACTGCGTTCAGCGACGACCGCGACCTGAAGATCGCGCGCGAGATAGAGGACCTGTTCGGTGAAATCGAGGCCGCGAAACCAGCGTTTGGGAGGCTTGACCGCTGGGCCAATGAAAATTTGCGTCACGGTGTTGTTGTGAGCGTAGTCCACCAACGCGTTAGCGGGTTTCTTACTGCTGACCACGACTGTTTCGATGTGAAGGTCTTCGGCGAAGCGCAGGTGGCGCTCGACGGATTGGCGCTCAGGTGCGGGCAGGGCAGAGAGGTCGTGCGCCGAGCAGACAAATACCGCGACGCAGGCGGCGTGGAGATAGTCGGCGACGCGGCGAGCGCGGCGCAAGAGCATGGCGGTGGAGGGCTCGGCGGTTACGTGCACGAGAATTTTCTCCGCGCGGGACTCCTCGGTTTCCCTTTTCTTGGCGGCGCGGGCTTCGAGGGCCTGGGCGGTCTGGCGGATCGCGAGTTCGCGTAGGGCCACCAGAGTGGGCTCCTGGAAGAGGAGCCCTTTTTCGGTCCTGGCACGCTCGGGAGAGTAGATGGCGCCGCGTTCGAGACGATGAAGAAGCGCGCGGGGAGTGACATCCACCATGACCACTTCGTCGGCCTGCTGAAAGACCCAGTCGGGGACGGTTTCGCGGACACGCAGGCCGGTGATCTGGAGGATCTGATCGCTGAGACTGGCGAGGTCCTGCACGTTCATAGTGGCGAGAACGTCCACGCCACCTTCGAGAAGGACCTGCACGTCCTGCCAGCGGCGCTGGCGCTCGGAGCCGGGAGCGTTGGTGTGAGCGAGATCGTCAATGATGCAGACCTTGGGCGCCCGGCGCAGGATGCCGACGACGTCAAATTCTTCGGTATAGCTGCCGCGGCAAGCGACACGGAGCAGCGGAATGGTCTCGAACTGTTTGGCGCGTTCGTTGATGTCGGTACGGCCTTGCACTTCGAGAAATCCGAGGACAACGTCCACGCCGCGGGCCTGCAGATCGCCCGCGTCTTCGAGCATGCGGTAGGTTTTGCCAACACCTGCGGCGTAACCGAGATATATCTTCAGGCGGCCTCGTCTTTTGTGGCTCATGGTCGTCTCTCGCTGTGATTTTTTTATGGGCTAATGGGGGAAGATCCGGACGTCAATGCCGCGTGCCGCGCGGACCAGACGGCTAACAGGGCTTCCGAACAACCGGGTGCCCAAATCCTTCTTGGCGCTGTGACCGACGAAAATCTGGGTGATGCCGTGGGTGCGGGCAAAGTGGAGGATGGTCTCGACAACGTCTTCGCCTTCAAGAACCTCGACCTGCAAACCTTCGCTGCGGGCCTGGGTCAGACCCTTTTCGAGGGAAGCGCGGTCCGCCGCAGAGAGCCCGGGCTGGCGCACATAGACGGCAAGGACATCGCAATGGAAGCGCGCGGCGCTGCGGCGAGCGCTGGCGAGCATGTCGTCAAAATTAGCACGCGGCGTGAGACAAACGAGAAAACGCTCGTGCATGCCCCAGGTTTCTTCGAGGCCCTGCGAGCGGAGATAGCGCTGCAAGCCGGCGTCAATGACGTCGGCGGAAAGAACCAGGGCCATTTCGCGCAAGACGGTGCGGCGTTCACGGGCACGCTCGGTTGGCGCATCTACGATGACGATTTCGTCGGCGGTGTTGAGGAATTCGCGGGGAACGGTCTGGGTGACGCGCTTGCCGGTCAGCTTTTCGACGGCGTCGCGCTGGTCTTCGATGTATTGAAGATTGACAGAGCCGACGACGGTGATGCCGGCCTCGAGGAGGTCTTCAACGTCTTGCCAGCGATGAGCGTTGCGGCTACCGGGAGGATTGTCGTACGCGAGGCCGTCCACGAGGCAGATTTGCGGGCGCCGCGCAAGAATAGCGGGGACGTCCATGGCCTGGCCGCCTTTGGCGTGCAGCGTGGGAATGACTTCGAGCGAGGCAAGGAGAGGCTCGATGTCGGGAGGAATTTTGGATTGAACGGCGCCGACGACCACGTCCTGGCCACGTTCGCGGCGACGGCGGCCTTCGTCAAACATGCGGAAGGATTTGCCGACGCCGGAAGCATAGCCGAGAAAAACTTTGAGGCGGCCGCGTACGGGAGAAGAAGTGTTTTCGGTGGAGTCCATGGTGGGACGATTGTAACCCGCAAGGGAGGGGATAAGGTTGACGGGAGGTTAGGACGGAGCCGAGTGCGGGCTGGGCGACGAAGCTGCGGAGTTTTTTTGCGGATCACAGGCCTTTGATTCGTTATTCCGTCGAAGAAAATTGTTAGAAAGCGGTTATTGGACGGAAAAGGACGAAAAACACCAGATGTTCATTTCACCGCAACTGTCTGATTCTAGGAGAAGTGGCGCGCCCTGAGAGATTCGAACTCCCGGCCTTCTGGTTCGTAGATAGATCGTCAAAAACTTCTAAATGCCGCTACTGGTGATATCGCTTACGAGCCAAACGCGCCACTTATTTTGCCTTTGAGTTGGACGGAAGTTGGACGGAACCACATCGAGGTCAGGTTGCCCCAGGCGGTGAACGATCTCGGCCAGTGTCACCTTTTCTCCATCTGAAGGCAGCAGCCGACCCTTGATCTGACCTCTCAGGATCCGGTTCTCCGCCGCCAGATATTCGTTCCTTAACTAAGAGTTCTTCATTGGCTGTTCCGGTGAAAATAGGCGAGCAGGCGCACCCAAAGCATCTTGGATTCCTCTGTAATCTATAACTCCGCGAAAGCCAGATTGTAGACGCTGTTTCTGTGTCGACCAAGCCTATTCGAAAAGAGAGTTCGTGCAAAATCCTAAGCTACGCTATTTCAAGCCCTTCGAGTTTTTTGACCACAGTGTGCTGCAGAAGCACACGGATAAGGAGTCATCATGAACTGATCAACCGTGTGAAACAAGCTGCGCGATAGATGAGGGAAGGTCCCTCGGGATCGGCTTTCAGGAGCAGGCCTCAAACCGCCTCCAAGCCGCTGCGGTAAAGAGCCGTGGTGGTGAGCGTTGGAGGAAAAAGCGCGGGAACAAACTCGTGCAGGTGAGCGTCCGAGAGACGAACGAAAGTGAACCCTTCGAAGACGCGTCGTTAAAAACTCAAGAGTCGTCGAAACCAGGAGCGTGTGGTCCACCTGGGACAAGTCCGCTGGATGCCTGATGACTGAGCGGACGGCGACCGGCGTAGAGGGGGCGTGAAGCGGATGCAGGCTGTCGCGTGGAACTGCAGGAACCAGTCGCTCTGATGCGAAGGGAGAAGCCCAAGCGGCGAAAA
>DATFTB010000225.1:0-4672 GCA_035262325.1 Candidatus Acidiferrum sp.
TTTTCACGATTTCGAAACCGTAGGCTTGGAGGACGTTTTTGCGCGGCCGGCAGTCGTGATCCTGGAGTGGTCGGAAAAGTTTCCTTTGAAGATGGCCTGGCCGCAACTTCGTGTGCGTTTGGAGCATCTGGGCGGGGATGCCAGACGCATCACCGTGATGGAGCAGTGAGATTGCGGCACTGTTTGAGTGTGTGCCTCCCGCCGGTTTGGAGAGAGCAGTCGCTTTTGCGGCCAACTTTCAAGCGCTACACCACTCGGTACGGCCCACCCGCGCTTCCCCTGTCAGGGCAAGCGTCTCTGGAGCTTAGGGCAGGCAGAAGGCGGGGCCCTAGGTAAAGGGCTGAGCCGGGCTCGAGTACTGGGTCAGCTTACTTTCTAGCTACCCCTGTACTTGCGGTTCCTTGCGGGCGGCGTAGGCCACTGTTAGGGTTGAAAAAGGGCCGGGACCAGAGGTTTGCGCATTCCAGCCAAGCGAGGATGGCGGCCTGACCGCGGTACGTGGCGGTCAGCGAAAGCCGGGCTAAGGCCCGGCACCTAGGTGGAAAGGCCAGGCGACGAGTCCAGCGCCTACGTGCCCCATGGATGCACTAGAGCCGCATGAGCGAATCGAGCCGTAACGCACTGAAAAGCTATACGGTTAGCTTGCCGATGGCCTCGCTTTCCATCGGCGTCGACAACATCCACCACGACGTGTTTCTGAGCCCAAAATTTGTGCAGGTGGCGCGCGACTACCTGTTCGAACTGATCCGGCAGAACGCCAGCAGCACTTACCTCTCGGGTATCGAATTCCGGAACGCTAAGCCGGTCGATTCCACGACCTTTCGCAAACTGCTCACGGAACTGCTGCAAAGCGCGCTGACAAACGCCAAACACCAGAAAAACATCGAAATCGATCTGCTGTTTCGGCTGGCCATTCTTAAGTTTCTGACCACGGAACTCCAGAACCAGTTCGCGAGCGTGATTCTCGATGGCAAGGAATACATCCGAAAACGCGGCGAGTATTTCGAGCGGAGCCAGCAGGCCCACGTGATCAAGGCGCGCCTGTCGGAATTGCAATCGGCGAGGAGAGACGTACTGCGTCTGATCGGACAAGTCGTGGCGCAGATTCTGGTGGACATTGAAGAGAACGTGATCGCGAAGGCGCGACGGGCGTTGTTTGGCGAGGAGTTCGCGCCGTACTACGAAATGCTGAAGAACCGTCTGATTTTCCTGGAGGGCGGCAAGGATGATTTTTACTTTCTGGAACATTATATTCTGCTGGGGAATTATGCCCGAGACCCTGACCGATTCGAGGCCATGGATGCGCTGTTCCAAGAGTTTCTGGAAGAGACCGGAGTAGATGTTGCGGAAGACCGATCGAATCCGAAGGGGGTGCTGACCTACGAGAACTTGCTAGCTGAGGCCGGGAAGGTTCGCCGGGCAATCGGCGGGCTCGAAGAGCAACGCGACGCGCTCAAAAAGAAACTCGAGCGGGGCGACGGACTCTTCAACAAGTTGTTGAGCTCGGCGGATCCGGCCGGGATGCGAGTGTCGGTCAGTGAACTGGAAAAGAGGCTCAAGGCGCTGCAGACGAAGCTTGAAGAATTGGCACCACAGTTGGACGGCGCGAAAAAGCAAATCGAGTTTGTGCATAAGGATTACCAGGGGAAGCTGGGCGATTACCTGAACGAGCCCGAGAATGCACGGAGGCTGTTTGACGCCTTCGGGGCGGAGGAGCAGGAACGTGCGTCGCGAGCGAAGCTGCTGGGGCAGTTGGCCAACCGTCTGGAAGACCGGGAGCTCACAATCCACATCCTGGCGAGCTACGAAATCCGGCCGATCGCAACGGATTTTTGTCCGCCAGTTCACCTGCAGCAATTGAGAAAAGCGCTTGTTTCAAGGGAAGAATCGAAGCGGGTGGAAGAATTGCTAAAGCAGGTGCCGGCGAAACGGCTTTCGATGAAGCCTCTTGAAGAGCTAACCAAGCGAATACGGCGGTATTCGCGGGATGAGATCCAGGCGACGGTGTTGAGATTTGCGATGGACTTTTTCCGCTTGCGGCGGGATTTGCACGATGCCGAGCACGTCGCAGCATGCATGGAGCGGATCAACCTGGTGATGGCGGAAAAGGTGCGCGAATTGTCGCGGTTGAACAACCGACTGTACGAGTGCCTGTTGAAAGAGGAAGCAAGACCGGAGCAGGACCAGGTCGTCTCTCACGTCATTATCAAGGCCGACGTTCGCGGGTCGACAAAGATGACGCAGGACTTGCTGGCGAGAGGGTTGAGCCCGGCCTCACACTTCAGCCTGAACCTGCACGAGCCGGTAAAGCGTTTGCTGGAGCGCTATTCGGCGAAGAAAGTGTTCATTGAGGGAGATGCGATCGTTTTGGCGATTTTTGAGACGGAAGCAAGCCGCTCGTACGCGCGTCCGGTAGCCAAGGCGTGCGTGCTTTCGAGACACATCCTGGGGGTATGCAATTCGTATAACGATCAGGCGGCCAGCACAGACCTGCCGGCGCTCGAGATCGGCATCGGCATAGCGTATCAGGGCTCGGCACCGACGTATTGGACCGATGGCGAATCGCGGATCATGATTTCGAAAGCGCTGAATCTTTCAGATCGGCTGTCTGGCTGCGCGAAACTAGCCAAACGCATGCTCGCGAAACAGAAAACGCCGTTCTCCGTGTTCCAGTTTCTGACGGCGATGGAAGGTGCGTCGGCAGAAGAGCTGGACGAGTTCCTTGTGCGCTACAACATGAATGGCATCGAGCTGAACGACGAGGGATTTGAAAAGCTCGCCGGGGAGATCTCACTCGAGACGATCCAAGCGAAGCTGGATAAGCCGTGGGGCAAGGAACAAGTGACGTTGTACTACGGCGAAGTGCCGATGGGGGAGTCGGTGGAATTGCTCGTGCTGCGCCAGGGAGTAGCTCGGCAGCTTCTGCCGGACGGGAAAATCGGGAAACCCGCGGACCACTATTACTATGAAGTGTGTACGAGCCCCGCTCTATACGACTTGGTCGCCGCGCTGAAGCGTACGCAAGCAGTTGGCTTGGAAACGGCGCGCGTGTAGCCAGCCACATCCAGAGTAAACGTTAACGTTTCGCGTGTGTGGCGGGGTTAAACCGGGTCGCCTGGAAGGTACAGGCGCCCAGAACCGCCAGCTCCAGCGGCAGGTTTCCGATGCTATCGAACCGAAGTAGCGGTAAAGATGGCTACAGCTTCACGCTGGAGGCCCCGCTTCGATGACGGCACCCTGGCGGCTCCTCTGCGCTTGAACTCGACCGGCACGCGCGCGTCCTGGATCAGACAGGCGTGATCTACTACAAAGGTGGTGCTCCTAATTGTGATTCTGGAACGGGCACACCGCTGCAGTAAGACATCCCTTCACAACGGGATCTGTGGGGACACAGAGCGGGTCGCTATGCAACCCGCCCTGTTCTTTTTGAGGACAAAACTGCTGCCAGCGGCGCTGCCGGACGGCGGATAACGACGGTCTCCGTTTGAATGTATTATGACTGTGGGGGCGAATGGGGTCCGCTGACCTTCCCGGCCTTCAAAGCCTTCTTTGGTTTGTGTCTCGAGAAGTCCTCATATGCCAACACACGCCACTTCAACGAGATGCGAAAACAGCGACGTGCCACGACATGCCTGGTTGCACCCAGGATTGCAAAACGAAGTGACCCCAGAAGTGACACCGGAAATTGCCAGGATCAACCGCCCTTGAAGGGAGTCGAATTCGCGGTGGGCAGATTGGGGAGCTGGCTGGCTGTCGACTGTGATTTTCAAGTTTGCATCCGGGCTCGGGCTCTAGCTCGTCCTGGAATCCGCAAGCGGTCGCTGCGATCGGGCAGATGAAGCCGAAGTAAGCTCCGACATGTAACCTGCGACGAACTTCGGCGTAAGACACAAATGAGAGCGCATCTCGGTGATTCGCGATGACAGGCTGGTGGAGGCGTTTGTGGTCAATGCACAGACAGGGAGCATGCGGCATACGGATGGCAGTGCGCGTTGGGTCACGGCGATCGCCTCGCTGATGGTGGGTAGCGCGTTTTTTGCCCTGTGGTTCTGGCTGCTGCCATCGTGGCTGGGATTTCAAGCCGGCGAGGCCGGCGCGCTGGGATGGCGGTGGATTGCAGCAGTGTTCTCGGTGCTCGGGTTCAGCGTGACGCTGCGATGCGTGTGGGATTTTGGATGGACAGGCCGCGGAACGCCCGCGCCGGTGGCTCCTCCGAAGAAACTCGTGGTGGTGGGGTTCTATCGATACGTGCGGAATCCGATGTATTTGGGATTTTTTGCGGGGTGGGCGGGGCTGTGGGTGATCTTTGGCCACGCCGATAAGGCACTGATCGCTGCGGCTATGGCTGTGGTCCTGGGCGTCGCTCTATTCGTGCGATTGTATGAAGAGCCCACGCTGCGAAAAATGTTCGGTACAGAATACGAGGAATATTGCCGAAACGTGAGAGCGTGGGTGCCGCGAGTGCGGCCGTGGCAGGGCGGAAGTGCCTGACCCGTGACCTGTGACCCAGCTCGGATTCAGAGACGCCCTCCGCGCTGTTGGATATGTTTTTGATAGCATAGCTTAGGATTTCGCACAGGCCCCCTTCTCGAATAGGCTTCTCGACCCAGAAACAGCGCCTGCAATCTCGCTTTCGCGAAGTGATAGATTCGAGAGGAATCCAAGATGTTTT
>DATFTB010000226.1:0-3587 GCA_035262325.1 Candidatus Acidiferrum sp.
CATTGTCGAGCAAACTTTCGCCGGTTCGAGTGAACAACTCGAAGTCGATTGCGCTGGCCGGCTTCTGCGCGTACGTCTGCCCGCGCGCGGCCCGCTAGCGGGCGAACACGATTTTGCTTTCAGCCCCGCGGACGCCATTCCGGTCCGCGATTGAACGCTTTCCTGGGCAGTCTTTGAGGAGGCCCGGTGCTACTGCCTTTCCGAGTGTCACCTGTCCGCTCGAGCCGAGCGAAGGATCGGGACCGCCGCCCGATCGCGGTTCGTGCCGCCGACGCCGTGCCCTGCTCCTTGCTCACATGCAACTCAGAACTGACAACTTAAAACTCTTATGTACTCCCGCACCTACAAATCGATCGTCTCCCTGCCTCCACTCCTGTGGGTCGGCCTGTTCCTTCTTCTTCCCTATGCCTTGATGTTCGCCCACAGTTTCTGGCTCGTTCGCGATGGCTCGCTCGTTCACGAATGGAATCTTCAGAACTACGCCAAGCTCTTCCACAATCCCGTTTATCTCGAAGTCCTTTTCCGCACCATGCGCATCGCCGCGAGCGTCACCCTCTTCTCCCTGCTCCTCGGCTATCCGCTGGCCTATTTCATGTCCTTCGAAGCCGGCGTCCGGAAGGAACTCTTCTATCAGCTCGTCATCGTTCCTCTCTGGGTCAGCTATCTCGTTCGCGGATACGCCTGGAAGACCATTCTCGGCTCCGACGGCGTTCTCAACGGTTTCCTGCAATATTTTCACGTCACCAAAGAGCCCGTCGGCTTCTTTCTCTACAGCCCCTTCGCCGTCGTCCTCATGCTCACCCACATCTACACGCCGTTTGTCTTCCTTCCTCTGTACGCTTCGCTCGAACACATTCCCCGCAACCTGATCGAAGCCTCGCACGACCTCGGCGCGAGCCCGCGCGCCACTTTTTTCCGCGTTATTCTTCCCCTATCGCTCCCCGGCCTTCTTGCCGGCGCAACCTTCGCCTTCGTCCTCACGCTCGGGGACTTCCTCGGTCCCCTCCTGGTAGGCGGGCCCTCAAGCATCATGATCGCCAACATCGTGCAAAGCCTCTTTGGAACGGCTTACGACTGGCCGCTCGGTTCGGCGATCTCTGTCTCCATCCTGCTTCTTACGATTTCGCTTCTTTTTGTCACCGAACGCCTCGAAAAAAGGTGGTCCTTCCGATGAGCGGCCACAACCCGAGTTCCGGGCGCTCTTCGCTGCTCGGGCTGTTCGCGCTGTTCGTATTTGCGTTTCTCTACCTGCCGATCGCGGTGCTCATTCTCTACTCCTTCAATCGGGAAGGAGTCGGCGGGTTCCCTCCCCGCCATTTGACCCTCGATTGGTACCGCCAACTTTTGGCTGACGGCGCGATCTGGGATTCCGTCCTGAACAGCCTGCTCGTCGCCCTCGCTGCCGTGGTTCTTTCTCTTGCGCTCGGCCTGCTCGCTGCGCTCGCCCTCGATCGCGCCGACTTCCCCGGCAAGTCCATTTTCCGCCGCCTTGTGCTTCTTCCGTTGATCCTTCCCGGCATCATCACCGGCCTTTCCTTATTAATGTTCGCCGTCTTCGCGGGATTTGAGCTCAGCCTCCTTACCGTTTTCCTCGGCCACGGCACCGCGCTCATTTCTGTGGCCACCACCGAACTCTTCGCCGGACTCCAGAAAATGGACCGCGCCCAGGAAGAAGCCTCGCTCGACCTCGGCGCCACACCGCTCCAGACTTTCTGGCGCGTCACTCTCCCCAGTCTGAGACTCTCTCTCATCGCCGCCGGACTGCTCATCTTCACTCTCTCCATGGATGAAATCGCCGTTTCGTTCTTCCTCATCGGCCGCGACAATACTCTCCCGCTCGAAATCTGGGCGCGCCTCCGGCGCGGCATCACGCCGGAAATCAACGCCGTCTCCACATTGATCTTCGTCATTTCCGTCATTCTGATTCTCATCTGGTACCACATCCGCGCACGCACCTTCGGCAAGGAAGCTAGAGAACCCATGGAGCGTCCCTGAATACGCTTCCGCTGCCGGATAAGTGCTAGGAGGACTCATTCGCATGCCTCATTCACGCCGTGACTTCATCAAATTCGCTGTCGCGGGCTCGATCGCGTCCGGATGCCCGATCGACAAAGCCCTCATCCCGCTTCGGGACGACGACTCCCGGGCCGTTTCTCTCGAAGGCGAGCACTACTCCCTCTGCCACCAGATTCGCGACGGTCATTCTTTCGCGAGGCCCGACGCCACTCGCAAAGCCGACATCGTCATCGTCGGCTCAGGCTCCGCCGGACTCTCCGCCGCCTACTTCCTTCGCGGCAAAGACTGGCTGCTTCTTGAAAAGGAAGACCACTTCGGTGGCAATGCGTATCAGGAAGAATACGCGGGCCAGCCCTATTCCACCGGTTCCGCCTACGACTTCCGCGACAGCCACAGCGACCATCTCGCCAAGGAAATTGGCCTCAACCTTCTTCCCATCGACATGCCCGACCCCACCATCGACAACCACACCTACGTGCCAGACACCTGGCGCTCCGGTCTCCCGCACCTTCCCTATTCGAAGGAAACCGTGTCGAGCTTCAAAAAATTTGCCGACGACGTCCTCAAAATGGATCCGCACAAAGACATCCTCGAACTCGACTCCAAGCTCTTCACCGACATACTCGGTGCCTACGCTCCCGAGGTCAGCAAATGGTGGGACGCTTACGGGCTCTCGAATTGGGGCGCTTCGACCGGCGATACTTCCGCCTACATCGGCGTTTCCGACGCGCAATACTTGATCAAAGGAGAGGACAGCTCGCGCGTGATTCTTCCCGGCGGGCTCGGTTGCATCACACACAAACTCGTCGAAGTGCTGAAGCCGAAATACGCCGAGCGCATGCTGAGCGGCGCAACCGTGGTCGCGGTCGTCCCTGATGCCGACGGCGTTCTCGTCACCTACTCCCAAGCGGACAAGCTCACGACCGTCGCCGCCAAGGTCGTGATCATGTGTACTCCAAAATTCTTCACTTCGCGCATCGTCGCCGGCCTCGCGAACGACCAGAAACAAGCGATGCGCCGCATGCGTTACGCTCCTGTGCCGATGATCAACATGATTTTTGATCAGCAGGTCTACCGCAAGGGCTACGACAACTGGTGCCCTGGCAACTCCTTCACCGATTTCATTGTCGCGGACTGGACCATGCGAAATCAGCCGGGCTACAAGCCCAAATATGAAATCCTGACCTTCTACTCGACGCTTCGCGAGTCCGAACGCGAGCTCTTGCTCGAAGAAGAGGATTGCCGCGAGTTCGCGGGAACGGTCCTGAAAGATTTTCAGAAGGCGCTTCCCGAATTCAAGGTCGACCCGATCGAAATTCGCCTGTATCGTCGAGGTCACGCGATGATGATGGCCGTTCCCGGCCAATACACGAAAAACCGCATGATCGCGTCGCGCCCCTTGGACCGCGTCTTTTTTGGCAATTCCGATTCCGGCGGGCCCGAATCGCTAACGACCGAAGCCGTGCGCATCTCTGAGGCCGCCGCGGAATGGACCGAACTCGTTCTCGCCGGAAAGCCCGGCGCCGCCGACCTCGCCCACAAGGCCCTCACGGCAGTCACTTTCTAACCGC
>DATFTB010000227.1:0-2738 GCA_035262325.1 Candidatus Acidiferrum sp.
TTCCGAGGCGCAAGACCACGATCTGAGGGTCGGGCTGCTACCCTAAAATCTCTATCGGTTACTTGCGCTGCAGGGGAGGCGTGAAGCTATAGCTGGTCTGAAGTCGCAACTCCATCAAGATCTTGAAGGCGATGCCAAACAGCCCGTTGGGCAACGGCTC
Source organism: Candidatus Acidiferrum sp. (assembly GCA_035262325.1). Classification (GTDB taxonomy): domain Bacteria; phylum Acidobacteriota; class Terriglobia; order Acidiferrales; family UBA7541; genus Acidiferrum. Next base: position 161 of record DATFTB010000227.1, read on the forward strand.
GCGGCGCACGACCTCTGCCAGGTATTCGCGGACCAGGGCTGTGGGCTGTTTCGAATAGGGCAAGGAAACAAACAGCCTCATGCCAACTTCGTAACCGGTCTCGCTCGAATGAAAATAGACGCCGGTACGGGAGACACTCACGGTAGTGCGAATGTCGTCGAACGGATCACGCTCCGGGTCGGAGGGCCGGACGCGCATCAGTTGCGTGATTTTGCAGCGTCGGCAGCCCCGGCGTTCCGGGTGTGGTGAACGTGAAGGCTCCGGATTTGTCGGTTTCAGCGTATGATCGAGCGAGGACGACATTGCCAGGCACCTTTCCTTAAGAACCGCATCTCCTGAAAGAATCGAGAGTACGCACCTAGGTAACAAAAACCCATAGGCGGACCGTACCCGGAAGAATGTAGGACGCGTCCGCTTCGATGATAGTACGAAAGTACCAACCCAACAACGGCCTGAGGAAATCCCAATTTGCGTATTCTTTCGACGCTACCGTCAGGATGGCTTCCGCGGCGCTTTTGTGCGATTCTCTACGGTGCATTCCTCCGGAAAAAGGACATATGCTCAAGCGATTCAAGGATTTGACCGAGCGCGAGATTCTGGCGCTGGCCATCACAAGTGAAGAAGAGGACGGCCGCATTTACGGGGAGTTCGCCGATGCCCTGCGCGAGTCCTACCCGGCCACAGCCGCGATTTTCGAAGAGATGCGCACCGAGGAGGCGGGCCATCGCGACCGGCTGCTAGCCTTATTCCGCCAGAAATTCGGCGACCACCTTCCGCCGATTCGACGAGAAGACGTTCGCGGCTTTCTCGAGCGCAGGCCGGTATGGATGATGCGGCCGCTTGGGGTAAAAGTGGCGCGGCGCCAGGCGGAAATCATGGAAATGGAAGCGAGCCGTTTCTATTCGCGTGCGGCCAGCCGAACGAGCGACGTGACCATGCGTGAATTGCTGAACATGCTGGCCGATGAGGAGAGAAAACACACGCGGGCGGCGAGCGAATACGAAGAAAAACATCTAACCGAGAAAGCCAAATCGGAGGAAGAAGAATCGCACAAGCGGCTGTTCGTGCTGCAATTCGTGCAGCCGGGCCTAGCTGGGCTGATGGACGGCTCGGTTTCGACGCTCGCGCCCCTTTTTGCGGCGGCCTTTGCGACGCAGAAAAGCTGGGACGCTTTTCTCGTCGGCCTCGCAGCGAGTGTCGGCGCGGGAATTTCGATGGGGTTCGCGGAGTCGCTTTCTGATGACGGCTCGTTGACCGGCCGAGGTTCGCCCTGGATTCGCGGAACAGTCACGGGCCTCATGACCACGGCCGGCGGGCTAGGCCATACGCTTCCCTTTCTTATTCCGGACTTCCGCCTCGCGACTGCCATCGCGATCATCGTTGTGGCGATTGAGCTTGGCGTGATTAGCTTCATCCGCCACAAGTACATGGACACGCCCTTCCTTCAGGCGGCGTTTCAGGTGATCGTTGGCGGGGTACTTGTTTTTCTGACGGGTTGGCTCATCGGCAGTTCGTGAACGCTGATCCCCCGAGACAAAGTGCGTGGGCCTCGAAGGCCCACAAATTCCGTACGCTCCCCTAACGGGGACCTTATGGGCCGTCTCTTAGGATGCATCAGACGGAGACAAGAGCTCCGCTGGCATCCATGGAGAGACTCAGAAACTGGTGCGGCTACTTGCGAGCGGCATCACTTTGCTGGTCGGCATGGCTGGACTCCGCGCCCAGGACGCCTACGGGAGCCCGGTGGCTCGGGACACGGCTTCCGGAAACCTCGAAGCGGAAGCGCCCGAAAACGCAGGATTTTTGAGGATTCAGCCGCTATGTCGCCGAGATACTGCCGGTTGACATCCTTGGACTCACAAAACACCGGGACCACTCAGCCGCAAACGCCGCCGTTTTTTGCAGGCTGGATCAGTCCGAATGCGCGGGAGCGTGAGCGGGAGCCGAGCGCAAAATGGTGCGTCGCAGGAATGACTGCAAGCGGTCCATGTAAATGTAAACGACCGGGGTGGTAAACAGCGTCAGCATTTGGCTCAGGATCAGGCCGCCGACGATGCTGATGCCAAGGGGCCGCCGAATTTCCGATCCCACGCCCGTGCCGAGGGCCAGCGGCATGGCCCCCAGCAGCGCGGCCATAGTGGTCATCATGATTGGCCGGAATCGCAAGAGGCAGGCCTTGTAGATCGCCTGCTCCGGCGTTTTTTCTTCTTCGCGCTCGGTCTGCACCGCAAAATCAATCATCAGAATCGCGTTTTTCTTCACGATGCCGATGAGCAAAATGATTCCAATCAGCGCGATGATACTCAGGTCCATGTTCATTAATTGCAGCGCGAGAAGCGCACCGATGCCAGCAGAGGGGATGGTCGAAAGAATCGTGATGGGGTGAATATAGCTTTCATAAAGAATGCCCAAAACGATGTACACGGCGGCCAGGGCGGCCAGGATCAATATGACCTGGTTCGCAAGGGAATCCTGGAAGGCTTGAGCGCTGCCCTGGAAAGACGCGTGAACCGTGTGGGGAATGCCGAGCTCGCGGCGCACTTCCTCCACATGCTCGACCGCCGGTCCCAGCGAAGCG
>DATFTB010000228.1:0-16000 GCA_035262325.1 Candidatus Acidiferrum sp.
GTTCCTATCGAAGGTAATGGATTTTGCCAGGATATGCGTCGCATCCTGACTGGTTCCGTCAACCGATACCCTGAGTCCAGGAATCAGCACGGCCGCAGACATGGATCTTTTGCGAACGCCAATGAGGCCCCTTGGCTGCTGTACCTTGGTGTCATCGTCAAGGACCACTGTTACTACACCCCGCTCGTTGGTCCTGACGATAATGGTTTCACCCGTTCGTGTGGTAATTAACCCACTAACCTTAATCTTCTCTTGCGCGTGAGCCATCAGCACTGCAAAGCAGAGTGCCAACATCCCCACTACGACTCTCAATCCTTTGCTTCCCATACTCTCATCGCTCCTTTCAAAACATCTTCCTCATATAGCCGTGCACCGGGTATTTGCCTTCATGACGGACCGCAGCGGCGATTCAAAGAGATCTCGGGCCAGGTAGCCCCGTGACTTACAGCCTCCGGAGGAGACTTTCTACAGGGAAACCCTAGTATGCCCCGAGCCCCCAGTCAACCCCGATTTAACCCGCAGACGGACCGCTTCGGTAAGGGAGAGCGCCTCCTGTTTTTCCGGTTGACCATCGTAGGTCGTGGCGGTACGCTCGCGCCATGAATGCTGGCGATCTGAAGCCCGCGTGGTGGCGACGTCTGCTGAATGCGGTAAAGGAATGGTTCGGCAAACCCACGAGCGTGCATTACACCAGTGTTCCCCTGTGGAAACCGTGGCGTGACTTCTGAGGCTCAACGAAGTCGCTCTCGATGCTACGGAAATCCGCGCGCTGGCAGGAAATCCTGGCAAATCAATCTTCCGACACTGCTCGCCTAACGGCTCAAGCTCTGGCCTTGCACGTTTTCCTCTGAGTATTTCTGCCGAGCCCCTCGATCAGATAACAAGCCCTTTTGAGAGCGACCGCCGAATCAATCCTTCCTCTATACTCAGCACACCGCACCCGAACCTGCGAAGACTCGAGCAACTTCCTTAACGCCGCTGCGACTCGTGCTGCTTTATACCCCTCCGGATAAATGCTCTCTCCCAAGCCTAGGCGCTTGACGCGAAAAGCGTTGTCCGGCTGGTCATGCGCATGCGGCACCACGAGATGGGGAATTCCCGCTTTGATGGCCTGTGCCATCGTCCCGATTCCACCCGGATACACGAGCGCGGAACAGCGAGGCAGTATCTGGCTGAACGGCACGTAGGAGAAAGCCCGCACACCCGGCGGCAGATTGGCAGGTAGCTGCTCGGGGAAGTTCGTCACCAACATTGCCCGATAAGTGCCGATCCGGCACGCCTCCACGGACTCCCGAAAAAAGTCCTCGAGCGTCGCGGCGGCCGATCCGGGAGTAAACACCAAGGGTGGGGGGCCGCCCGCGAGAAACTCCTCCACTTCCGGGCTCAGGTTCTGGCGTTCGCTGTCGTCGTGCAGCACGAAGCCCACGGTGTGCGTGTTCGGTGGCCAATCGGGCTGAACAGGAGCAAACCACTCGGCGAAAAGCCCAATCGTCAGCTGCGGCGAGTGAACATAGTCTCCCAGGATGCGGTTGACTCGAGGCAGGCCGAGACTGCTTCGAAAGGAATTGATCGGAGGATCCAGAACGCGATCGATCCACAGCTTGTCTAACAGCCAGAACAGAGCTTGCTTGACGAACCGGGGCACACTCGCGTCCATCGGCAGGCGTCCTTGGCGCCCGCCATCCACCAGGCTGCGAATCATCGCCGGCTGCAGGTGCACTGAGGCAAGGGGCACACCAAGTTTCTCTTGCGCGATGCGAGCGCCAAAGCTCAGCCCGGATGCCGCAACCACGGTATTCGCGGTCCGCCGCTCTCGGATGATGTGATAGAGGGGCACAATGTTTGGAAGAATCGCTCGCTCGGCGATGCAATCGAATGACTTCGTCGGGTGCCACAGGCGCGGGTCCGCGATGATCGCTTCCGCTTCCTGGACCGTGCCGAGCGCCGCAAAATCCAGACCTGCATCGTGCACCTGCTGCTCGAAAAACCGATTGGTAATGACTGTGGCGCGGTGGCCTCGTCTCTTTAGTGCGCTTCCGAGTTCAATCACCGGATGCACGTCGCCGGCGCTGCCGATGGTCGGCAGCAGGATGTCCAGATTCCCTGCATTTTCTCGGACCGGGGCTTGTCCCTCATCGATCTCAAGCTGAGACATCACATGCCCTCCATCCTCTCCGCCGTTTCCGTTCGTTGGTGGCGGCATTTCGTGGGCTAAATTCACGTCGCAATCGGCACGATAAGGAACCTGGAGCGTCCCGGAAAGCGCGGCTCCGATGATATTACCGACCGGCCGATTTCAGCCGCCCAAGACGGCGGATCTATCCCTTCTTACTGATGGACAGGCGTGCCGAAACTTATGCTCAGGCCCGAGCTCATTCCGTAGTCGCTACCGGCGAAGCCTGCCGGCGGGCGATTATCCCAGTTTCCATAGAATGTGAGATTCCAATTGAGCTGGCCCCATAGCTTCACGTAGTAAGAGGTGTTCAGAAGAAACTGAACTCTTCCCGCATCAGAAATCGCCGGCAGCATATTCGCGTTGACGCTCAAATTTGTCCGGTTGAAGCGGAATAGCTTTAGCTGCGTCCCTAGCAGCCCGGTAGTCACCCGCTGCGTAGGGGAAGGAATCTTTGCTTGCTGGTAATTGATCTGCTGCCACGCGAATCCGCCGTATACGGTGAAGTACATGCTCCCCCGGTTTACGATGTTTCGCCCAATCGCGCCGCCAAACGTGTCTTGCAACTGGATCCCTTGCACCGAACTCTGCAGGAAATTGGCAATACCGGCGACATACCAGTTGTTCCGTCGCAAGAGTCGTTGCGCCTGCAGTGAGAGCTGGTTCCTTGTGGAAGCACTCGAACCACTGCTCACGTTTAGGTTTGAGGTATAACTCGCCCCGGCGGACCAACGCGTCTCCACGTAGCCGATCGTCGAATTAAGATTGTATTGCGACGATTCATTCCCTTTTGCATAGGTAAACCCCGATCCGAGGTCGCCGTTCCATCGTTGCCAGAAGCTGGCAGACGTCTGGCCCAAGGTCGCAACTTTCCTCCGTTCGAGCGTAACTCTCCTCCCCGATGTCTTGAGAACCTCGATTTGCAATGGCCTTCCGGCCTCAGTCGCCGGTGTCGAGAGCGCTCCCGTGTACACCGTTCCGTCCTGTGTGGTGACCAGGAATAGCTGCTTGCTTTCGATATGATCGACCTTTGTCCAATCCACCGAAAGGGTATTCAGGATGTAGTCAACGCTTATGTAGAGCGTGTTCGAACTCAGCCCCTTGACCTCGCACGTGATCTTGTCGCCGTTCTTCATTACAATCACGTCCGACTTTTCCCGCGCCGGCAGAGGACCAGCCGCTAGAAGGGCTGCGAACAGTGCGATCATTCTAAGATTCATGATTGGTCCTTTATGCGATGCCGGCCCGCCGACTAACCGAGCCCTCCAGCGAGAAATTCCGCCGGGGCACACCCTGCGCGAGGGAATAACAGGGGCGGAAACGGGAAAGGAAAGGCTTCCCAAACACGGGCAGATTCTAGCAACTATTTGATTCGAGGTTCGGAAGAAATCAGCCCGTTTATTTCGCGGCCCGATGGAGGAAGACCCGCAATCAGCCAAAAGGAGCATGAAACAAGATAAAGGTCGGCCAGCACATCCTTTCGGGCCGTCTGTGGTTCGCGGGATGGCTTTCACTACCGGCCTTCTGCACCTCGATTGCCGGAGAGGCGTGCTCGCGACTGTGCTGTGGGCTTACCAGCTTCAAGCGCCTTTCAGCTTTCCTCACCATCAACTCTCGTCCCGAGCCACGGTGGCGCGACACATCCTTTATTGTGAACGCAAACTTTCCGCGAGACTTTCCAGATTTTGAGGCCGTACGCGAATCACCCCGCCGCGCGGGCTGTCGATGTCCGCGATGAGAAAGAGCGATATGGAAAGAGCGATCGGCAAAATCAGGAAAAGGAAGGTGCCTCGCCCGTGCGTACTGTAACCAATCAACACGTTGCAGAAGATCGAGATAAGCGCCAGAAGGCCCCACGCCGCAGTCGGGATGCGGTTCCACCAAGCGGCCTGCGTGTACCCTTGTGAGTTCAGCACGTCGTTCATGCCGGACACCACAAGGGCGGCTAACTGGGTCGGCTGAGCAGTAGCCGGCACAACCACGACGGACCACATCTCGTTCCCTAACCGCGCGGTCTCGACGTCGGTCTGCCGTAGCTTGCCACTGTCTCGCGTTTCATAACTGAGTATGCGCTGTGCAAGATAGCTTTTTAGCAATGTCCGCACTCTTGCCGCATCCGCGGAAGGCAATAAATCGGCGCGGACATACTCCGTTCCAATGGCATTCGCTTCCTGCTCTTCGTAGTTCTTGCGTTGATCGTACCTGCTCACCGCCATCGAGAAAGTGAACCCGATGATGAGACCCAGCAGGGTCAAAGTTGCGCCCAAAACGAATGCGAAATCTTCATGGGCGCCTTCCGGCAGCTGGTGCGTTCGTTTGCGGAGCCACGCGCCAATCGAAGCGGACGCCCAAAAAACGGCCAGGGAGAGAAACAGAATCAGAAAAGGGTAGTCCAAGGGATTGAACATGCATTTCACCTCTGTTTGGAATCGCGGTGAGTCTACAACAGCTCGCCTGCCGTGTCGCAGGCTCTCGGTCCGGCCGTCGGCTAACTCGGATACGACGTTGACCGCTTATGAGAAAAATCCGCGGCCTCGGTCGTTCTTTTTGCCCACTCCCGGTACGCAACGGCGCGTTTATGCTCGGATATCGATTCGGATCGGTGCCGGAGCAGTCGGCAAGGAGTTGTGCGCGTAGGCCATTCGGAGAGAGTGCGAACGCAAGAAGCATGTAGAATGTCGCGCGTAGCAATGTCCGGGCGGGCATGCTTAAAACCTTTCAAATAAGGCGGTATCGTGACGGTAGGGGACACTATTACAAGCTCTTGCTCCGAGTCCAACGAAGGCCCAGCCGGAACCGGCCAACGCAGCGCAGCTGTTAGACGCTTTGGTATCGCAGGTCAGGAGGCTATTATGGACGAACTTGCCAATCCGCGTATGATCACAGGGGGAGACAACCGGTGGCTTTAGAAATAACGCAACGCGAAGTCAATGGAATCTACGTTCTCGCGCTCGAAGGGCGTCTCGTGCTCGGGGAAGAGAGCAACGGCCTTCGCACAACCGTTGAGAATCTTCTCTCAGCCGGCGCTACAAAAATTGTCGTCAACCTTGAACACGTGAACTATGTGGATAGCGCGGGCCTCGGCGCGCTGATCGAAATGCACCGAAAGACAGCAGCAAAAGGCGGACGGCTCGTCCTTTCCAACCTCGGCCCGAACTTGAAGCGGGCATTGGAAATCGCCCGGCTCCTCCCGATATTCGAAACCTGCCCGACCGAGGCTGCCGCTGTTGCCGTTTTCTGATCGCGACGGGCAATCCCTAGCGCACCTCGAATTAGTCGCCGCTCTCTTGTGGCGCAATTGCAACCTTGGAACCGGAAGGTCCTGACCTGAACCGCCAGTGGAACAGGTTGCTTGTGTATAGAGCGATGCACACGAGATTGGCGGGCACAAAGCCGAATTGAGCCGTTCGCAGACCGATAACGCAGACGACCGCGCTGTTGACCGCAGCAACAACCCAACCCTGCCACAGCTTCTTGCCTAGCAGGATGGTCCCGAGAATGGTCAAAACGCAAGAAACGTAGTCCAAACGAATAAGATGGAGAGTGTTTATCATGGTTCTGTTCGTGACCCGGCGCCAGACGAGACGACGGAAGCGTGGGCCGCGCTTCTAACTCGGTTTCGAAAGTGCGGCCCTCAGCACGCGCCTCGTCCTTCGAAAGGGCTAAAGCTCCCTGAGCCAACCTGCAATTCGCCAGCCAATCGTGCGTACACTGACCGGAGCACATTCGGCACCGTACGGCGGCCCTAAGTTCTAATGCTCGCGCGGATTAGCCTGGGTACCGGCTACGACGGGGAACTGACCGGGCCGTCGCGAGTCAAAAAGCCTTAGTCGCATATGAGACGCGCGTGTCAATTTGAAACGCGTTTGCCGATCGCCGTCCGCAACAGGTAGCGGTTGGCGCAGTATAATGTCCGCGATTAACGCGCTTGGCGAGGTCTCGCGTCGACGGAAGCAGTAGTGCTTTGCTTCTGGTTCGATGGAGTGGACGCGGTTCGGCCAAGTTCGAAGACCTGGATGTTGCCGCTTGTGTACCTGGCAATGTTCTTGGACGATGAGCGACGCAACGGTAGAAAACCTGATCTTGAATCTCCTCGAATGGCTGGCGGACGGCGATAGGAGCTACGAAGATGTCATCTCCGCTTGGCGCACGTCCTGTCCAAGACTCCCGGTTTGGGAAGATGCAAATGACCGCGGACTCGTAACCGTGGTCGAGGTCAACGGCCGCTGTGTGGTGCGAATTACGCGAGTGGGGCTCTCCCTTCTTGACCGGCCGATCCAAGAACCTCCGTCCAGCCATCGAGCGTGATGCAAATAGCCGCCATAGAATCGTAAAAGCCGGCCCGGTGCAGGTCCTCTAAACCCAGCACTTTCAAAATCTTCCGCACCTCGCTGCAAAAGTCGTACGCTTCAGCCGGGGCTTCCCGCCCTCCTGCATTTCCACTCCGAAACAGGTCGCCTCTGTGTCATTGGTGCTCTGCCGCCAGCTCTTTTCTGGGGGTGGCGCAACCTTTCAGTCTCGGCTATCCTTAGCTGTACACACCGCTGTACGGAACTCATTTCCCTGCAATAGGACGCGCTTATGAGCGAATCGAAAACCTTTGCGCCTGGGACCAATCCGGATGCGCGCCCGACAAAGGCCCCGAGACCGACCTGGAAGCCTGCTGGACGAGTGCATGCCGGCGAGCAGCCTTTCACCTACCCTCTGAACCGCGAGTTTGTCGAACCCGATTGGCGCCGTCTGCCGGGCTACAAAAATGTCACCAAAGAAGAATGGGAAACCGCACTTTGGCAACGCCGTCACACCGTCAAGAACCTGAAAGAACTGAAGGACGTCTTCGGCGGCTTGATTCCCGATTCGCTCCTGGCCAGCGTCGAGCGCGACATTCGCGAACGCGCCACCATGTCCATTCTCATCCCTCCCCACATGCTCAACACCATGGATGAGAAGAATCTCTGGTCCGACCCTGTTCGCCGCTACATGCTGCCCGCTTTCGACGACCGTCACCCCGAGTGGCCGAGCCATCCTAAGGCCAGCCGCGACTCCCTCCACGAATCCGACATGTGGGCCGTCGAAGGGCTCACGCATCGCTATCCCACCAAGGTTCTCGCGGAACTCCTTTCCACCTGTCCGCAGTATTGTGGCCACTGCACGCGTATGGACCTCGTTGGCAACGACGTGCCGCAGTTCGTGAAGCTCAAGTTTCAGGTCCCGCAAAAGGACCGCTACCAGCAGATGCTCGATTACCTCCGCGTAACGCCTTCTGTCCGCGATGTCGTCGTCAGTGGCGGAGACATCGCCAACACCCCCATTGGCGCGCTCGAAGATTTCTGCTCCAAGCTCATGGATATTCCCAATATCAAGGATATCCGACTCGCGACCAAGGGACTCATTGCCATCCCTCAGCATTTCCTCCAGCACGACGTGCAGGCCGGACTTGGCCGCCTGGCGAAAAAAGCGCGCGAACGCGGCCTGGACATCGCCGTGCACACTCATGTGAACAATGCGCGCCAGGTAACGCCACTGGTTCGCAAAGCGGTCGAGTCGCTGCTCGACATGGGCTATCGCGACGTTCGCAACCAGGGTGTTCTGTTGCGCGGCGTCAACGGCGATGCCAAGGAGATCCTCGATCTTTGCTTCATGCTGCTCGATTACGGCAAGATCACGCCCTACTACTTTTACCAGTGCGACATGATCCCCAATGCCGAGCACTGGCGCCTCGCGATTCGCGAGGTGCAGCAGCTGCAGCACGACATCATGGGCTACTTGCCCGGTTTCGCCACGCCTCGCATGGTCTGCGATGTGCCTTTTGTTGGCAAGCGCTGGGTTCACCAGGTCAAGGAGTACGACCGCCAGCTGGGCATTTCCTATTGGACCAAGAACTACCGCACCGGCATCGAGGCGGAGGATTCCGAAGCACTCACTCGCCGCTACGAGTATTACGATCCGGTCTACACGTTGCCCGAAACCGGACAGCAGTTCTGGCGTGGCACAAGCGCGCAGCAGACCCTGTCGAAGTAGGCTGGTTCGACAGGCTCGATTTACCCCGACTCGCGGGGGTTATTGCTGTTGTTGCGGCCGCGCCGGCTCAAAGTCGAGCGTGGCGCTGCCGGCCGGACGCTTCGCAAGATATTATCGCGGGTCGAAGCTCTCCAAGCCGCGGCGCAGCGACAGTCGTGCGCGGCTCATCCGCGTGGCGGTCGGGCGCGATTATGCCGACGTGTTCCGCTAACACGAGGAGTGCATCGTGGGGAAGCGAGCGCAGTCTGCAAGTGAGCGTATTCGAGAGCGGTACGGCGGGAGGGAATTAGGCTAACCGCTACGCCGGAGCCTGCGGAACGGGCTCAGGCCTGATTCACCAGCCGCTGCCTGATGGCTAGGCGCAGAAGGTCGGAATTATTCTCCAACCCGAACTCCTGCATGATGCGGTATTTGTGGAAGGCCACGGTCCGCGTGGCGACATTCAAAATGGCCGCGGCTTCCTTCATGGTGTGGCCTTCGGCCAGAAGCTGCAGCACCTCGCGCTGCCGTGGGGTGAGGGCACGAGCCGTATCCGATCGAGAGTCGCCGGAAATCAGCTCGGCAAGCTGGTTTTCGAGCGCAGGCGTCACGTACTTCGCTCCATTCAAGACCTCACGCACGGCTTTTAGGAGCTCGGAACCTGCGGACTTTTTCAGTAAGTAGCCCGAGGCCCACCTGTGCAGGGTTTCGTGGGCGATTTCCGCGTCTTCATTCATCGTCAGGACAATGATTTTTGTCCGCGGCAGTAATTGTTTCAACTGCTCACTCGCGTCGAGCCCGTTAAGAAGCGGCATATTCAAGTCCACCAGGACAACGTCGGGCCTAAGCTCCGGCGCCTCGCGCAGAAGCGCGCGGCCATCGCCGACCGTGCCGACGACCTCAAATTCGGGTTCGAGCAGTCTCTTAAATGCCTCGGCAACTAGCGTGTGATCGTCGGCTAGCAAAATCCGCGCTTTCGCCACTCTGGCCTCCAAGGCAAGATCCGCTGGCGAGACCTTGGTGTCACATAAGGATACAGGAGAAACAGACGAAGAGAAAGAGACGAGTCTCGGAGCGTTTACAATCTTTACAGGAACTAATGGGCACCCAGCCTTAGCGGTGTGAACGTGCCAACTATCGAGCAACCCAGCACAGCCTAGAAATTCTCCGCCCAAGAATTTCTAGAAGCACTCCGCCCCGTTTATCAAACGAAACGAGTCAGCGAACTGCGCGGGTTGCTCGAAAGTGGGCACGAAAACTGCGGCCTTGAAACGCAATCCCCGACAAATCTGCACTACAAGGGCGAAACTGCACCCGCGCAAGAGTGAAAATGAAGGATTTTTCGTTTTTTGGGAACTGTCAGAAGTTACAGTTTTTGCGGCGGAAGGCCTTCAGAGGGGCTAGAAATGTAAAAGCGAGGGATCGAAATATCGCCCTAACACATTGATTTTGATTTATTTACATTTGCAAGGTTAATTTTTCGAGTCTCGAACGAGCGCTTCCATTTTGACGCATCGGCGTGCGACACCACATTCCCGACGATTAAATTAACATATCCGTTAACTAAATACCCGAGCGCGCTCGGGTACGTCATTTGACAACGTTATTTGAATCGTTTAAATCTATTATCGTTTACTCTCAATGTATATGGTGAAAACTGGCAGCGAATGCGCCGGCACGATGCCGACCGTCACGGAAGAATGGCGACCACCGTCACCAGCAGTCGGCGCCCGAGGAAGCAGCCGCCGATCGGCAGGGACCGTGAAACGCCCTAAGACCTACGGACGTTCGCAATTAAGCAACTATCATACCGTGTACTGCGGCTCCCGTGATGCCCGTAGTTCTAGTACTGGATCCTTGGAACCAGGACCTCGCGGCCGGGCGGAATTCAGTCGCCGCCGGGCCGATGCAAAATTTGCTGCGCCGCTTTGATTTCAGACATTACATCGGCGGGTCGCACCATCCGTTGCCCGAACCTACGCGGGCATCACCTGGTCGGGGTAGATGAGGGAATTGGGATCCAGGGAACTAAGCGCCTAGACTCGAAAAGCAACCCGGCATTGACAGTCAGCGTCTCACTTTTTAGCATTATTAGGTTCGGGAAAGTTTCGCTTTGTGAGGGAAGACGACACGATCTTGCCTCACTCCAAAAGCAAATTCTATGATCACAGTAAGTCAACTAACGAAGAGGTACGCTCGCAACACGGCAGTCGATCACATTTCTTTCGAAGTCAGCAAGGGGCAGATTGTCGGTTTTCTTGGCCCGAACGGCGCCGGGAAAACCACAACGATGCGCATGCTGACCTGTTTTATGCCGCCCACGTCCGGCACCGCGACGGTAGCTGGCTTCGATGTTCTCGAAAAGCCGCTCGAGGTGCGGCGGCACATTGGTTATTTGCCCGAAGCTCCACCGCTGTATCCGGAGATGAGAACAACGGAATACCTCACGTTTGTCGGAAAAATCAAAGGATTGCGCGGGCCGGAGCTCGCCAAGCGTGTTGAGTATGTTCTGGAACGCTGCGCCATTCGAGACGTGAGTAACAAGGTTTTGGGAAAATTGTCGAAAGGCTACCGGCAACGCGTGGGCCTGGCGCAAGCGATCATCCATAACCCCGATGTGTTGATTCTCGACGAGCCGACCGCCGGACTCGACCCCAAGCAGATCAACGAAACGCGCGACCTGATCAAGGGTCTGGCTGGCGATCACACCATCATTCTGAGCACGCACATCCTGCCCGAAGTTGAGCAGACCTGCCAGCAGGTGATCATCATCAATAAGGGCAAACTCGTTGCCACCGATTCTGTGGACAATTTGCAGAACCGGGCGCGCGGGGTGGGCTCCGTGCTGCTCGAAGTTGCGGGACGCGCGGGCACCTTGGACGCCGCGACCGTGCAGCGCCGGCTCGAGCAAGTGACCGGCGTCAGCAGAGTAGTCTTGAAGCGAGCGCGTGACGATCGTTCAACCTTTGAGGTGGAAAGTCAGCGTGATCACGCCGTGCGCGGAGACCTAGCGCGCGCTGTCGTTGAATCGGGCTGGGACCTGAATGAAATGCGCTCCGCCGCGATCAGCCTGGAAGAGGTATTCCTGCAGTTGACGAGCTCCGAGGCTGCTGATGAGCAGGCAAGTCAGAGAGCACCAGCCGAGCTCGAGGCCGTGGCCGGCAAGGCACAGGAGTAAGCTAGATGAGAAATGTTTGGATCATCTGCCGGAAGGAATTGCGCAGTTACTTTGTATCGCCCATCGCTTATCTGTTGCTCGCCATGTTCGCGATCGTTTTTGGATTTTTCTTCTGGAATGGGGTCAACGCCTTCGTTTTCGTCGGGATGGAATCGCAGATGCGCGGCGAGGCGTTCCCGATGAATATCAATGAATTTCTTATTCGTCCGCTGGTTTCCAACGTGAGTGTGATCGGACTCTTCCTGATCCCCATGATGACCATGCGTCTGTTTGCGGAGGAGAAGCGCAGCGGCACCATCGAGCTTCTGGCCACCTCGCCGATTCGTGATTCCGAAATCATTCTGGGCAAGTGGATGGCGGCAGTCATCCTTTACGCCGGGATGCTCCTGGTCACGGCGATCAACTTCCTTTGGCTGTTCAGGTACGGCAATCCGGACTGGAAGCCGTTGGCGATCGGCTACCTTGGTCTGCTGCTGCAGGCCGGAGCTCTCCTGGCAATCGGTACGTTCATCTCGACACTCACGCGCAACCAGATTATCGCCGGCGCGGCAACCTTCGGGGCGTGCCTGCTGCTCTGGGTGCTTGTGTGGGTCAGCGAATACGAGTTTTCGCCGTGGGCGCGGGTGCTGTCGTACGTTTCGGTGCTCACGCATTTCGAGACCTTCAGCAAGGGTTTGCTCTATACGAAAGACGTCATCTTCTATATCACCGTGACTTTCTTGGGACTCTTTCTGACGGCACGTTCGCTCGAGTCCCTCCGCTGGAGATCATAGATGAAAATGCAATTGCTTCACGCCCGGCAGGCGAGGTACGCGCTTTACGCCGTGAGCTACATCCTGGTTATGCTGGCGATTCTGGTCGTCGCAAACGTCCTGGCCGATCGCCACAACAAGTCCTACGATTCGACCTCGAACAAGCGTTACAGCCTTTCGGAGCAGACCGCGAAAATTGTGAAAGGGCTGAAGCAACCGGCGACGATCACCTACTACGATCAGAGCGGCAAATTCGATCGCGCCAAGGACCAACTCGAGCAGTACTCCAATCTTTCTCCAATGGTTCGCGTGAGATATGTCGACCCGGACAAGAATCCGGAACTTGCTGCGGATGTGCGAGGCAAAGCGTATGGCACGACGATTGTGCAGATCGGCGACCGAAAGGAAGAAGCCAAGACCCTGACGGAAGAAGGCATCACGGGGGCGTTCATCCGCGACCTCAAGACCAGCGTGCGCACCGTTTGTTTCGTCGAAGGCAGCGGCGAGCATCAGATCGAAGACACAGACAAGAGTGGGTTCTCGCGTTTCAAGGAACTGCTGGGGCGCGACGGGTATCAAGCGAAGTCCGTGAACTTGGTGACAAAAGCCGAGGTTCCCAGCGACTGTACGGTTCTGGTCGTTGGCGGGCCCGACGCCGATTACCAATTGCCAGAGGTCGAGGCGATCAGGAAGTACGTTGAAAATGCCGGCCGCGCGCTCGTGCTGCTCGATCCGCCTTTGAAGATGGGCCGCCTCGATATTTCAGACAACGAAGCGCTTACCATGGTTCTGGAAGCCTGGGGCATCACGCCGGCGAAGGACCTGATTCTGGACCTCAATCCCATCGGGCAATTGGCCGGCCTCGGCCCGCAAGTCGCACTGGTCACGAGCTATGATTCGCACGCCATCGTCAACGATATGAAACGGCGGGCCACCGGATTTCCACTCGCGCGATCCCTCGACATCAAAAATGGCGATAAAACCACCGTTCAAAAACTCTTCAGCTCGTCGGACTCCAGCCTTGCGACGAAAAAGCTCAACAGCCCGGCGATTGATCCGACGGACCCGAAAAATATCAAGGGTCCACTGACGATCGCGGCTGCCGGCACTTACAACACCGGGAAGGAGAATTCGCAAGGGCGCTTCGTTGTTATTGGGAGTTCGGCCTGGGCCGCGAATAATTTCATCTCGTTCAACGGCAATCCTGATCTCGCTCTGAACACGATCAACTGGCTCGCGTCGGACGAAGACCTGATCTCGATTCGGCCGAAGGACCGCGAGGACCGGCGAATTACGCTCACCCAGTCACAGATGCGCTGGCTCAGGATCACCAGCCAATTTCTGTTGCCGTTGCTGATCGTAGTTGGCGGAATGGCTGTATGGTGGCGTCGCCGGTAGTCGTGCGTGGCCGGCGCGAGGGCTCCGTGGGGTCATTTTCAAGCATGGGTTTGGTGTCATGAAACTTCGTGGGTTGTTGTCCGCGGCGGTGGTGCTCGCTGCGCTCCTTGGCGCGCTGTACTGGTCGAATCGCCACAAGGCGAGCGAAGACACAAGCGTCAAAGCATCGCCCGACGCGGCGCCAAAAATTCTCTCGGTGGATAAGGCTGGAGTGACGCGCTTGGCGATCCTTCGCAAGGATCAGCCCGAGCTCAATGTCGTACGGAACGACTCAGGGACGTGGCAGATCAGCACGCCCAAGCCGCTTGCCGCAGATCAGGATGCCGTGTCCAGCCTTCTCTCCCTTCTTTCTCCGTTGAACTCGGACCGTTTGATTGAAGAAAAAGCGTCGGACCTCTCGAAGTATGGTCTGGCCGCGCCGGCGCTCGAGGTCGACATTACGTTGAAGGACAACAAAACCCAAAAGCTTCTGATTGGCGATCAGACCCCGTCGGGCAGCAATTACTACGCCGCCGTGGCCGGGGAGCCGCGCTTGTACACGATCGCCACCTACAACAAATCCGGTCTCGACAAAACGGCGGACGACCTGCGCGATAAACGCCTACTCACCGCCGATTTTGACAAAGTCAGCCAGATCGAACTTGTTGGTCTGAAGCCGGACAAGAAGCAGGATATTACCTTTGCGCGCGACAAGGAGGCCTGGCAAATTTTGAAGCCCAAGCCCTACCGCGCGGAGACGTACCAGGTCGAGAATCTGATTCGCTCGCTAAAGGACGCACGGATGGAGAGCAACGCTGCTGGTGAGGAGACGGTGAACGGAGCGGTCTTCAAGTCAGCCGCGCCCTTTGTCATCGCGAGAATCACCGGCGCCTCCGGGACGCAGGAACTGGAACTTCGCAAAGCCAAAGAGGACTACTACGCCAAGACCTCGGTTCTTCCGGGTGTTTATAAAGTGCCGGCGGCGGTCGCCGGCGGCCTGGACAAATCACTCGACGATTTTCGCAACAAAAAGGTTTTTGACTTTGGGTTTCAGGATCCGAATCGAGTGGAAATTCACGAAGGCGCAAAGTCGTACTTTTTGACGCACTCTGGTTCCGACTGGTGGGGTCCGGATGGCAAGAAGCTCGACGAATCGAGCGCCCAGGCCCTGCTCGGCAAGCTGCGTGATCTTTCCGCCGAGACGTTTCCGGATTCCGGCTTCACCACGCCAATGATGGAAATCACGGTTACGTCCAACGACAGCAAGCGTGTCGAGAAGGTTGCCGTTGCAAAGAATGGAGAAAAATACATCGCCAAGCGCGAGAGCGAGCCGGCACTTTATGAGCTGGTGGCCTCTGCGGTTCCCGACTTGGAGAAAGCCGCGGCGGAAGTGAAACCTGCGGCTCCCGCCCCGCCAGCGAAGAAGAAGTAGAAAGTTCTTCTGGCGACCTCCCAAACGCGTCAGGGCCTACTTTTTTCGATTTCTGGCGCGGTGTCTTCCTCCATCGCGCGTCAAAATAATCGCTACTTTGTGGATTTTTCGGGTGACCTTGAAGGCCACGTCGTGCTTCGGATTCAACGGCGTTCCGGTGCCCTCGCCAATATCACGACCTTCGTCCAGCGCGATGCTGGAGGTGGACATCGAATGCTTTCGGGTCCTGAGTGTAGTTCGCCGGCAATCTCGATTGATTTGCCCTCTGAGGAGCGACATTCCGGAATCGGTACAAATGTCGACGAGGGACAACATCTGCGACGAAAATACATTCCGCGATCCGCAAAGTTCCGTCCAGTCGCCTAATCTTGCATTTACCATGCCTCTCTTCTTGTCTTACGAAAGCTGAGCGATTTCGGTCGAAGTCTAGAATTTGACCATGTGAAAGAAACGTGTCAATGGTGAACTTGCTCATGTTCGATTCGGAGACTCCGAATAAATCTAAGGCTCGCGAGTTCGCAGCAACAAAGCGGCGGTCATTGTCGGTCACAATGATTGCATCGAGAGAGCTTGCTAGTAACGTCTGCAAATCATTTTCCCTGGCGCGACGTGCCTCCCGTAGTCTTCGAGGTTTGTCGACGACACTCCTTCCGAATCTTGCAAGCGCGCTCCGGGCGGCTTGAAAATGTGCGGCCACCTGTTCAAACGTGCGAGACAGGCGCAATCCGAACTTCCTGATTGTCCCGGTCGTGACGGCGAAGGCTTCGATAAAGCTCGCCTGTAACCGGTGCAGATCATTCTCGCTTGCACGACGTGCCCCCTGTAGTTTGTCGGCGGTACCCCTTGCGACTTTCGCGAGCGCGTTCCACGCTGCTTCGAGATGCGCGGCTAGCTGTCCGAACGCGAGAGAAAGTTGCAATCGGAACTTGCTGATTTTCGGTTTCGTGACAGCGACGGCCTCGATAAAGCTCGCCTGCAAGCAGTGCAGATCATTCTCGCTTGCACGACGCACCTCCTGTAGTTTGTCGGCGGTACCCCTTGCGACTCTCGCGAGCGCGTTCCACGCTGCTTCGAGATGCGCGGCCAGC
>DATFTB010000229.1:0-27686 GCA_035262325.1 Candidatus Acidiferrum sp.
GGCAAAAGCAGTGCATGACGCCTCGTGGTCATCGTTCGTAGCAAAACTGGCGTACAAAGCGGAAGAGGCTGGTCGCCTGTTTGCGAAGGTAGACGCGAGGGGCACATCGCAACGTTGCCCGTGCGGTGCTAAGGTGCCGAAGAAACTTTCGGACCGGGAGCACGTTTGCACGAAGTGTGGTCTCATCACAACTCGTGACCACGCAAGCGCAACGGAAATACTAAGGCTCGGACTGAGCCTTCACACGCTAACGAAGTCTGAAGTAGGGACCTGCGTTGTGTGAGAAGCCCCCGCCTTCAGGTGAGGGAGTAAGTCACTCATTCCTACTCGCAGTTCGCCGCTATCAGCTCAAAAACACGAAGAATCGAGGTTCTCGAGCTGGTGCCGCCGTACGTGGCCACCGAGTTGATGGGCACTCATCAGGCAAAGGATCCGCGGGCTATGCCACTCGCTGAATACATCGCCGAGGTGATGGAGATTCTCGCGACGCAGCCGGAAGCGAAGGAGATCTGCGTAAAGCGGGTATATCCGCTGCGGTTTTCGGCCGAACAGGGACAGGCCAAGTACGAGGAGATGTTTGACGGCTTCAACGGCTCCAAGGCGTCGGCCGCGGCCGAGCACTAGGCCGGTGGAGAGAAGTCAATTTTGAGCCGTTTGAAGGAACCGAACGCTTCAGCGAGAAGCGCGTCAACCCCCCGTTTTCGAGGCCTTTGCTATACTGGTCGGTCAACCCGAGGTGATGAACGCGTGCCGCTCCGCATATCGATCGTGCAGTACCTGAACACCGCGCCGCTCGTCCGCGGATTCACGCACGGGCCTCTCCGCGGAAAATACCAGCTATCGTTCACCGTACCTTCGCAGTGCGCAGAGGCGCTGCGAGCCGGCGCGGCCGATGTGGCCATTATTCCCGCGATCGAGTACCAGCGCATTGACGATCTGGTGGTGCTGCCAAATCTGTCGATCGCTTCGAAGAAATCGGTGCGGAGCCTGTTGCTGGTTTCGAAGAAGCCCATCGAAGAAGTGACGCGCATTGCGCTGGACTCTAGTTCGCGCAGCACGCAAGTGCTGGTTTGCATCTTGTGCGCGAAGCGCTGGGGCATTGCCCCCGAATGTTTCGAGGCCGACCCGGAATTGCCGGCGATGCTCGGAGCCGCGGACGCCGCGCTCCTGATCGGAGATCCCGCTTTGCGGTTGGCGCTCGATGCCGAATCTAACGGAACACGGGATGCGGCCGAGAGAATCACGTGTCCCGGGGCGATAGCGGGACGAGCCGAGGGCAGCGCCTTATTCGTTTATGATGTGGTTGAGCAATGGCAGGCGCTGACGCGCCTTCCGGCAGTGCTTGCCGTATGGGCGGCCCGGCCGGACGCCGCCACACCGGAAGTCGTCCAGGATTTCCAACAGTCGCTCGCGTTCGGGTTAGAACACTTGGACGAAATCAGTCGAGAGGCGGCCCAAGGGCTTGGCTTGCCCGTCGGGAAGCTGCGCCGTTATCTCGAGGAGAATATTGACTACACCCTGGACGCCGAGAATCTTCGGGGGCTCGGGAAGTATTTTTCCTACGCCGCTGAACTCGGAATCATTCCCGAGGTGAGAAAGATCGTTCGAGCGGCCGAAGTCGGCGCTCGCGGGCCGTACTCGGATTTCTTCGCAGCGCGGAGACACTAGCCCGAGCGGCTACCAAGAAGAGGGAATCACGCGTGGGAATTTCAAAACAACAAGCACTCGCGATGCTCGAATCGGACGACCTCGTGGGAATCGGGATGGACGCGCACCGGCTGCGCCTTCTGAAGAACGACCCACGGATCGTGACGTATCAGATCGACCGGAACATCAATTACACGAACTTCTGCACGGAGTACTGTTCATTTTGCGCGTTTTACCGGCCGCTCGGGGCAAAGGACGGGTACATCCTGCCGTTCGAGACGATCTACGAAAAGATTGACGAGATGCTCGCCTTGGGCGGCACGGGCATACTGCTTCAGGGCGGTCTTCACCCGGATTTGCAGATCGCCTATTACGAGAATCTGCTTGGCTCGCTGAAGGCGCGGTACCCACAGGTGCACCTGCACTGCTTTTCGGCGCCCGAGATTCTGTGCATCGCCGAAGTGAGCGAGTTGAGCATTCGCGAAACCATCGAGCGATTGATGGGCGCGGGGCTGCAGTCGATTCCGGGCGGCGGGGCGGAAATCCTGGATGATGAAATTCGCGGCAAGATTGCGCGCCTGAAGTGCACGAGCGACGATTGGGTGGAGGTGCACCGCACGGCGCACTCGCTCGGCCTGCGCACCACCGCCACGATGATGTTTGGCTGCGGCGAGGAACTGCGGCATCGCGTCAATCACCTGGAGCGCGTACGGCAAATCCAGGAGGAGACCGGCGGATTCACGGCGTTCATCCCGTGGATTTTCGCAGCCGAAAACACGGCACTAGGCAAGAAGGTGCAGGAAACCACGGCAGTCGATTATCTGAAAACGCTGGCGGTGAGCCGGTTGTACCTCGACAATATCGACCACATTCAATCGAGCTGGCTCACACCGGGGATCAAGGTGTGCCAGATCGGTTTGCAGTTCGGCGCCGACGATGTCGGCAGCATCCTCATTGAAGAGAATGTAGTCTACGCGGCGGGAGTCAGGCGGCGCACAAACGAGCAGGAATTGCGACGCATCATTCTGGATGCCGGATATCTGCCAGCGCAACGCGACACTTTGTATCGTTCGTACGTGCTGAAATCGCCCTATCAAGAGCGGGCCACCGCGGCATAGGACCGGGCTCTTCCCGTTCGCGACAGAGCCGCTGCCAGAGAAGAGCTTCACTTGCGAATGCGCAGGAGTATTTCGACCTCAGTTCCGTCCGGCAGATCGAGCGGCTCTCGGGGCTCTAAGAGTCCGTCTTTGCAACGAGCGAGCAGGCGGATGGCGGCATCTTGCCCCGAAGGCCTTCGAGCGTTTGCGGGCGAAGCGGGGTTGGTGCGGGAAGTCTCGTCCAGGGCTTGATTGACAAGGGCGTCGGCTTCACGGTTTTGTTCCCGAAAGACGTGCTCGATGCGGAAGAGCGCGAGCCCCTGGGCCATTTTCCGGGCGCGTTCGAAAAGCGGCCGCAAATCCTCACTCTTGACTCTGTACTGGCCGCGCATTTGCTTTACCAGGAGTTCGGAATCGCTGAGCACGCGCAAAGCGCGGATGCCGTGGGTTTCTGCGTAGTCCAGTGCGGCGATCAAGCCGAAATATTCGGCGACATTGTTGGTGTTTTGGCCGATGTATTTCTTCAGCTTTGCGACAATTTGCCCCGTTGGGTCACGAATGACCACGCCATAGGCGGCCGGGCCGGGATTTCCTCGCGAACCCCCATCGATGTTGGCCTGGTAGGCGGCCGGGCCCTTCTGTTCCGGCTCCCCCTCGGCGAAAAGGCCCGCGCCGCGCGGCGACTGCGCACGCCTGGCCATCACGAGGTTGCCGCGCCGTTCTCGGGCTGTCGCGACGCCGCGTGCGGAATGGGTTCCAGGGTGTAGAGAATGCGCCCGCAGGTTTCGCAACGAAAGATTTCTTCGTCGGTTTCCGTCTTCAAGAGCTGAAGGGTGTGCGGCAGAATCCGCATGCCACAAGCGCGACATTGACCATCGCGCACTTCCGCCAAGGCTGACCCCACGTGCTTCCGGGAGATACGCGTGTACAGATCCAATAGATCATCGGGAACACTTTTCGCAATTTGCTCGCGCTCGGCGGCCTGCGCTTCCGCCTTCTTTTTCTTTTCGCCGTACTCGACCTGGAGCTGCTTTTTCTCGGCGGCGATGGCGTTTTCCAATTCTTTGCGGTCGGCTTCGGCGCGTCTCACACGGCGCTCGACGTCTTCGAGGGCCATCATCTGCTCGAGGACGAGGTCCTCGGCCTTGGCGGCTTCGGCCTCGGCGTGGGCGATCTCTTGCTGCAGGGCCTTATAAGCCTCGTTGGTTTTGACCGAACTGCTCTGGGCGCGATATTTCTTGGCTCGTTCCTTCCATTCGTCGACGTCGAGTTCCAATTTCTTGCGTTGGGTGAGACCCTGCGTGTGGGATTCCTTGGCAGTGGTAACGGCGGAGCGGGCCCCGGTCAGTTTGGCGTCCGCGTCGTGGACGCGCCTGGGCATGCCCTCGAGGTCCCTGCGAAGCGATGCGATCGACTGGTCAAGCCGCTGAAGCTCCACAAGCTGCGGGATAGCATGATGCATCTGGCCTGATTCTAGCACAGAGGAACACAGCGCTTAGCCGAGCCGGCCGGCTTAGCCACAACGCAGGGAGACCGCTCGGCGGGAGCGGGCGTGCTCGTCCTCGGCGAGAGAGACACCTCGAAGTCTTTTGAGGGCCGGCGCTTCCGCGTGGCACGCTAGCAAACCTTCAGGAGGCTTTCAGTT
Organism: Candidatus Acidiferrum sp.; assembly: GCA_035262325.1. Lineage (GTDB taxonomy): Bacteria > Acidobacteriota > Terriglobia > Acidiferrales > UBA7541 > Acidiferrum. The sequence goes on from DATFTB010000229.1 coordinate 4,390, forward strand.
CGCGGTGGATCAGGGCGGCGTCGAGGAAATAGCCGATGCCGACGGCGAGGGGCAAAATGCCGAAGGCGGCAGCAGCCAACGCTTGGGGTTCTCCAACAACCTTAGCGATGACCGCAAACATGGCCATGAAGCCAAGGCCTCCGCAGACGAGCAAAATACCGGCGCGGCGCGAGCGGGCGAATTGCGTCAGCTCGGGTTCTACGGGAATCTGCGCGCCACGGGCCAAGGCCGCCAATCGTTCCTCGGTGCGCAGCTTGCGAACCCGGTAATAGGTGTACAGGGCCGCCACCGGCAACCCGCACGTCAGAACCACGGCAACGAGTCCAATTAAATCTCCGCCCATAACAAGCTCCTTAATGCGGCTCAACCACTCCAGGCCGCGTCTTGCGGTCTCACTCGAAGTTACGAAAGGAACGGGGGAAAAGTTCCGGAGAAGTAGAGGTGCGGGCAGACGGGCTAGTTGGCGGCAAGCTCCTGGATTTTCATCGTGGAGTCGATGGCCAGGGCAGGGTAACGGATGGGCGAACCCTCGGGAGCAGGCGGATGGTCGGCCAGAACCTTGAAATCCGTGCCGGAACAGCTGATCTGGTAGGAATAGCCGTCGCGCTCGGTGCGCTGCAAGGAGAGCCCGCCGGAGGAAATCAGTTCATCGAGCGAGAGGCATCGGCTGTTCAGGGCCATGCTGGCGCGTTCGGCCTGGGCGATCTGCAATAGGTCGCTGCGCACGCCTGTCAGGCTGATGGCTTGGGTGGGGGCCGTGCCTTCGTCGCCGGAAGGCATCTTTTTGAGGTACAAGACGTAGATACCCGCGGCCAACATCACGACCACGAGAAGACTCGCAAGCAAACGCATGAGGAAAGTGTGGCGCTAGGGAGCCTCGAGCACAAGCTCTTCGGGCCGGGTTGTGCGTTTGCGAACAACCCCTGATCGAGAACACCCAGCCGATCTCGGCCACCTCACTCCCGGTTGTGCCGTGCCTCGAACCACTCAGAAGCGATCCCTTGTGAGACGGTCTGGCCGCTTATCGTGTTTTCGCATTACAACTCGCCTACTTCCGGGCGCCATCCAATCTACTTGTAATACCTTTGCCGCCACTCCAGGCGCAGCCAGCGCTTTGTCGGAATGAAGGCGGTGGCGTACACTGAAGACTTGACGTTAGCGTCTAATCCGGAGTGAGGCACCCTTGAACCAGCTAAACAGCGCAACCCTGCGCCATCGTTCCCATCTGTCCCTTTCCCTTTTATTCGTCGCCGGACTGGCCTTTGCGGGAGTACCGCGGCTTCAAGCGGCGCCGCATGATACGCAAACAACTTCTTCTTCCCCTTCGCCTCTGTTTGCGGCGATGAAGGTGGAGTTGGACCGCTCGATGAAAACCCTAGGGGCGCAGGATCCACCGGCGTATTTCATAAGCTACGCGATTACGGATACGCAGCGCGCCACGGTGTCGGGCTCGAACGGCGCGCTGCTGAATAGCGATGAGGCCAGAAACCGCTGGCTGGAAATCGCCGTCCGCACGGGAAGCTACGACCTCGACAACACACACAAAGTGGATGGGAAGCAAGCGCAGGACGGCGGCCCGGGCATCAACGCGCCACTCGACGATGACACGGAAGTGCTTCGCCGAGCGATTTGGCTCGAAACCGACAAGCAATACCGCGCCGCGGCGGAAGCCTTCATCAAGATCAAAGCGGGCAAGGAAGTGAAGGTGCAGACCGAGGAGGGGCGAGCACCGGATTTCTCGCGGGAAAAGCCACAGGTGTCCACGAGTCCTTGGGTAACGCTTACGCTCGATCGCAAACCCTGGGAGCAGAAAGTTCGCGACTATACAAGCTATTTCCGGCAGTCGCCGGCCGTGATCAACTCGATTGTCACGTTCACCGCGCAGGCACAGAACACCGTACAACTAAATTCCGAGGGATCGCAGTTGCAGTTTGGCCAGGTACGTTACCGGCTCGAGCTTTTCATTCAGGGCAAGGCGAGCGACGGGATGGACATCGACCGGTACTACAACTTCGACTGGGTGAACACGGGCGAGGCGCCAGATGACAAGGCGGTGTATGCGGCGGCGGCCCAGTTGCGGAAAGAGATGGAAGGGCTGGTCGTGTCGCCGCTCAATGAACCGATGGTAGGGCCCGCCCTGCTCACGGGCCGGGCGGCAGCGGTTTTCTTTCATGAAGTTTTCGGACACCGCGCGGAAGGCCATCGTCAGAAGGATGTAAATGAGGGGCAAACATTCGCGAAGAAGGTCGACGAGCCAATCCTTCCGGATTTCCTGAGCATCGTGGATGATCCAACGATGAAGAAGCTCGGCAAACAGGATTTGCTGGGGTATTTCCAGTACGACGACGAAAGTGTGGCGGGGCAACGCGTGGTGCTCGTCGATCATGGTGTGCTCAAGAGCTTCGAAATGTCGCGGTCGCCGCTCGCGGGGTTCCCGCATTCGAACGGGCACGGCCGCCGACAGATGGGGGCGGAGCCGGTTGCCCGACAGGGCAACCTGATCGTGGTAAGCAACAAAACGCTCACAAACGCGGAGCTGCGGGCAAAGCTGGTGGAGCTGATCAAGGAGCAGGGAAAGCCCTACGGGCTGCTGATTGACGACATCGCGGGGGGCTTCACGTTCACGGGCCGCGGACAGCCCCAGGCATTCCAGGTGGAACCGCTGGTAGTGTACAAGGTATTCGCGGACGGACGTCCCGACGAGTTGGTTCGGGGAGTGGACATCGTGGGGACGCCGTTGGCCGCGTTGACAAAAATTGTAGCCACCGGAGATACGCCGGAAGTTTTCAACGGTTACTGTGGCGCCGAGTCGGGCTACGTGCCCGTTTCCGCGGCCGCGCCAGCGATCCTGACCTCGGAACTGGAAGTTCAGAAAAAGCAAACGTCCACCGATCGACCGCCGATTCTGCCGCCACCCGCGCATGACCCGGCCAAAGCCGGAGGCGCCCAGTAATGCGTCGCCTCATTCTTGCGGGACTATTCCTAGCGTTTTTAGCGTCGACCGCGGCCTCGTCGCAAGCGCCGACCGACAACGATCAAACGATGCGGGCAATGCGCGATGAAATGGCGCGATCGAAGAGCCGTCTGGAGCTCCCGATTCCGCCCTCCGGCAAGCCCGTGCGCCCATACTACGTCGAATACCGGCTGCTCGACATGGACGTGCGCGAGATCGTGGCCCAATTCGGCGCCTTGGTCACGAGTACGCATAACCGGCAGCGGCTGATGACCGTCGCGGCGCGAGTGGGGGACTACAAGCGGGACAGCTCGAATTTCATCAGCGAGGAAGGGTTCCGCGGATTCATCGGTCCCAACGGAACCGTGGGCATCGATCGAGATTACGACTCCCTGCGGCAGGACCTGTGGATTGCGACGGACCAGGCGTTTAAGGAAGCCGTCGAGACGTACTCGCGCAAGGAAGCTTATCTGAGCAGCCTGGCGCGCCCGTCGGACATCGGCGACTTTTCGAAGGTGGAAGCGATCCAGCATGTGGAACCGCTCGTCGGTGCCGACTGGTCGAACCGTAATTGGGAACAGGAAGCGCGGGAAACGTCCGCGGCGCTGCGCGCGTTTCCGCAGATCTATGAATCCCGAGTGACCTACTACCTGGTATACACGACGGAATACCTGCTCACAAGCGAAGGCACAGAGATACGGGCAAACCATTCCTTCGCGGCAATCGAAGCCGGCATGAACACGCTGGCCGACGACGGGATGCAGGTGAACCACTACTACTCGACCTATGCGCCGCGACCGGCGGACTTGCCAGGGGTTGAGGAGGTGCGCAAGCAGCTGAACGTAGCCGGGAGCGAACTGATGGGAATGCGCGTGGCGCCCACGGCTTCGGATTACACGGGACCGGTGCTGTTCGAATCGCGTGCGGCCGCGGCCCTGGTTGCGCAGGTTCTGGGGCCTTCGCTCTCCGGCGCGCGGCCCCCGGTCGCATTCCAGGCCGTGGTCGAGCAGTTGATGAGCAGCCTGGGCGCGCGGAGCGACTGGAGCGGCAAAGTGGGAGCCCGGGTGCTGCCAGAGACAGTGAACCTGGTGGATGATCCTTCAGCGAAGGATTACAAGGGATCGTTGCTGGTCGGCGGATACGCCATCGACGAAGAGGGTGTTCCGGCGGAAAAGGTGACGCTGGTCTCGAACGGGAAGCTGAAGGGCCTCCTGATGTCGCGCCGTCCGGGCAGTGATTTTGAGGCCTCGAATGGCCACGGGCGCGCCGCGTTCGGGGTTGATGCCCGGCCGACCATGAGCAATCTGTTTTTCACCTCTACCGAGACGGTATCGAAAGACGAGCTGAAGAAGAAGTTTTTGGATGCCTGCCGCGCGGAGAAGTTGGACTATTGCCTGGTGGTTCGTCAAATGGACAATCCCTCGATTAGCATCATGCACCAAGAGGACTTTACGGAACTGCTGGCGAGCTTCGGCGGCAACGCGGCAACCGATCGCCTGCCGCTGGTCGTCTACCGGGTCTACGTATCCGACGGCCGCGAAGAGCTGGTACGAGGCGCGCGCATCACCGGATTCAGCCCGCGTTCCTTGCGCAATATCGAGAGCATCGGCAACGACGATCATGTCTACAACTACATGCAGAACCAGTCGGCTGGTGTTGCCGGAACAGCCTTGGGCGCGTTTGGGACGGCGCAGAACGGCGTGCCTGCATCGGTGGTCGCGCCCTCGCTGCTTTTCGAGGAAGCAGAAGTGCGCGGCGCCCGCGGCGAGCCCAAGCGGCTGCCGATACTTCCGGAGCCGCCGATGACGCCCAAAGGCTCCAAGTAGGCGGCGTAACGCGCTTCCCACACGCACCATTCGCACCCAAGCTCGGATTGGAGCCTGCCGGCGGCAGGTTGGCCGCGCCACGACAGGAGAGCGCCCCACTCAAGACTGCCGACAAGCGCGCCGAGGGCGCGCCGGGCGTGCGTTTGAGGTAGTCTTAGGCGATGGCGATTCCGGGGCAGATTCACGAGGCCGTTCAGGAGAAAAAGCGCGCGGCCCTACTGAGCATTGGAGCCGCCATGGTGCTCGTGAGCCTGAAGACGTTCCTGGTGTGGCGCACGGGAAGCCTCGGCGTGCTCTCCGAAGCGCTGCACTCGGGACTGGATCTTGTAGCCGCGGTCATCACGTTTCTGTCCGTGCGCGTGGCGGACCGTCCGGCGGATGACCGCCATCCCTACGGCCACGGGAAGTTCGAGAATTTCTCGGCTTTCATTGAAACCGCACTGCTGGCCCTGACGGCCCTCTACATCATCTTTGAAGCGTTCTCGCGGCTGTTTTTTCATTCGGTCCACATCGAACCGAGTCTAACGGCGATTCTAATCCTGTTTGTGGCCCTTCTGATTGACGTGACACGCGCGCGGGGGCTGAACCGGGTGGCTCGCAAGCACGCAAGCGAAGCGATTGAGGCCGACGCGCTGCACTTTTCGACCGATGTATGGAGCACGGTCGTGGTGATCGTGGGCATTCTGCTGGCGTGGGCCGGAAATATATGGAATGTTTCGTGGCTCGGGCATGCGGACGCGCTGGCGAGTTTGGCGGTGGCCGGGGTCATCCTGTGGGTTGGCTCGCGGCTCGGCCGCCGGACGCTCGATGCGCTACTCGATGCAGCTCCCGAGGGCCTGCACCAAGAGATTACGGACGCCATCGGGCACATGGACGGCGTGCTGGGCGTCGAACGGGTGCGCGTCCGCCGGGCGGGTAATCGTTACTTTGTGGATGCCACGGTTTCCGTGCCGCGGACGGCGGGTCTCGAACAGGTACACTCGCTTACAGACGCCATCGAAAAACGGGTGGGCGAGATTATTCCGTCGGACGTGCTGGTGCACACGGAGCCCCGCGCCCCCCGCAACGAGAACTTGTTCGAAGCGATCCGAGCGCTGGCACAGAGGATGGACCTGGCAATCCACGACATTGCGGCCGTTCAGCAGGACGGCGATTTATTCGTGGAGTTGCACCTCGAGGTAGACGAGAACCTGAGCCTGCGGGACGCCCACCGGCGGGCCACCGAATTGGAGGAAGCCATCCGTGCGCTCGGCAATGGAGGCCCCAAGGTTGACGTGAACATCCACATCGAGCCGCTCGGCCGCCACATCGCCACGCCGGATATCCGTGTAGGCGAAATGCGCCAACTGGAGCTCGCGGTCGATAGCTTCCTGAACGGCATGCCCAAGAATTACGACGAACTCATCAATTGCCACGACGTGCGCGTCAGGCAGGTCGAGCATCACATTCTGGTTTCATGCCACTGCGTCATGAAGGGCGACCTCCCGATTACGCGGATTCACGACGTAACCGCTGCGCTCGAGGACCACGTAAAGGAACGCTTTCCCCAGATCTTCCGGGTCACGATACACCCCGAACCGCCGGAAGAGACCTAGGGCGGGGAATGTGGCGTGCCTCGAGCCTCGCCGTTCCGCGCCCAAAGACCGGAGGCGGCGAAGGCGATCAGCGCGGGAAAGCATTCCAGAACGTAGCGAGGCTCGGGCGTCTCCAAGCTGGTTAGAAAAGCGGTGCGCACGACGATACCGGCGACAAGTATGGCGATGGCCGCCCTGGCGCGCTGGAAGCGCCACAGTCTCGAGGCTCCCCAGATCCCCAACGCCAGGTACAACACGTTCACCAGAAAGAAAAGAATCGTGATTCCCTGGTCTACGGGATCTTCTTCCCGCATGTAGGCCAGCGGAAACACGTGACCGGAAACGGGGAGCAATTCGATGCGCGGCGTAAACCACATGCGGACACCGCGGAGCAGAGGCATCCAAAGGTAAGTGCGGAGGGGATACCGTGCCGTGCGTTCCTTGGCAAGCTGGGCGAAGACCGCGTCTTCTTGGGCCGTCCAGGTAGTCTCGTCGTTGTATCGTTCGAGCACCATAGCCACGCGTTCTTTTTCCTCGGGGGTGTCGAAGGCCCAGGAAGGAATGTCGTCGAGATGGATCTCCTCTTCATTGAGTTTCCATGACACGAGGTAACAGTCCCGCATGCGGTAAAGCCAGGTTCTCTCCCAGGCGAGGAAACCCTTGGGGTCCACTTCACTTGGGAGCATCGTATCTTTCGGCGCGAGGGGCTGGAATTCGCCCAGGGTCACAGCGTTTCGGATGATCCACGGCAAAAGAGGCAGCCCACAGGCAAGCGACATAACCACGCAGGTCAGAAACCATCGTCTTGCCTCGCCGCGGCGCAGCATCCAATATCCCAGTAGAACAAACGCGGTGATGAGGAGCAGCGGAGCTTCCGGCCGGAAAAGAGTTCCAAGACCGACGATAAACCCACAGAGGGCCGCGAGCTTCCCGTAGTTCTTTTGTGTGAACCCCCGGTAGCGAAAGTCGGGTGCGACCTTGCCGCTCGCCTGAGTCGCGAGGAGGGCGAGGAAGACATAAGCGAGGGCCGTGAACAGCGTGGCCCAGACCTCGGTCAAAGGAACGGCGACATAGTTCGCGGTAAAAGGGCAAAGAGCCGCAAGCCAGAGCGCGGTGATGAAAGCTGGCTTCGAGTTCGAGCGCGGGTTCGAGAGGCTCACGAGCAGCGCGGCCAGCCACGCGATTACCAGGCAAGTGGAGAGGTCGACAACCACCTGCGCGAGCATAACGGCAAGCCGGGCGCTCTCGCCGGTGCGCCCGGTCAACGCATAAACGACTGCCAGGAAAGCGGGGTAACCGGGCATGCGGATGTCGACGGGAGTCGGCTTGCCGTCGACGGCCATGGCGTACTGGCCGAGTTTCACCCAGTTGCTAGCGAGCTCGTTGTAAATTACGGTGTCACCGGCCGTGGCAGGAAACCGGAGCACAAAAAAGAGGCGCAGGCAGGCGCCTGCCAAAAGGGGCGGCAAGAAACCGAAGAAAATGCGTTTCATCATTCTTTGCTTCGCATCTTACAATAGAGGAGTAGCGTTTCATCGCACGGATTGAGCTTCGCCTCCGGAACCTCCAGCCGAGACCCCGGGGCGGCCAGGCAGAATGAAAGAACGAAAACCAATCTTCTACGATGCGGAGAAGGTCCGGTGGCGCCGCACGCGCCGAATCCTGGAAGTCAGCGGTGTTCTGCTGACTCTCCTGCTCGTGTACTTCTTTATAACCGTCGCGGGAAGCGTGGAACTGCCGACCTCCCTGCTGCCGGACACGCGGCCCGCCTATCACTCGGTCAAGAAAAAGAACTTGAAGCCCGTGGTGTTGCGCGAAGGCCGGCATACGCGCGTGGCGCGAATCGGCAAGGTGCCGGCCAGCTATGACCCGTTGCGGGCTGCGTTCTTCGTCAGCTGGGACCCCAACAGCCTGGCTTCGCTCAAAAAGCACTACAAGGAGCTGGACCTGCTCATTCCCGAGGAACTGCATTCGGTGAGCGCCGATGGCGCAATCACCGTTGTGGATTACGAGCGCAACCAGACGGTCAAGGCCTCGCCGGCGGAAGCGTTGTCGCGGCTGAAGCAGGACAAGCTGCACCAGTGGATGCATTCGACGAATCCTCCCATCGAGTTGCCGATGATGGGAATGCTGAACAATTATGACGGCGTGAACTGGCGCGTGAAAGAAATGGCGGAAATGCTCGCGAACGCAAGCGCGCGCAGGCGGCTGGTGAGAGACGTTGTGGAATATGCGGTCGAAGCGCGCCAGGCCGGCATCGTCGTGGACTTTGAGGAAGTCCCCGACAAGAGCCAGGCCCACTTCCGCGAGTTCATCGCCGAACTCGGACCCGCCCTGCATGCCGTCGGGCTCAAGCTGATGATTTCGCTGCCGGCGCGGGATGACGCGTACGACTATGCCTTTTTTGGGCGCGAGACCGACGCGATCATCCTGATGAACTACGACCAGCACTGGCTGACTTCCCCGCCCGGGCCGATCGCAGCGCAGGACTGGTTCATGGAGAACCTGAGGCAAGTGCGGGAAGTGGTGCCAGCACAAAAAATAGTCGTCGGAATTGCGAGTTATGCTTACGACTGGACGGAAGGCCCAAAGAAAGGGCCCGGCCACGCGGCGGAGTTCAGCGTTCAGGAAGCGCTGCTGCACGCACACGAATCGGAGACAGACATTGAATTTGACCCCGTCACCTTGAACCCCCATTATTCCTACGACGACGAGCAAAACCACACCCACCAGGTATGGCTGCTGGACGCCGTCACGGCCTACAACCAATTGCGGGCCAGCGAACGCCTCGACGTGCAAGGCACGGCGATTTGGCGGCTGGGGTCGGCCGATTCCTCGTTGTGGCCTATCTGGGATGCCACGCGGGCCGACGACACCGTTCGAGAAAAGCTGAAAGATTTGGCGCCGGGCCCCGACTTGATTCTCGAGGGAGCGGGAGACATCTGGCGCATTATCGACGTGCCGAAACGAGGGCGGCGGAGCTTCACCTACGATACTGTCGCGGACCTGATCACCAGCGAGAAATACGACGCCATTCCGCTTTCGTTTGATATCGATCAGATCGGCGCAGCGCCGAACAAAATTGTACTTTCCTTCGATGACGGCCCCGACCGGAGGTGGACGCCAAAAATTCTCGATATTCTGAGGGAGAAGAAGGTTCCGGCGGTGTTTTTCGTGATCGGGAGCGAGGCCAACCAGGCTCCCGATCTGCTGCGACGCGAGTACAACGAAGGCCACGAGATCGGGAATCACACCTTCACGCATCCGAAGTTCGACGAGATCACGCCGACCGAGGTGAGATGGCAACTGAACCTGACGCAGCGGCTGATTGAGAGCACGCTGGGCGTGAAATCCATTCTTTTCCGCCCGCCGTATGGCATCGATCATCAACCCGAGTACGCCGAAGAGGTGGCGCAACTTCCCTACCCTCAGGAATTGGGATACATCATTGTGGGCCAGCAGATCGACCCCGATGACTGGCGAATGATGGGGGACAAACATCAACGGCCCGCCCAGGAGATCGCCGACGACGTGCTGCGGCAGGCCAAGAAGGGAAACATCGTGCTGCTGCACGACGGCGGAGGCGAACGGGCACAGACCGTTGCCGCCCTGCCGCTGATCATCGACCAACTGCGTGCCAAGGGCTATGAATTCGCTTCCGTGTCGGAGCTGATCGACAAAGACCGGTCGGCGGTCATGGCTCCTCTGTCGTTCCGGGAGCGGCTGGCGGCGCGCGCGGACGGCGTAATTTTCATGCTGTTCCAGTGGCTGCGTTATACGATCGCCACGATCTTCATCCTGGGGATCATTCTCGTGAGCGGCCGGGCGCTGATTGTCGGCATCCTTGCGATCATCGAAAAATTCCGGCCGGACAAGGCGCAACTTTCCGATCCGCCACCGGGCGTGACCGTGCTGATTCCGGCGCACAACGAGGAACCCGTGATCGTCCAGACGGTAACCTCCGTGTTGCTCTCGGATCTCGAAGACATCCACGTGGTGGTGGTGGATGACGGTTCAAGCGACCGCACCCTGGAACTGCTGCAGAGCAATTTTGGAAACAATGCCTGCGTGCGGATTATTCACCAGGTGAATCGGGGGAAAGCGGCCGCGCTCAATAATGCCCTTTCGCACGCGCAAACCGATATCGTGGTGACGATCGACGCCGACACCGAAATTGAGCCGGACGCGATTCGCAGACTGGTGCGGCACTTTTCGATCCCGTCTGTCGGGGCTGTTGCGGGCAACGTGAAGGTCGGGAACCGCTCGAAATGGCTCACGCGGTGGCAGGCGCTCGAGTACGTCACCAGCCAGAATATGGAAAAGCGGGCGTTTGACCTGCTGAATTGCATCACCGTCGTGCCGGGCGCGCTGGGCGCGTGGCGCAAAGAGGCGATCGAGGCGGCCGGCGGCATAACGGCCGATACGGTGGCGGAAGACGCGGACCTGACAATAGCGATCCGGCGGCTCGGCTGGCGAGTGACTTACGACGAGGAAGCGATCGCCTGGACCGAAGCTCCCGAGACCCCGGTGGTGCTAATCCGGCAGCGATTTCGTTGGACATTCGGAACGCTGCAATCGTTCTGGAAGCACAGTGACACGCTGTTCCGGCCGAAGTATGGGACGCTCGGCTGGGTGGCGCTGCCGAACATATTCATATTTCAGATTGTGCTGCCGCTCGTGTCGCCGATACTGGACCTGCTGTTTTTTGGCAGCCTGCTGCTGTGGGGGCTGGCGCAACTGCACATGGCCCAAATTCCGCAGTTGTGGACGACGGCGGACGTGCAACGTGCGGTCGTGTTTTTTCTGGGATTCCTGATTATTGATGTGCTGACCTGCGTGGTGGCGTTTGCGCTGGAACGCCGCGAAGACTGGACGCTGCTCATCCCCGTCTTGCTGCAGCGATTTTACTACCGCCAGTTGATGTACATCGTATTGTTCCGCTCGGTGAAGGAAGCCGTGAGCGGACGCCCGGTGGGTTGGAGAGGCGTGGAACACGAGCCGCCTCGTCCCACACCCGAGCCGGCCACGCTCTAGTCTGTTCGGAGCCAGACCCGCATCGACAAACGAAGGAACGACCTCGGACTTGTCAGTCGGTGGCCTCGACCGAGGGCGCGCCTTTCTGCTGCGGGGGAAAGAAGAATTCCCGCGGGGAAAGCCGAAACTCCCGCCAAAGCGTGCGCAGAATCTCGACCGAGTCGCCGTGGGAGACGTCCTGGGCACGAAGGGCCAAGCGCAAAGCGAGATAAAAGCTGACGCCCAGGTTCAACGCGAAGGTCACGGCGATCCCCAAGGTCGCCCAGGTCAGGGCGCCGCTTCCCAGAACTTCGAGTCCGAGCGAGCTCGCGCCGAGAGCGAGTGTTCCGGTAGAAAGAGTTACGTGGCGCACGTCGAGCGGTAAGCCGAAGAAGTGGCCGAGGCTCGGCGTCATTCCGAGCATGAAACCCAGGGCGACGGAGCTGCCCCAGCCGGCGATGTTGCGCGTGAACCACTCGGAGAGACGCGTGAGCGTTTTGGGTTTCAGTGCCGCGCCGAGACGATGCTCCGAGATGGCCTTCGGCAGCTGATGGTAGACTGCCCAATTTTCGATCCAGCCGCCGGCCAGGCTCGAAAGCCACAGAATCGCGCCGGTCAGAGCGGCGAAAAAGGCGGTGCCGCTGCGGAGGGGATGCATGGACTTTAGGGCGTACTCCGCGGTGCCTAAATCGAGGAAGGGATGGCCGAAGAGCCGTCTCCAGAGAAGGCTGAACACCACGGCGCCGGCGCCCACGGCGAGGATATTCCCGAGCGCGGCGGCGAGCTGTGAACGGACGATGCGCTTGACGTAAGCCACCAGCTCTTCACTGTTCGAGGAGGCCTGGTATCGCTGAATGATGCGGGCGAGGGAGGCGCCGGTCATGGAGGGCTGTTTCGTGGCGAGCGCCAGGTGATAATTCTGCATGATTACGAAGCTAACGGCGTAGTTCAAACCTGCGAGAAAACCTTCAACGAAAGCCGGTAGGCCTTTGTGGGTAACCATGAGTTTGATGGCTGCGGTTCCGACCGTAAGCAATCCACCGCCGATGGCCGCCTTCCACATGAGGCGGTATTCCTCGCGATTTGTGGTGATGTAGTGTTCGCCGGTTTTGCCGGCCCACTCGACAATCTTCTTGGCCAGCAAACGGAAGCTGTTGTGGGCCAGGGTCCACAGGCTGCGATCATTGAGGCGCCCGCGGATTACGACTCGCAGCAGGCGAAGCGCCGTCGTGATTTTGGGCCCGCCGGGCTCGGCGACCAGTACGCCCGAAATGATTTCCATCCGGGCGAGGGTCTGTTCGATGACGTCGAGGGCATAGACAATGTCGAGGTTGACACCGCTGGCATCGAGGTGGGCAACGATGGTCTCGAGTTCCGAACGGCAATCAGCAACCGTCGCTTTCCAGTGCTGCGCTGCTGAGGCAACCCCTTCGTGTTTCCTAACGGCTTCGACGAGCGCGTCGGAGGCCCGCGGCAAGCGATAAAATGGGGATTGCTGCACGGGACCGCCCTGGCTGCGAACCCTCAGCTTTTCGGAAAGGCCAAGACCCTGCACCCGGGCGGCCAGCAGGCAGACTGCGTCGAGCAGGGATGCGAGAGGCTTCTCCCACGCTTCCGGAGTTTCCACCGGAGCGAACAGAACCGCCATGTGGTGCAGAACATCCTGCGGGAGGCTGAAAACGCGTTCGACTTCCTTCTTTGTGGGGAAGAGCCTGATGACGAGCCTGGCGAGCTCGCTTTCTTCCCGTGGGGCTGGAAGAACGATGCGGAAGAGCCTGTCGAAGGTCTCGGAGACAAGGCCCCTGTCGTTCGGCAGGCCTGCTTCGGCGAAGAGCGAGAGAGCATCGGTTTCGTCGAGGATGGCGGCGACACCGGCATGGAAACGGTCGCGCACCTTGGGGGAGGAATCCAGAATAGCCAGCCAATCGCGTTCCCGCCGCCATTCGTCCCCTTTCCAGGCCTCCGTGCCGGGTTCGGACTGCAGTTCGGGGATGCTGTGGTCGCGATGGCGGAGCCATTCAAAGAGCTCGACGAGGGCGTCAAGCCGAGTTCTACGTGTGCCCGCACGCGTAAAGGCTTCGGCCCGATCCGTGAGCCCGCGAAGAGACGCATGGCCCTGGTCTTGCGCTGGGAACAGCGAAAGAATCAAGTTTCGGGTCGATTCCACAGTAGCCACCAGAACGAAAAATGAGAACGGCAGAGACCCAGGCGGATTCCTGCTGCATAGTAGCAGGTCAGGAGGATTTGTGGCAGTCCTCGCCTCGCGCGAGCCAAAATTGCGGCCTGTTGCTGCTTTTCGGCACGCTCACGGAATATTTCCATCCAAGCGGCACCTGTTGTAGGATGTGTTTTCCGAGCCCAACGGAGGTAGCCATGGCAGTCACCTTTACGCTGAACGGCAAATCCACGACCGTCGAAGTTGATCCGCAGATGCCGCTCTTGTGGGTCCTCCGCGACACCTTGAACATGACCGGAACGAAATTCGGCTGCGGGATGGCTTTATGTGGCGCCTGCACCGTACACATCAACGGCGAAGCGACACGCTCGTGCATTACCCCCATCTCGAGCGTTGCCGGAAAGAAAATCACCACGATTGAAGGACTATCGGCGGACGGATCGCATCCGGTGCAGAAAGCCTGGATCGAGGAAGACGTTCCGCAATGCGGCTATTGCCAGTCGGGGCAGATCATGTCGGCGGTCGCCTTGCTCGCGAAAAAGCCAAATCCGAGCGACGCGGACATCGACGACGCGATGAGCGGAAACATCTGCCGCTGCGGCACGTATCAGAGAATTCGCAAGGCCATCCATCGAGCGGCTTCGCTCGAAGCTACGGCGAAGTAAATCCCTTCCTGCTGCGCTCCCTAAGCTCCGCGCGGCAAACAGTGAGGTCTGTCATGTTACAGAGCGCCATGCTCGATCGCCGTGATTTCCTGAAGAGTGGTGCCGCCGCCGGCGTTGGGCTGCTGATTGGTTTTCATCTGGACGCGCGAGAGACCAGCAATCGAGCGGAGGAGCAGGAGAAAAAGCCCGCGAACCCGTTCGATGCCTGGGTTCGAATCACGCCGGATAACCGGGTGACGCTGATCCTCGGAAAGTCGGAGATGGGGCAGGGGGCCATGACGTCGTTGCCGATGATCCTCGCCGAGGAACTGTGCGTCGACTGGAAACAGGTAAAGGTCCAGCAGGCGCCGACCAATCCCCAGGTCTACGATCACGGGACCGGCGGGAGTGGGAGTGTGGCTGGTTCCTGGCTGCCGCTGAGAAGAGCCGGAGCGGCCGCGCGGGAGATGCTGGTCACGGCAGCGGCCACCCGCTGGAGCGTAAACCGAGATACTTGCGTCGCGAAGGACGGGGGGGTCCTGCACGGGGCGCGCAAGAACTTCCTCACCTACGGGGAATTGGCTGGCGATGCGGCGAAATTGCCGCTACCCGACCTGAAGACCGTGCCGCTCAAGAACTCCGGTGAATTCACGATTGTGGGCCGGGATATTCCCCGGATAGATGCAAAGGAAAAGGCCACGGGCACGGCGAAATTCGGGATCGACGCGCGCGTGCCGGGAATGCTCTACGCCGTTGTAGCGCGGTGTCCGGCATTTGGCGGCAAAGTGAAGTCGTTTGACGCCACAGAGGCGAAAGGCGTCTCCGGTGTGCGCGACGTGATTGCGATCGATGCCGTCGCGAAAGGAGCGTTTACCTCCGGAGGTGTTGTCGTACTCGCCGACAATTCCTGGGCGGCGATGGAGGGTCGCCGGGCGCTTAAGATCGTTTGGGACGAGGGGCCCAACGCAAGCGAATCGAGCGCAACGCTGCACAAGCAGTTTCTGGAGAACGCCGCGAAGCCTGGGAAGATCGTGCGGAATGACGGTGACGCCGACGCCGTGCTGGCCGTTTCCGAGAAAAGGGTTGAGGCCACCTACGAATTCCCGTTCGCTGCCCACGCTACGATGGAGCCGATGAATTGCACCGTTTTGATCCGCCAGGATGGCGCGGAAGCGTGGGTTCCGACGCAGGCGCCGCAGTGGGCCCAGGACATCATTGCGGGCGTATCGGGATTGCCGCGCGAATCCGTCGTTGTGCACACGACGCTGATGGGCGGGGGATTCGGAAGGCGCTACCAGGCCGATTTCGTGATGGAAGCGGCGCAGGTCGCAAAAGCAACGGGCAAGCCCGTGATGGTGTTGTGGACGCGCGAAGACGACATGCAACACGACTTTTACCGGCCCGCTTCCTATCACAGATTGCAGGGCGCGGTAGGGGCCGACGGAAAGCTTGCGGCGTGGAAGCATTTTCAGACCTCAACTTCGATTGCGGCGATGTGGGAAGCGAAGGGCGAAGAGAACGCGGAAAACTCTGAATTTGGAACCGCGGTTTTCATCCCGTATTGGACGCCAAATTTTCGAGTGGAATACACGTTGGCGAAATCCGGGGTGCCGCGAGCGTGGTGGCGGTCGGTGGAACATTCGACGAGCGGATTCGTGGTGGAGTGTTTCGTTGACGAAATGGCCACGGCGGCGGGCGTGGATCCCTACGAATACCGGCTGCGTCTGATCGGCGGCGACCGCGAAATCCCTGATTTCGCGAACCCGAAAGAGGGCAAGCCGCTCAATACCGCGCGGCAAAAAGGCGTGCTCAAGCTGGCGGCAGAAAAGAGCGCCTGGGGTACACCTTTGCCGAAGGGAGTGGCGCGCGGGATTGCCGGGTATTATTCGTTTCAAAGCTACACCGCCTGCGTGGCGGAAGTCAGCTTCAAGGACAAGATCGTGAAAGTAAATCGGCTCGTCTATGCGGTGGATTGCGGACGGCCGGTAAATCCCGCCGGAGTGCGCGCGCAGGTGGAAAGCGCCGCGATTTACGGGCTCTCGGCGACGCTGCACGATGCCATCACGATCGGCGGCGGGCGCGTAGAACAGGCGAATTTCAACGATTACAAGATGCCGCGCATCGCAGACACCCCGAAAACCGAAGTGTATGTGGTCGGAAGCAACGAAGAACCGACGGGAATCGGCGAGCCCGGCCTGCCGGTGGTGGGCGCTGCGGTCTCGAACGCGCTCTATGCGCTGACGGGAAAGCGAATCCGGCGGTTGCCGATCCGGCCCGAAGACCTGGCCTAGCCATCGCGTTCGAATTCGCGCAAAATGGAGCGTGTTCGTTCTTCCGCTCATCCTCGCCGGCACTTCTCTGCTCATCTGGATCGCACTCACTTTTTTCCGGGGCGCATTCTGGCGACTCGGCGCGTTCGACGACGATCAGTGGCTCCACCCTGCGCCTCAGAAGTGGCCGTCCGTCGTCGCCGTCGTGCCCGCACGCAACGAAGCGGTGACGATCGAGCGCGCAATAGCTTCCTTGGCGGGGCAGAGCTACAAGGGCCGCTTCCAAATCATCGTGGTGGACGATCACAGCGAGGACTGTACCGCCGCACTCGCCGAGCAGGCCGCCCAGTCCGGCGCCGGTTCAGCGCTTGTTACGGTACGTTCCGCCGGCAGGCTCGAAGGCGGCTGGACGGGAAAGCTGTGGGCACTCGAGCAGGGAGTCGCGGAAGCGCGAACGCAAGCGCCGGACTATTTCTGGTTTACCGACGCGGATATCGTGCACGAGCCCGATACGCTCGAAAGGCTGGTTTCGCGCGCAGAGAGCCGCCGTCTGGACCTGGTTTCCCTGATGGTGCTCCTCGAGGCGCGCTCGCGCGCCGAGCGCCTTCTTATTCCTCCGTTTCTGTACTTCTTCCTGAAGCTCTATCCGCCGAGGTGGATCGCCAATCCAAAGTCACAGGTGGCGGGTGCGGCCGGCGGCTGTCTCTTGTTGCGGCGGACGGCACTCGAAGGCATTGGGGGACTCGCCGCTGTTCGATCAGAAGTGATTGACGATTGCGCGCTGGCCCGGGCGGTGAAGCGCAGCGGTCGAGCGATATGGATGGGCCTGACCCGCAGGAGTGTGAGCCTGCGTTCGTACCAGACCTTCGGCGAGCTCCGCGATCTGATCGCCCGCACCGCTTTCACGCAATTGCGATATTCAGCGCCGCTACTGCTCGGGACGCTTGTGGCGATGCTAGCGACCTACGTGCTGCCCGTGGTGTTTTCCGTTACCAGCCGGGCGGTGGTTTTGCGGACGAGCCTCGCGGCGTGGCTGCTGATGACCCTTACCTACCTGCCGACGGTGCGCTTCTACGGGCTTTCGCCGCTGTGGGCTCCCGCACTGCCGGTGGCCGCGATTTTCTACTCCTATGCGACCTGGCTTTCCGCGTGGCGCTACTGGCTGGGACGGGGAGGCCAATGGAAGGGCCGGGCGCAGGCGCCGACAAACGCGGCACCGGGGGCGTGATCAAGATGTCTCCCCGGGCAAGGCCGACATGATTGTGGGCGCCCGCGCACCCCGCTTACGGACTCGCTAGCCGAGTACCCACCCGGTCAAAAGTGGTGATGGCAATCACTTTTTGATATACTAAAGTCGTCTGGACAAGGGCTGTATCCCGATGTCAGGGAACGGCACCGGAGGCCGACATGAGCATCTTCCCGACGGGGAGCAACGCGTCTACCTCGGAGAACACCAAGGTGACCGTCCCCGATCTGCTGCAGCGAAAGAACTTAGCTGCAGGATCCCAAAACAAGAAAATCACTTGCCTGACGGCATACGACTATCCAGCGGCTCGTCTTGTCGACGAAGCCGGGGTAGATGTCGTGCTCGTGGGCGACTCGCTAGCGATGGTGATGCTGGGGCACGACAGCACGTTGCCGCTGACGCTCGACGAGGCCCTACATCACACGAAGGCCGTCCGGCGCGGCGTCGCGCGAGCGCTGGTCGTGGCCGACATGCCCTATGGTTCCTACCACGGTGACATCAGCGAGTCGCTGCGAAACGCCATGCGCTTTGTGAAGGAAGCAGGCGCCGAGGCGGTAAAAATCGAGGGCGGCGAGCGTCGCCTGGAATTGATTGCGCGGTTGACGGAAGCGGAAATCCCGGTCATGGGGCACATCGGGCTGACGCCTCAATCGGTGAATGCGCTCGGCGGCTACCGCGTGCAGGGCAAAACACCGAATGCAGCGGAGCAAGTTCTGCGTGATGCGCGGGCCGTGGAGGCGGCGGGCGCGTTTTCGATTGTGCTCGAAGCCATACCGCGCGAGTTGGCCGCGGAAATTACCAAGGCTGTGCGAATCCCCACGATCGGGATCGGTGCCGGGCCGGACTGCGACGGCCAGGTTCTGGTTCTGCACGACCTGTTGGGACTGACCTTTCAAAATCCGCCAAAGTTTGCGCGGCGCTATGCAAACGTCGGGGAAGCAATTTTGAAGGCTGTGCGCGAGTATTGCGCCGACGTCGAGAGCGGCCGCTTTCCGACCGATGCGGAGTCTTATCATGCGCCGGCCGTTGTAAAGGGACGGAAGACCATAGCGATCGCCCGGTAAACGGCGGAAAAGGAATGAATCGAGGGGCGCCGCGAATCGCTACGGCGCCCTTCTGATTTTTGAGGGAGGAGAGCATGAAGCCGGATGAGATGGTGGCACTCTACGATTACAATGCCTGGGCCGACCGGAGGGTGCTACAGGCGGCGGGCGCGCTGAGCCAGGAGCAATTCGTGAAACCGATGGGCTCGAGTTTCTCCTCGGTGCGAGATACCTTGGCGCACATTCTCGGCGTCGAATGGCTGTGGCTCGAACGGTTTCAGGGGCGTTCACCTGCTTCGATTCCCGATGGGAACGAATTTACGGAAATAGGCGGTCTCAAGGCGCGCTGGCTGGAATTTGAGCCTACGCTCCTGAAGTTCGTTCGCGGGCTAGCGCCGAACGATCTCGACCGAGTCATGGAATACAAGACCATGAAGTTCGGCGTGTACAAGAATCCCTTGTGGCAATCGATGTTGCACCTGGTGAATCACGGGACCTACCACCGGGGTCAAGTCACGACCATGTTGCGGCAGCTGGGCACCGAGCCAATTCTGACCGACCTGATGCACTTCTATCGGGAACGCGCGACTGCGGCGAAGGTGTGAACCCTGCCGCGATGGAGACGGTCCGGACGATCGCCTGGATGAAGGAAAAAGCGCGTGAAGCACGGCTGGACCAGCGTGTCATCGGATTCGTGCCGACGATGGGAGCCCTGCACGCCGGGCACATGGCTCTGGTCAAACGCGCGAAAAAAGAGTGCGCACCCGTTTATGCCTCCATCTTTGTAAACCCCACACAATTCGGACCGAGTGAGGACCTCTCGAGGTACCCAAGACCGCTCGAAGCGGACATCGAGAAACTGACGGAGGCGGAGGTGGACGCATTGTTTCTGCCGGAAGCGGCGGAAATCTATCCCAAAGGCTTTTCGACCTACGTGCAGGTCGAGGGACTAAGCGACCGGTTGGAGGGCAAATCGCGGCCCGGCCACTTTCGGGGAGTGGCCACGGTGGTTATGAAGTTGTTCGAGACGGTGGAGCCGCATTTTGCGTATTTCGGGCGCAAGGACGCTCAGCAAGTGCGCATCATTCAACAAATGGTGAAAGATCTGAATCTCGACGTTGAGATTGTCGCCTGCCCCATCGTGCGGGAGGCGGATGGGCTGGCGATCAGTTCGCGAAACACCTACCTCAGAGCGGACGAGCGCAAGGCCGCAACGGTTTTGTACCGCGCACTCGTCGCGGCACGGCGGGAAATCGCCGCCGGTGCGCGAGATACGCTCGAATTGCAGCGGGCCATGAGAAAAGAGTTCCAGGGCGAGCCGCTCGCAACGGTCAATTACGCGGAAATCGTGGACGCGGGCAGTTTTGAACCTGTCGTGCGCGTCACCGGGCGATCCTACGCGTTGTTGGCCGTGTATATCGGCAAGACAAGGCTCATCGACAATATGCTGATTGAGCCGGCAGGCGAAGAATTAGCCGCTACGATTTGACGGCCGAGAGCGGTTTCGCGCGCAACTGCGACAAAACTTGGCCCGCGTGCCCCTTGGCCTTCACGGGATCCCAAATAGCCTCGATCCTGCCGTCCGTGCCGATGAGAAACGTCGAACGGGCAATGCCCCTGAAAGAGCGCCCCATGAATTTCTTCGTCCGCCAGGCGCCATAGGCTTCGATGGTTTTGTGGTCCGGATCGCTCAAAAGCGGAAAATTCAGCCTTTGCTTGAGCTTGAAGCTCGAAAGAGCTTCTACGGGATCGGCACTCATGCCTAGGATCACGGCATTCACCTTTTCGAATTGCTTGCTTGCGTCACGAAACTCGGACGCTTCGGTTGTTCAACCGGGAGTGTTGGCCTTCGGAAAGAAAAAGAGGACAACGTTCTTGCCGTGGAAGTCCTTTAGAGCGACCAGCCTGCCTTTGTCGCAAGCAAGCGAAAACGTAGGGGCCTTGTCACCGATCTTGAGCATCACCCTTCCTCGTAGAATCCTGGGGCTGACCGATTACGAAAGTAGCCGGCGAACGATATCATTGACGGCCTGCGGATTCGCCTGGCCGCGTGTGGCTTTCATGACCTGACCGACAAAAAACTTGAATACACCCTCATTGCCGGACTTGAATTTGGCGACGTTGTCCGGATTCTTGGAGATAATTTCGCGCGCGGCCTGTTCGATCGCATCATCGGCGACCTGGGCGCCGAGGCCCCCGGCCGCAACGATTTCCGCCGCGGAACGGGCCGTTTCAAACATCGTTGCAAACACCTTCTTGCCAACCGCCGCGGTGATTTTTCCAGATTCCACCAGCGCGACCAGTTCGGCGAGGGCGGCAGGCGAAACCGGGCTCGCGGTAATCTCCCTGCCGGAATCGTTCAGGCGGCGAAGCAGTTCCGTCTGCATCCAATTCGCGGCGGCCTTGCCGGGTACCCCGGCCTTGACGACGGACTCGAAATAGTTCGCAAGTGACTGGGTGTCGGTAAGTACCTCCGCGTCGTAGCGAGTCACAGCAAAGTCCGACACAAAGCGGGCGCGCTTGGCCGCGGGCAATTCCGGCAGGGAGGAACGCACGCTTTCGCGCCACTGATCGCCGACGTGTACCGGTAAAAGGTCGGGCTCCGGAAAGTAGCGGTAATCGTGGGCCTTCTCTTTCGAACGCATTGGATCGGTGCGGCCCGCGGCCTGGTTCCAGAGGCGCGTTTCCTGGGAGATGCGGCCCCCGGATTCGAGGATGCCGACGTGCCGTTCAATTTCAAACTCGAGGGCCTTGGCAAGGTAGCGGAAGGAATTCAGATTCTTGACTTCGACCTTGGTACCGAACTCGTTGGCCCCGCGCGGACGGACGCTCACGTTGGCGTCGCAGCGCAGCGAGCCTTCCTCCATGTTGCAGTCGCTCACACCGGTGTAGAGCAGGATTTGCCGGAGCGTGGTCAGATAGGCATAGGCTTCATCCGGCGAACGCATATCGGGTTCGGAAACGATCTCGCTCAAAGGCGTTCCGCAACGGTTGAAGTCCACGTACGTTTTTTCATTGGAATGCGGGAAGCCGTCGTGGAGCGACTTGCCGGCGTCCTCTTCGAGGTGCAGGCGGGTGATCCCGACGCGCTTGGTTTTCCCATCGTGCTCGATTTCCACCCAGCCGCCGGTGGCGAGCGGAAGTTCGTACTGGGAAATCTGGTAGCCTTTCGGCAGATCGGGGTAGAAATAGTTTTTCCGGGCGAAACGCGAATGGTCGTGAACAGTGCAATTCAGCGCCAGCGCGGCTCGTATGCCCATCTCGACCGCGCGTTTGTTCAAAACCGGCAGTGTGCCGGGCAAACCGAGGCAGACCGGGCAAACATTGGAGTTCGGCGGGTCGCCGAACCGCGTCGAGCAGCCACAGAAAATCTTGGTCTTGGTCAGCAATTGCGCATGGACTTCCAGGCCGATCACGGGCTCATACTTTCCGAGCAAGGCGGGCGAGATGGCGGATTCGGTGACGAATTTCGTCATTGGTTAGGGAGAAAGTATAGCAGAGAGGGCCTTCGGCCGGTTTACGGTGGCTCCGATTACCTCGGCCCGGATCGACGCGGAGTAGTCAAAGCGGCAGCCCGCTCGGCTCGGCCCGCTGTGGGTTGCTAGGTTCGGCGACGAGGAGCCGCGCCGGGTTCAGCTGAACAAGAATACGTTTTAGCTTTTTCCCAACAAGGTCACGCGCGGCCGGCCCGCAACCGTCATTTCCACAGTCAGCGGCGCTTGAAAGACCTGCTCGAGCAGTTCCCTCTGGTAAACGCTGGCGGGCGAACCGACGCGCAGGCACTTCCCTTTTTGCAAAAGCACGACCTGGTCAGCGTATTCGCCGACGAGATTGAGTTCGTGGGTTACGACAATCACGGTGTAGCGATTTACCGCCACCAGGTGGCGCAGGGAATCGAGCAGATCGACCTGGGCTCCGATGTCGAGATGGAGGGTCGGTTCATCGAGGAGCAGGAGTAAGGGCTGCTGGGCGAGCGCACGAGCGAGAATCACGCGCTGTTTTTCGCCGCCGGAGATTTGGTCCATCCAGCGTTCGACGAGATGCGTTGCGCCAACCTGGGCAAGCGCGTTCTTGGCGATGTTGATGTCTTTCTCGGATTCGAAGTGCAGGCGGCGGTTGTAGGCATGCCGACCCTGCAAGACAAATTCCCACGCGCGCGATGGGAAGAGCAGGCGGCTTTCCTGCTGTACGAGTGCGATGCGCTGCGCCCGGATTTTGGGGGGAAGCGAGTGCGTGGCGAACCCGTTTAGGAAGACGCGGCCGGAGAGCGGTTCGAGAGCGCCGGAGATAAGTTTCAGCAGCGTGGATTTGCCGCTGGCATTGGGTCCCAGGATAGCGACGATCTCGCCCGGTTTGGCCTGAAAACTGAGCGCCTCAAGAGTGAATAGAGGCGCTTGTGAGGGATTCGGCGCGTAGACGTAACTGGCCTGCTCGACGCTCAAGCGGACGTCAGGATTCGAGCGCGGCTGATCCGGGGGTGGCGAAGGCGTTCGAAGGGGCGTGCTCACGAGAGCCTCCGGCGAAGCAGATAGATAAAAAACGGCGCGCCGAC